>JABDKV010000113.1 GCA_013002045.1 Gammaproteobacteria bacterium
GTCGAAATACGAATCGCGTCGTCCGGCACGGGCAAAGTCTCTACCGTGCCGACCGCGACGATACGTTCGCCCTCGATCAAAATGACGCTGTCGGCGATGGGTGCGCCACCAAACCCGTCGATCAAACGTCCGCCGACCAGTGCTGTGACCGGCTGTGCCTGGGCGGAGGCTGCGACAATTATTAGCAGTAACGACAATAGTTTCATTTACGTCTCCTCAGGCCGCCAAAAATCCGGCCACGGCAAATCCCAGGTAAGTACCGAGCGCCATCCCGAGTGATCCGACCAGTATCGCCGGGATTACAAGATCGTCACGCTCAAAGACCTCGGCGAGTGCGATTGCCGTTGTCGCACCACCGATGTTCGCCTGCGAGGCTATCGCAATGACATGCCAGTCCCGCAGGAACAGGCCACACAAAATCAGGATGCCGCCATGGACAAGCAACAGCACCGTGACGAACAGCAGCAACGTCAGACCAAGGTCGCCAATACCGATCAGGGCGGCTATTTCGGCATGAGCACCAATGACCGCAAGAAACAGGTGCAGCGCGAGCATACCAATGACCTTGGCGCCACCGATACGCTTGACCGGGCCGAGTTGGGCCAGCACCAGCGCTATCGTAGTCAGGATCAGTATCGATGGCACGGTTATGCCGACGCTGTCCAATGCGCCTGCCAATACTTCGGATGACCAGATCGCGGCCGCTGCCAGCATCAGCAGGGTAGCGAGTCCCGGTATATCTATGGTGCCGGTTGTCGCTGCGCGCGCTTTCGGGCTAACAGCCATTGATGGCGCCTTGCTGCCGCGGCCAAGCACGCGCGGCAGTAACAAAGTCACCAGCATCCACACCATGGTCATGATGTTGTCTACCGCCAGTGCGCCCGCATACAGCACCCCTTCGGCATTGACCTCGTAATGCAGTGCCAGCGCATTGAAATTAACGCTGCCACCGGTATAGGTGGCTGTGAACATGCCTCCCAGTGCCGGCGTCAGGTCACCGAGTTGCGCTGCCAGTGGTGTCACCCACAGACCGGCGAAGGTGCCCGCGGCGGTGGCCAGCGAGCCGATGACGAAGGCCGCCAGCATAGGCAAGCCAGCCTCGCGCAGCCGTCCGAGATCGACTTCGAGCAGCAGCACGAATATCGCGAACGGTGCAACATAGTGAAACACGCCGCTGTATAGGGGTGGTGCGTTTGAAGCGGACGGGATGATGCCCAGGTTTGCCGCTATAGCTGCAAACAGGATGACCAGCAGTGCAGCACCGACCTGGCGCAACCAGGTGTTCCTGGCCAGCCATTCCGCCACCACGATCGCAAGAAGCAAGATTGCGAGGATTAATGCAGCCTGCATGGGGGCATCATACGCGAGCAGGTCGGCCTGAGGGCAGATATAATCGCCAGCATGAGCAACACGATGTCGCTGGCTATCGCACGCGTTGCGACCACCGGGCGCGATATTGAAGACGATATCGTGGCTGTCGAGGAACCACTCGAAATTCGGCTGGTACACCCGCAACTGGCTGAACGCGGCCAGAGTATTTCCATCACCATGCGCACACCGGGTCACGATGCCGAGCTGGCTCTGGGGTTTTTGTACAGTGAGGCGATCGTGCAGCAAGCCGCGGATATCGACCATGTCGATAGCTGTGATAATGACAGTAACGTTGTCATCGTTCACTTACGCGCCGCTGCCAGGGTCGATATCGAGCGACTGCGGCGCCATTTCTACACCACCTCGAGTTGTGGTGTCTGTGGCAAGCAGTCGATCGCGGCATTGCAAACCGTGTGCAGTCACAGCCCCGCATCCGACCCGACTCAGTTCGCGGCCACGATGCTAAGCACGCTGGGCAGTCGCCTGCGCGACCAGCAGCCGGGCTTTGCCATGACCGGCGGTATTCATGCGGCGGCAGTATTCGCACGCAATGGAAACCTCCTTCATGTTGCCGAGGATGTTGGTCGGCACAACGCGGTAGACAAAGTCGTCGGACGGCTGTTGCTGCAGGCTGAGTTGCCAGCAGCGGGACGTGGTTTGCTGGTCAGTGGCCGGGCCAGTTTCGAACTGGTGCAGAAGGCGGTCCGTGCCGGTATGCCTTTTCTGGCGGCGGTGGGCGCTCCATCGAGCCTGGCCGTTGAGTTGGCTGACGAGTTTGGTATGACCCTGGTTGGATTTCTACGCCAGGATCGCTTCAATATTTACACCAGGGCAGAACGTATCGTATGAAAATGAGAATCAAGGGCGATAGCCTGAGGCTGCGCCTGACACAAACCGAGGTCGCTGAACTTGCATCGGGTGGCGCATGTAGTGTCACGATGAACCTGGCTCAGGGTGCGCTGACCTACAAGGTCTGTTCCGGAGCGGTCGACAACCTGTCTGCCGGGTTAGAACACGACCTGTTGCAGGTTACTGTGCCGCGGGCCCGCATCATGCAGTGGGCGCAGTCCGACGAAGTCACTATTTCCGGGCAACACGGGCCGCTGCAGATACTCGTCGAGAAAGATTTTGCCTGCCTCAAGCCGCGCCCCGGCGACGACGATCTGGACACGTTTCGGCACCCGGGCGCACCGCTATCGTGACAGCTAAGCGCCCATCCAAAGTCAGCGGGCAGAAGGAGACGGCCGGGGGGCTTACCGCGGTGCTAAATGCCCTGTCACACGCGTGGCGCAAAGCGGGGATTGGTCGTGGCACGCGCGCCTTACGCTACGTCAACCAACGCGAAGGCTTCGATTGCCCTGGCTGTGCGTGGCCCGAGCCAGGTAAACGTAGTCACGCGGAGTTCTGTGAAAACGGCGCTAAAGCGGTTGCCGATGAATCTGTAAAACGCAGAGCCGATCGCCAGTTCTTTAGCGCGCATAGTATCGATTCGTTGCGCGAACAGGACGGTCGCTGGCTCAACGCACAGGGACGGTTGACCGAACCGCTGATTCTGCGTGAAGGCAGCCATTACTACGAACCGCTCGAGTGGGACGAAGCATTCGACCTGATTGCTGCCGAACTGGCCGACCTGGCCACGCCCGATGAGGCTGTTTTTTACACCTCCGGCAGAACCAGCAACGAGGCCGCTTTCCTGTACCAACTCCTGGCGCGACGTCTCGGTACCAACAACCTGCCCGACTGTTCCAACCTGTGTCATGAATCCAGCGGGTACGCGTTAACTGAAGCGATAGGAATCGGCAAGGGGACGGTTTCGCTCGACGATTTCGAGCACGCCGATGCCATTTTTATTGCCGGGCAAAACCCGGGCTCGAATCACCCGCGGATGTTGTCGACTTTGCAGCGGGCGAGTCGTAGGGGTGCCAGCATCGTCAGTATCAACCCACTGGACGAAACCGGTCTGCGACGATTTAAAAATCCGCAACAGCTGTCTGGCTACGTCGGTAAAGGGACTTTACTGGCGGATCTGCACCTGCCGGTGCGTATCAATGGTGATGTGGCCCTGTTTCAGGCGCTGGCGAAAGCGTTATTTGAGTTGGAAGCGAGTCGCCCGGGTCAGGTTATCGATCATGATTTCCTGACCAGCCTGACCGCGGGCTTCGATGAGTATCGCCAATCCATTGCATCGAGGTCGTGGGGCGAACTGACCCGAGTCAGCGGGGTCGATATCGAGCGCATACGAGCAGCCGCTGAAGTCTTCGCCGGGGCGAAGAATGTGATCTTCTGCTGGGCCATGGGCCTGACTCAGCATCGCAACGCTGTCGCCAACATGCAGGAGATCGTCAACCTGCTATTGCTGGGCGGGCATTTCGGGCGTTCCGGGGCCGGTGCCTGCCCGGTTCGCGGTCACAGCAATGTACAGGGCGATCGTACGATGGGAATTTGGGAAAAACCCAGTGCCGCATTCCTGACCGCCCTGCAGAAAGCGTTTGCATTCAATCCACCCAGCCACCATGGCTACGACAGTGTCGCGACCATTCATGCAATGGACGCGGGCAAGGTTCGGTTCTTCATGGGTATGGGCGGCAATTTCATTAGCGCGACGCCGGATACGGCGCGTACACAACAGGCCATGGCGCGTTGCCGCCTGAGTGTGCAGGTTTCGACCAAGCTCAACCATTCACACTTGTATACGGGGCATACCGCCCTGATCCTGCCGGCACTGGGGCGCAGCGACCGCGACCTGACCGGTGCCCGCGAACAATTCGTTACAGTGGAAAACTCGATGGGTGTGGTGCGTCGATCGCAGGGGGTGCTCACGCCGCTGGCGGATACGCTGCGCAGCGAAGTTGATATCGTAGCGAATATCGGTCGCCGCCTTTGGCCGGACGATACCATCGCCTGGCACGAGTTTCCGGCTGACTACGATCGTATCCGCGAACATATCGGCAGCGTCATCCCGGGCTTTTCCGGTTTTGCGCGCAGGATGGCGCAGGATGGCGAAATCGTGTTGCCAAACCCGGTGCGCGACCGACGTCGCTTTCCTACTGTCGATGGCAAGGCGAGGTTTACCGTTCACCCGGTCGATGAGTTGCCGGTGGCTGAGGATCAACTGCTGTTGACGTCGATCCGCAGTCACGATCAGTTCAATACAACAATTTACAGCGACAATGATCGCTATCGAGGCGTAAGCGGATCACGTTACGTGTTGTTTGCCAATCGCGAAGACCTGCATGAACGGGGACTGCGCGACGGCATGGTCGTCAATATCACCAGCCATTTCGATGATGAGAAAAGGACTCTGCCAGGTTTCACCCTGATCGAATTCGACATTCCACGTGGTTGCGTGGCGGGTTATTACCCCGAAGTCAATCCCTTGGTGCCACTCGAGCACACCGCAGAGAAATCCAATACGCCGGCTTACAAGTCGGTAGTGGTGTCATTGTCACGGGGAAACTAGTCGTCGTCGCGTAGCAGTGGACAACTCATGCAACGTGGTCCGCCACGACCCCGCCCGAGTTCCTCACCCGGGATAGTAATCACCTCGATACCGGCATCCTGCATCTTCTCGATGGTGTAGACATTGCGTTCGTAGCCCAGTACGCGACCCGGGCTGATGGTCAGTACGTTGTTGGCATCATTCCACTGTTCGCGCTCGGCGGTGTACTTGTCACCACCGGTTTCGACCAGGCGTAATTGATCGATACCCATCGCCTTTGCCAACACGCTGAAAAACTTGCGCCGTGGTCGGACGCGAATGCCGTTACCACTCGCTGGCAGCAGTTCCCAGCAGGGCGTATCGTTGTTGATGATTGCCGGGTACACGCTAAAACTGTCGTGGTCCATCTGTGTCATGACGGTATCGAGGTGCATACAGCTGCGAATTTTTGGCAGGTCCACGGCGATTACGCGCTCGACATCGCCGTCGCGGAACAGGCGCTGACTCAACATCTCGACAGCCTGCGGTGTGGTGCGCTCGCTAATACCCATCAGCAACGACTTATTGCCAATCACCAGCACATCGCCCCCTTCGATCGAGGCGCCGAACTGGGCATAGTCATCGCCGCTGTACCAGACATCGAAGCGGGTGTCCCTGAACTTCGGGTGGAACTTGTAGATCGCCTTCAGGTTGACGCTTTCGCGCTGCCGTGCCGGCTTGGCCATTGGGTTGACCGAAACACCCGAGTAAAGCCAGCAAGAAGTATCACGGGTGAACAGGTGGTTGGGTAACGGTGGCAAAACAAAATCCGTTGCGCCGAGCATCAATTCGGCGGTCAGGCTGGTGAAGTCGCCGCTGAGGTCATCCTGAGTCACACCGCCGATCAGTGCCGATGCCAGGCGTGAACCATCGAAATCGAGAAACTGTTCGCGGATAGCCGCTGCCAGCCCCGGTCCAAGCTGATGTTCCGACACCTGTCGTTCCAGAACCCACTCCCGCGCCTCCGGTTGATCCAGGGTCTCCGACAACAAGCGCTGGAGCATCAGCACTTCGACACCGTGCTGACGCAAGGTATTGGCAAACTGGTCATGCTCCTGCGCGGCCCGCTCGACCCGCAGGACATCGTCGAATAGCAGGTCTTCGAAATTACGCGGGGTGAGACGCTTCAGGCTCATCTCGGGGCGGTGCAGCAACACCTTTTTGAGCGTCTTGATCTCCGATCCGACGTGATACTGCGTCACAGCATGTCCTTTCAGGTTGGCGGGCGAGCGCAAGTATGCCATAGCCAAACCGCCGACTCGCTAAAGGAAGTCTGACGCCGGACGATATGTTGAGTGAGCGAGAGCGTCGCACCGGCGCTGGCGTGCCATCAGGGGTGGGAGGGCCATTGCGTACA
>JABDKV010000298.1 GCA_013002045.1 Gammaproteobacteria bacterium
GGCATCGCGCCAGGCCAGGTCGCTGACAAAGGTAAAAGCGATGACGACTGCTGCGGCCCAGGTATTGATGATATTGCGCGTGTCGGTAGAGCGCAGACGCATGCTGTCGTAGAAGTCGCCATCCAGCGAGAGCGAATGCGTAATGGTAGCGAAGTCAAGGCTTGACAGACCCGTAGTAGCGATGACGCCAGCAACGACGAGTGCCACCAGCGTAGGGTGCGATTTTTGCGCGCTGTACTCGCGCAGGTAACAGGTCACCACGATCAGCAGCAATGTGAAAAAATAAACCACGACGACGGCATCGAAGCGCTGCAAGCGGATGTTGTGAAACAACTCCAGCGCCAGCAGCGCGCCGTAGCAGGCCAACGGCGCAATACAATAAAACGGTAGAGCGGGACGACTCAATCGCAGCTGGCCGGCACCGACGATGATGCAGGCGACGACCAGCAGGAACACCAGTCGCTGGATGTTGACGGGTATACCCGCCACGTTCAGGCCGAGATCGATATTGGCGAGCACCGCCAGAAACAACGCCCAGTAACACAGGGTATAGAGCCTGGTTGTGCTCATCTCGGCGTCAGAGTCTTTCTGAGCAGTTGCATTTTACAAGTGCCGTGGTCCACGGAGGTGACCTTCAGCGGGGGTCGAGGGTCTGCGCAGTCTCTTCGAGGTTTTGCAGTAACAGGTGCAGCGCGCGCTCGACGGTTGCCTCGTGCCTGCTGCTCTCGAGCGCCGCTGTTACCGCAGCCTTGAGCTCGACATCCATGTCGACAAGGCTGTGGTACATCGCCTCGGTGTCATTGACCAGGCTTTCCAGTTTCATCCCGACGGCCTGCAAGGCGGCGCGTTCGGGGTCGCCCGCGGCAGGCAGCTCGCCGCTTTCCTGGCGGGCAACGATCAGGTCATTGACGGCCTGCGCCCGCGCCTGGCCACAACGCTCAAGCTCTGCCGAGGTTTCACTATCGACCACCATATCGGCCAGTTCGGAGAAAACCGACGCTGATGTGTCGGCAAGGTCGCACACCTTATCCAGCGCGATCGTTACCGGGCTGCGGATTATTCCGTCCATATTCTCATTCTACGCCTGCCGCGATGATGACTGGAAGTCATGATGTCGGCGTCATTACGAATGCGTTGAGTTTATTGCCGTCCGGATCGCGGAAATAACCGGCATAAAATGTGTCACCGCGAGGCCCGGCGTCGCCCTCGTTGGTCGCGCCCAGTTCGATCGCCTTGCGATGCAATTGCTCGACCTGCTCTTTTGAACTCATCACTAACGCGACCATCGTGCCATTGCCGGCGCTTGCCGGCTCGCCGTCAAATGGGGTAATCACGCTCAGGGCGGGCGCGCTGGCTGATGCTCCCCAGGCGACAAAGTTGTCGCCCTGCATCAGGCGGCCGATGCCGATTTCGGCAAACAAGGCATCGTAGAATGCCGTCGCTTTTTCCAGGTCATTGGTTCCGAGAGTTACATATCCGATCATCATCGTCCTCCTGTCAGTCGAGATCGAGTATATCCTCGACAAACTCGAGCAGGTCCTCGATCGCTTCGAAAGGCCACCAGTCATCGATGTCATCGGGTAGCGCCAGCACGCGATTGCGCCTCAGTGGCTTACGTTTGCGCTTGCGTTCCTGCCTGCCCACCAGGTTGCGTAATTCCAGATAATCAAACCAGACGCCGTGATCGGTACAGCTGTCCAAAGTGACGCGACGACCCCGGACCTGGTGGCGTTGCAACGGTTGATCGCAATCGGGACACCGTGTCGGTGTCGTGTGCGTGACCGGGCGTTGCGGCATGGCGACCCGCTCAAGCCAGCGTGCGACGGAATAGGCTTGCTTGCGAGCTGCGAACACAGCGCTCAATGCCATGTGGTGAGCCCAGATGCCGCCACAATTGTCACAGCGATCGAACAGGTGATCGCCAATGAGGTTTGCGGTCATGGCGACAGCACAACGCGGGCAAGGCAAAGTCTGTTCACCGTGACGATGAACGTACAGCGCCGGTGCCGCGACCATCGTCGTACATTGCCCACACTGATCGGTGCCATCCAGCATCAGCGCAAAACAGTTGGGGCAACAGACCGCCTTGAGAGCGCCATCGCAGTACCGACAACGACTATCACCGGGTTGGTTCGGTGCACCGCAACCCGGGCAGTGGAAAGTTACTGTGTTCTGTAGCGGGTGTGGCAAACCGAATGTCCTGCCACAGCCACAACTGACCAGCGTGCCGGCCGGGCGGCCGGCTATTGCGTAGGTGGTTTGGCATCCCGGGCAGTCGATGTCCATGAGCGTGATGGTAACCCCGTTTTGGCTGTAAACAGCGTCGCGATAGCGTGATCACGGTATTTTGCATAGGATCAGCAGTTGCTGTCATCTGGAAGTAAACGCACGACAATGCTTTACCGAACAATCATCAGGGTTGCATGGCCATGCGAGGTGGTCAGGAGCGTGGCTCATACAGGTGGCGCCTGTGACAGGTAATCTGTACCAGCGGGCCAGGAATAACCTGGTCGCTGCCGTGCAGCTCGCGCCGGCATCGCGCTTTCATACCGGTTTTGCCGTGAACGCGGTTCTTGGGCTGTTGTCGTGGGTGATCATTGCGATTGCTACGTTTCCATACGGGACTGCCGTTTTCGAGATCAGCTGGTTTGGTGTTGCGACCTGGGGCGGTGCCGGTTTTGTCATTACGCTCTATATATTGGCGATCGCCCGGCTGCAGGACGCGGAGCCTGCGCGGCTGACTTCCATGCTGATCGCGTTGCTGCCCTGGGTACTTGGCAGTGTATTCCTGGTGTCGTGGCTACTCGGCCTGGTGCGCGACCAATACGACACAGTTACAGCCTGGTATCCGTTGCTGGCACTGCTCGGGCTGGTGATGGTATTAGCGCTGGTAATTAGCGGGTTGGTGCGACTGTATGGAGGCGCGGCCTGGCGCGGCGCCTTGTTGACTGTCGGCCTCGGTGTTGCGCTGGTAGTTGTCGATTGGCAACGCATGTTCGTGCCCTCGATGTTTGTCTATACGCCACCGGCAACCAGTGTCTTTATAGACCCCGCTGCGCGTGTTGATCTCGAACAGGTGCTGTTCGAGCAACCCCAACTGCTACAGCAACAGCTCGATCGCCTGGCACCGCAACGGCCAGGTGTATCCGACCTGTACCTGCTGGCAGTGTCGTCGCATGAGCAGGCCGTGTTCGATCGCGATGTGGAGTATGTGACTGACTTGTTTGAGCGCGAGCTGGGCGCGGCCGGGCGCATACTGGTGCTCGACGCCGATACTGCAGCGCTCGACGACAAGCCGCTTCCGACCCGCCACAACGTGCGGCGGGCCCTCGCTTATCTGGGCGAAATGATAGATCCGAATGAAGACACCGTTTTCGTGTTCCTGACCTCGCACGGTGCGGCGTCGGGCGGTGTCGAGGTGCGGGTGGGATCGCTGCCACTGAGGTCAATGACGGCAGCGCACCTGCAGGATGCGCTCGATGCGGCTGGCATAGGCTGGCGTATCGTCGTCGTGTCCGCCTGTTACTCCGGCCACTTTGTGGCGCAAATGCAGGACCCGCGCGCGCTGCTGGTTTCCGCCTCGGCTGCCGACAGGGTTTCCTACGGCTGTGGCGACGACAGCCCGATGACGTGGTTTACCGAGGCTTTTTTCCAGCGAGGTCTGGCGCAGGGGCTGGGGCTGACCGAGTCGTACGAGCAGGCGACCAGGCTTACCAGCGAGCGCGAGACGGCGGAAGCATTGACGCCGTCGCAACCGCAGCTGTTTATTGGCGAGGCCATGGAGGCACGTCTGGATGAAGTGGAGCTGGCATTAAAGCTTGTCGACTAGAAATTAAAAATGGCGCGATGGAATCCCATCGCGCCACTGGGGTGACAGACCAGGGGGGAGTCTGTCGGTCAGGGGAAGATTGCAGACCGCTATGCGATCGGCGACCAGTTAGCCTGGTCAATTCTGTGAACCGTCTCCTGTGGTAATCAAAGGCAACTACTAGTTTGATCGGGTCAATGCAAAGCACGTGCCAATTTGGGGATGCTGCCAGATTCTTCATTTTCGGTTTAGCGGTCTCGGTTTGCGCGGAAAAATCTACCGATCGCTGTGTAGTTATTGCCCTGGTTGAGGCTCGCTGATGGAGTGGTGGCAGCCACTGGCCCTGGCGGCCGTCGGCCTGGTCGCTGGCTGGATGAATGTGCTTGCCGGCGGCGGCTCGATGCTGACTATTCCAGCTATGGTATTTATGGGTGTGCCGGGACCGGTGGCCAATGGCACAAACCGTCTCGCTATCGCAGCGCAAAACATCGTCGCCACAGCGACTTTTTTACGTGCCGATCGCAGGCATCTCCGGCTCGGGCTGACATTGGGCCTGGCCGCCATGCCGGGTGCAGCCGCCGGCGCGCTGCTGGGCGCGCGGCTCGAAGGTCCGTGGTTCAACCGGGCACTGGCGGTCATCATGGTATTAATCATGATCCTGATGGCCAGGCGCCAGCGACCGCCGGCGGAGGGTTCGCAACCGGGGCGTCAGCGATTGGTTCTTGGTCACCTGTTGATGGTCGGTGCCGGTGCCTGGGGCGGATTCATCCAGATAGGCGTGGGTTTCATCCTTATGCCGATACTGCACCGTGTGCTCGGTCTGGACCTGGTCCGGGTAAACATGCACAAGGTGCTGATCGTCCTGATGTATATACCGGTGACGCTGGCGATCTACGCTGTTGAAGCCGACCTGTTGTGGGCGCATGGTGCCGCCCTTGCACTGGGCAATGCCGTCGGCGGTTGGGCCGGTGCGCATACCAACCTGCGCCGTGGCGAAGGTGTCATCCGTGTCGTTCTCTACATTGCCCTCGCGGCAATCGTAATCCGCTTAATCGTTACGGCATGATGGACTGGTTCCAGATTTGATGGAAAAGCGACTGGACGCCGACTACGCTTCCCGCATAACCAGTTTCTTGTTGCTGGCAAAGGGGATCACGATGACCAAGAGACAAGCGTTTGCGGCATTAGCCGCGCTTGGCTTTGCCTGTTTTGCAGGCAATGCCGTTGCCGACAACCATGGCGACGCCAACCTGGCTGACCTGTGGATGGTCGAAGTCAAGGACGGCATGGATGAACAGTTTCGCAACGCATTCCAGAAGCATATTGAATTTCGCAAGAAGAAAGGCGACACCCGGGCCTATCGAACCTATGCGCCGGTCATAGGTGACGACCTGAGTTATTACGCTATTCGCTATTGCTGTTTCGCCTACGCCGACATTGATGCCTACAACGCGTGGGCGGCTGAAGCCAAGACCGGTGATCACTGGAACGACAACGTTGATCAGTATGTAGAGAGCTACCAGCATCGGCTGCAGACTATCGATTTCGACAACAGCAACTGGCCAGAGGAAGACGATCACTTCCAGTTATACGGCGTGACGACCTACAAGCACAAGATGGGCCGCGCTATGCAGATTGAGGCGTCCAAGGCTGCGCTGGTCAACGCGGCGCGCGAGGGCGAGTGGCCGCATCACTGGTCGTTCATGCGCGACGTGGGCGGGCGCAATGCTGTTGGACTCGTCATTCCACATGAGAACTACGCCGATATGGCGCCACCCGAAGAGAGTTTTGGCGAATTCCTGACCCGGCACCATGGTCAGGAGAAAGCAATGGAAATGCTGACTGACTGGACAGATAACTTCGTCGCGACCAATTACACCGTCTATCGTTACATGCCCGACATGTCGATGGACTAGCAATTCCGGGTACCCCTCCTCAACGCTCCCATGGTTCCGCCGTGGGGGCGTTTTTTTAGCTGGCGCATGTAGAATTCAATCCATGCCTGTACCAACCTGTCTGCGAAACGCAAACCTGGCGTCGTCCGAGCTCGCCCACGCCACCACACTGCCGTCTTCTTTTTATATCGACGCATCGCTACACCAGTGGGAACTGCGCGAGCTGTTCAGCACCAGCTGGCAGTTACTGGGTCTGACCTCGGAGTTGCAGGCAAAGGGCGACTACGTCGCGCGCAATTTGCCGTTCGCACCGGTGCTGGCTGTGCGCGGTGTCGATGAGTTGCGCGGTTTTTACAACGTCTGTCGTCATCGTGCCGGACCTGTGGCGCTGGGACACGGTAATTGCCAGTTGCTGCGCTGCCGCTACCACGGCTGGGTCTATACGCTCGATGGTCGCCTGCAACACGCTCCCGAGCTGGGCGAGATAGCTGATTTTGATCCTGACCAGGTGAGACTGGAAGCACTGCAATTGTGTCAGGCCGACGGACTGGTTTTTGCCCGCGCACGGGATGTTCCAGGTTTTCGACCCGAGATCACCCGCGTCATGAGCGAGGTCGCGTCACAGGTTGGAGAACAGGCGTTGCAATGTCGTTACCACAGCAGTGCCAGTTACGAGATCGGCTGCAACTGGAAGGTGTATGTCGACAACTATCTCGAGGGCTATCACATACCCCAGGTGCATCCGGCCCTTGCACAAATGCTGGATTATCGTGAATACGAAACCCGCCTATATGACGGTTTTTCACTGCAGCACAGCGATATTCGCGACGGCAGTGGCGCCTACCAGCAGGGTGAGGCGTTCTACTACTATTTGTTCCCGAACATGATGCTCAACATCCTGCCGGGTCGCCTGCAGACGAATGTGGTCGTACCGCTCGCTGCCGACCGTTGCCGTGTCGATTTCCACTACTACTACGACAACATCGACGAGGCAGACTTTATTGCAGCCGACCAGGCCCTCGGTGACGATGTGCAGAAGGAGGATGTTGCGATATGCGAGCATGTGCAGCGGGGGCTGCAGTCGGGGGTCTACGATGCGGGTCGTTTATCGGAGGCGCGCGAGGCCGGTGTACATCACTGGCAGGAGCTATACCGGCGCGTTTGTCGTGAGACGTTGGCCGGCGTTTAGTAATCGATGCCGTAACTGCCAGCCTTGAGACTGCGATCGACGCAAACCTGCTTGTGCTCCGACAGGTCGATTACCTTGAATTCACCAAGCCGCTGCTTGCTACGATCGAGCACCAGGTACACCCGCGGTTGCAGCCGGGAACCGGGATTTTGCTGGATTACAAAGCCCACTTCTCCGGTGCTTAGTTCCACGAGCGTGCCAGTCGGGTAGGTGCCGAATGCGTTGATGAACGCGTCGATGAGGCTGCTGCCGAATAGTTCGCCGCGCTGTGCCTTGAGATAACGCATGGCTTCGTAAGGTGTAGCGCGCCGACCGTAACTGCGTTCGCTGACCATCGCATCGAACATGTCGACCAGGCCTGCCATTTGCCCGATTTGCGGAATGCTGTCGCCCTTGAGCCGTCGCGGATAACCTTTGCCATTGAAGCGTTCGTGATGGGTGCGAATCATGGTGACGACGCGGCTGCCCTCGGACGAGAAGTCGGCAATGACTTCAGCGCCAAGCTGGATATGATCACGCAGTTTCTCAGTCTCAGTTGCCGAAAACTCGAGCGCAGTCGGGCGATTCAGCAGTTCGCGTGGTACACGGGTCTTGCCCACATCGAGCAGCGCGCCACCCAGTGTTACGGCCTTTAGCGTGTGCCGTGGCATTCCCATCGAATCGCCCAGTGCACACAGCATGACTGCACAGGCTACACCGTGGCGAAACAGGTAATCGCCGTCGGTTTGTGTGCGAACGATGTAGAGCAGGGCGTCGGGGTTGCGGCGGATGCTGTCGATAACCTGTTCTGCGGCCCGTTCCAGAGTCTTCATATTGGGGCAGCGACCGGTAGACACGCCTGCATAAGTTCCGATCACGGCATCGCGCAGGGCGCTATGCACCTGGCGGGCAGCCGGAAACTCTTTCTCGGTGTGGAGCCGGTTGCGGGCCGGCGGGCTCGCCGCCGGGCCGGGCTTCTTGCGAGCGCCGGCTTTCGACTTACGCTGCGAGTAAAACGCACCGTAGTCATGGGTCTGGTCCTGGCGAGGGTTGACGAAGACGAATTCGCAATTGTCGCGCAACCGTTCGAGCTCGGCCTCGGTTTCGATACGGAAGCCATGGGCCGGCAGCGCCGTTTCCTCGCTAGGCCGGTCGAGGTAGGAAACGAACATGCCCTTTTCCAGCTCATCCGGCGACAGGATTAGCGTACTTTCGCCGTCAAATTCGGTGTCTGTCGTCATTTGTCAGTCAATTATCGGGAAACCAGGTAAGAAATCGTGACAAAAAAATGGTCAGGATGCCGTGACCGGATTCGCGATTTGCTGTCGCCGTGAGCAAATCACGCAGCAAAACGGCCTAACCAGGGGTTGAAAAACTGTATCAATCTTGTATAATTAGAACATATACAAATAGGGTGCAACATAATGATTGTAAGTCGACGCAAGCGCATCGCGTTGTTTGTTGGCGTCGCTATGTTCGCAAGCTTCGTGGCCTGGCTCATTATCGGCCTCATCCCGGCAGCACCGTCGATGGTGGACGTTTTTGGCATCGAGGGATTGCGTTACCCGGCCGGCATCGCCGTCCTGGGTCTGCTGCTCGCGGCGTACGGTTGTTGGAATTATTAAAGGAGTTAAGACGTGTTCAGATTATCGGATATTTTTATTTTGCTGGCGGTGGCGTTGTCCTTCGCCGTCTCTGCCTACATGTGGTTCAACGGTTACCGTGAGAATGGCATTTTCACAGCGATCTGGGTGCCATCCATTCTGGCTTTCGGCATCTATTTCAAGCTGTCAGCGCTGATGGCGCGGGGGATACGGAAATGAGTGACCCAAACCTGCTTATCCCCGCAATTATTGCCTTCTCGCTGCTACTGGTTGGCCTGTTTATCACGATGCGTGAGTTTTCCAGCGAAAAGAACATCGGCGATGATCCTGTCGATCACACGCCTACCATAGTCGAACCCAGTCCGGCCCAGGTCGAGGCACAGCGGCAGGCCTAGTTCAACTGTTCGCTTTCTACTGCCTCCAGCGTGCTGGCAGCGAAGCCAGTGCCGGCTTCGGCAAAATAGTTGTATGTGAGGTCGTAGCCGGACTCGAAAATAGAGTCGCGTTCGTCCGGGTGCTTGTATGTCGCGCTGAGCAGCCCGTCGTAGCCACGTCGACGTAGCTGCCGGGCGGCAAGGCGCTTGGCCTCGGCATCGGGCACCGTAATCATGATCGTACGCAGGCGCCCGCCCGCGACACTGTCGCTTAATAACGGATCCTCGAGATCACCAAAGACAACTTTGCGTCCCTCAGCGCGATGCGATTCGATTTTCGCCGGGTCGTTATCGATACCTACCACATTGTGTCCCTGGTCGCGCAGGTAGTCGTACGCACCCGTACCCGCGCGACCCATGCCGATGACCGCCATTTCCGCACTACCGAACGATATCGGTGAGTCGTCCGGGTGGCGTTGTTTTCTTTCCAGCCGCTCCAGTCTTTTCTCGAGACCTTCGAACAGGTGGTGGGCATAGCGGTTGAGCGGTGCACCAATCGCGAACGACAAGGCGACGATGAGCGCCGCGAATACCAGCCACTGGGCATCGATCAGGCCAGACTCGGTAGCCACAGCGGCTATGATCAGGCCAAACTCGCTGTAGCTGGCCAGACCCAGCGCGGCCAGATAGCTGGTGCGTGCGCGCAAACCAAAACCCAGTAACAGGAAAAAGAACAGGATCGCCTTGATCGGCAACAGTGCCGTCACTACCAGTGCCAGTAACAGTGTCTCGACCGTTGGCAGACCGCTCAACCCGATACTGAGGAAAAAACCAATCAGCAGGAATTCCTTGAGACTCCAGATTGCGTTGCTGAGCTCCTGTGCGCGCTTGTGCTCGGCCAATACGGCACCGAGCGCAAGTGCGCCGAGCTCGTGCGACAGCCCGACCAGGTGAAACAGCCAGCCACCGGCACCGATCGCCATTACCGCGCCGAACAGAACCAGCAGCTCGTCGTGACCGATCTGGTCGAGCAACCAGGACAGTATGGGTCGCATCAGCGGTAAGGCCAGCAAGACCAGCAATGCCCACGGCGACGGCGAGGCACCACCCATAGTGGCCAGCAAGCCCACCGCAATCAGGTCCTGCACGATCAGGATTCCGATTGCGACTCGCCCGTGAAAGGAGCGGAGCTCGCGACGAAATTCCAGCATCTTGGCTGCCAGTACGGTGCTGGAAAAGCCCAACGCAACGCCCAGGATCATGGCCACCGACCAGGGCAGATCGGCCAGCAGATGCAACGTGGTGCCAGTGATGATCGCCATTACCGCAAGATGCAACAGCGCAGTGCCCCAGACTTCGATGCGAAACAGGTTCTGCAGGCGCAGCTTCAGACCGACGGCAAACAGGAGCAGTAGAACGCCGGCGTCGGCAAGTTCGTCGAGCAACGGTGTAGCCTCGGCACCGGTCGCGCTGAACAGGAATCCGGCTGCGAGGAAGCCCACCAGCGGTGGCAGCCCGATCTGGCGCACGACGAGT
>JABDKV010000316.1 GCA_013002045.1 Gammaproteobacteria bacterium
TCCTACCAGCGTCTGCATGACTTTATTCGCGACGAGTACCTGCCGGCCACGACCGACACTGTGGGGTTGACTGCATTGCCCGGTGGCGAGCCCTGGTATGACTTCCTGGTGCGCCTGCAGACGACCACCGATCTCAGTGCCGACGAGATCCATGAAATTGGCCTGGCCGAAGTGCAGCGCATCCGTGGTGAGATGGAAGCCATCATGGAGCAGGTCGGGTTCGAAGGTGACCTGCAGGCGTTCTTCGATCACCTGCGTACGGCGCCGGAGTTTTATCACGACAAGCCCGAGCAACTGGTCCAGAGTTACCGCGACCTGCGCGCCCAGGTCGATGCGGCCGTGCCGGAGTTCTTTTCGCTAACACCGAAGGCCGACTTTGAAGTACGGGCCGTGGAGCCGTTTCGCGAGCAAAGTGCGGCCGGCGCGTTCTATATGCGGCCCGCTGCCGATGGTTCGCGCCCCGGTGTGTTCTATGTCAACACCTACAACATCAAGTCGCGTCCCAAGTACGCGGCCGAAGCGCTGTATCTGCATGAGGCCGTGCCCGGTCACCACTACCAGATCTCATTGCAGCAGGAACTCGACGAACTGCCGGATATCCGGCGCTTCGGCGGTTTCACTGCCTATACCGAAGGCTGGGGTCTGTATGCCGAAACACTGGGCGAGGAACTGGGCCTGTACACCGATCCCTATCAGCGTTTCGGTGCGCTTGATGCGCAGATGGTGCGGGCGATTCGGTTAGTCGCCGATACCGGCTTGCACGCCAAGGGCTGGACCCGTGAGCAGGCGCTGGAATTCATGATGGATAACTCGAGCATCAGCGAGACGCGTGCCATCGCCGAGGTAGAACGTTACATCGCCATCCCGGGGCAGGCGCTGGCCTACAAGATTGGCCAGCTGAAGATCTCGGAACTACGCGCTCGCGCCGAGCAGGCACTGGGTGACGATTTCGACCTGCGCCAGTTTCATGCCGAAGTACTGGCTTCGGGGCCGCTGCCGCTCGATGTGCTGGAAGACAAGATTGACCGCTGGATAGAGAGCCAGACTTGAACAATATAAAAGCGACCGGGATTGCATTGCTGGCGACGCTGCTTGTCAGTGGGGCCCAGGCGCAAACCATCCCCGGTGCCGACGGTATCGAAGCGCGTGTACTCGACAATGGTCTCAAGGTCATTATCTGGCCAGATCACGATATACCGAATGTCGCGCTGTACAACTGGATCCGGGCGGGTGGTCGCAACGAGTACCCGGGAATCACCGGTATTGCTCACTACTTCGAGCACATGATGTTCAACGGCACGACGACGCATCCCCCCGGTGACTTCGATCGCATCATGCAGGCCAACGGTGGCAGCAACAATGCCTACACCAGCAACGATGTAACGGTTTATACCGACTGGTTCCCGCGTTCGGCGCTTGAAGTCGTGATCGGCCTGGAGGCCGACAGGATGCAGAATCTGGACCTCGATCCCGAGGTCGTCGAGAGTGAGCGTGGCGTGGTTTACTCCGAGCGCCGCCTGCGGGTCGACAACAGCAACGCCGGTCGCCTGCAGGAGCAAATGTCTGCCACTGCATACGTTGCTCACCCCTACCAGTTCCCGGTCATTGGCTGGCCTTCGGATATCGAGTCCTGGACACTCGAAGACCTGCAGCAGTTTTATACGACCTACTACGCGCCAAACAATGCAACGCTTTTGCTGGTCGGCGACGTGACCACTGAGGACGGTTTTGCCCTGGTCGAAAAGTATTTCGGCCCGATCCCGGCACAGCAGCCACCGGCGGCATTGCGCACGGTCGAGCCCGAGCAGCAGGGAGAGCGTCGACTGCAACTGCAGTTGCCGGCGCAGACCCCGATACTGCAGATGGTCTGGCACTCCGGTGCTGCCGGCGACGCAATGATGCCGGCACTCGACCTGCTCATGGCGATACTCGCGCGCGGCGACTCGTCACGATTGCATCGGCTGCTGGTAGAGCAGGAGCAGGCGGCGATCGATATTGGCTATTACGTGCACGAAGGTTTCGATCCGGGCCTGACCTGGTTGTCGGCAGTGCTGCCCCAGGGCGGCGATCTGGCTCGCACAGAGTCGCTGATCGATCAGGCGATCGCCGATGTCATAGACAACGGGGTCAGCGACGCAGAAGTACAGAAAGCCAAGAACCTGTGGCTGGCTGGATTCTGGCGGGCCATGGCAACCATCGATGGCAAGGCTGACTGGCTGGGTACCTATGAGGTATTCCATGACGATTACCGCAAATTGTTCGACGCACCGGCGCAGTACCAGGCAGTAACAGCCGAACAGATTCGTGCCGCGGCGGCCGCCATCCTGCGGCCCACCAATCGCACTGTCGGTAGCGTGATTCCGGCCGGGGAGGGCGCATGATGCGGTTTTTAGCTTGTGTAGCGGCCGTTGCCCTGCTGACTGGCTGTGCGACGACCGAGACCCGCGTTGAGTCCATGACAGGCGAGCCAGCTGCAGCGGTGAAAACGACCCCTGCGGCCGACTTCAGCGCCTACCTCGATCGTGATCCCTTGCTGCCTGATTACCAGCGTATCGAGTTCGACAACGGTCTCGTACTATTGCTGCTGGAAAAACCGGAGGTGCCGCTGGTTGGCTTCGAGGCCGTGTTGCGCGGTGGAGCAGTCGCCGACCCGATCGGTAAGGAAGGCACGGCATCGCTACTGGCCGAATTGTTGCGCAAGGGCGCCGGCGATCGCGATGCCGGGGAGTTTGCAGCGACAGTTGAAGGTGTAGGTGGGGCGCTGAACACCGGCGCCGGACTGGAGAGCTTGCGCATCAGCGGCGGTTTTCTTGCCAAAGATGCCGAGCTCGCTGTGTCGCTGCTGGCTGACATGTTGTTGCGACCGCACCTGGATGCAGCGGAGTTCGGCAAGCTGCGTGATCGCTCGATACAGTTCATAAAGGCGGCAAAAGATGGCTCACCAAACCAGCTGTTGCCTTACTATTCGGCTGGTTTCGTCTTCGGTGATCACCCGTATGGCCGGCCAAGCAGTGGAACCGAGACTTCGCTGGCCGGGTTGAGCGTTGGCGACGTACGCGATTTCTATAGCGATCACTTTGGCGCCGATCGCGTGATACTGGCCGTCGCCGGCGATTTCGATGCGAAAAGGATGGTATCGATGCTGCGCGATGCATTCGCAGACTGGAAACCTGCGACGGCAGCATTGCCAGCCTATGACGCGGCACCGGCGGTAACTGGTGACCGGGTCTTCCTGATCGACAAACCTGATGCGACGCAGACCTATTTCTGGATGGGAAATATCGGTGTCAGTAAATACTACCCGCAACGTGCACCGCTGGCGCTGACCAATACTGTTTTCGGTGGCAGCTTCACCTCGATGCTGAACACCGAACTGCGCATCAAGTCAGGACTGACCTACGGTGCGCGCTCGACGGTGCGCCAGCCGCGGCGCAAGGGCTCGATCGGGATATCGTCGTTCACCGCGACCGAGACCACCGTCGATGCCATGGACCTCGCTCTGGAGACTCTCGATCGGCTGCATAACGACGGATTGACGGAACAACAGATCCTGTCGGCCAAGTCATACATACTTGGACAGTTTCCACTGGGTTTTGAGACGGCACGGCAGCTGGCCCGCCAGGCTGCGCAGCTGGAGTTCTACAATCTGGAACGTGACTGGATTAATGCCTATGCTGGACAGATAGTGGCAACTGACCAGGACGACACCGGCGCGGTGATAGACGAGGTCTATCCGCAGCGTAATCAACTTGTCTATGTCCTGATCGGCAATGCCGCCGCGATACGCGATGCGGTCTCCAAATACGGGCAAATCACCGAGATCAGCATCACCGAGCCACGCTTCAAGCCGTAACAACAAAGGCAGGGCATGCAACAGGGCTCCGCACCAAGACTGGCACTGGCCGCCACACCGGACGCACTCGATCGCGCCATTAGGAATGCGACGGCGTGGCTCGACCGCAACCAGGACGAGCAGGGCTTTTGGGTTGGCATGCTCGAGTCGAATCAGTGCATGGAGGCCGAATGGCTTCTGGCCATGCACGTCATGGGCATCGAGGAAGATCCGAAAAAGCCGGGTCTGCTGCAGACGATACTCGACGCACAGCGCGAGGATGGCTCCTGGGAGGTTTATTACGACGCGCCCACCGGTGATATCAACTCGACGGTCGAGTGTTATGCGGCGTTGCGTGCGCACGGCTATGCCGCAGATCATCCCGCC
>JABDKV010000320.1 GCA_013002045.1 Gammaproteobacteria bacterium
GGTCAACTATTGCATTGCTCTGCAGTCGCAACTCCACCGCGATTGCCTGGGTACCCCCAATTCGCAGCGCGCCGCTAAGCAAACCACTGTCGGGATCAATGGCGAAATCCGCCCAGCCTGTGGCCGGACTAGCTGTCACCGGCATGCTATCGAAACCGGTGAGGACGGCCGTGGCCTGTTGCGGGACAGCCCCGCCGGGCGGCGCCGAATCGACATCAAAGCGAAAATCATCGATCAGCAACCAGCCAATGGAGGAACTGCCATCGGTCACGTTCTCTACTTCGATGCGATCGATGCCGGGCGCACCGATATCGGTCGTCAGATCGATCTCCGCGTAACCTGTGATACCGCGAAAATACGCCAGCAGGCGGTTCTCAGTGTCATAGACCCGTATTACCCCGCTACTGACCTGCGCTGGTACCACCAGCAGGTCGATTATCGGTGCCGGCACGACAGCCTCGTTGGCCAGGTGCAATTCCCACGTGTAACAGCCGGTCTGTGGGACGACCAGCGTTGAATTGGGGCCACCACCCGAGGCGACACCGATCAATGGGAAGGGAGTGGCAATCAGCGCGGTCTCACCAGGAATGGCGTACTCAAACAGCCAGTCTGCATCGGCCAGTTTGAACTCGAAGTCTCCTGCAGCCAGTTCGAATTGCGCGGCGTAGTGATCGCCCTTGTTGTAAAACTGGTAGGGCGCCGCCGGCGTGGGATTGGCCCAGTCGTTGAAGGCGCCACGGGCATACAACGGGCCACCAAAAGCGCTGGTGTTATCGAGACCATCATCGCTGGAGGTGCAATCTGCCGGCGCCGGTCCTGCACTGACCTCATTGCGAAACCACAGTGTTATCGCTGTTGCGGGAGTTTCGAACGCGATCGTTGCCGTTGTACCTGCCCCAACGCCCCAACTCCCGTTGCCGCTGCGGGACAGGGTCGGGTCCGCAATCAGGTTGCCACTGGTGAAGCCGGCAACGGCATTGCCCTCGCCCAGTGTCAGTTTGCCGCTGCCATCCGGAGTCAGCTCTCCGGCCTCAAAGCCGGTCGCCATCGGATCGGAGGGTCCGCTGGTCGGTGGCGGTGCCGGAGGCGGCGACGGCGACGGCGAAGACGGGCTGCTGCCCCCACCGCAGGCGGTCAGCCAGACTGACATCAGTAGCATCGAACTCAACCGCGCTAACTGTCGCGACCGCAATGTCTGCCCCTGTTCTGTCATCTTAATTGCAGCGCCTGTGCAACCGCATTGCAGTCATTTTACCTCAGCGCGATTACTCGTTGGCAGTGAGCAATACAACCGAATTTCGGCGTACGGCGTAGCCGCTGTCGCGGATCACGCGGGCATCGGTGGTATCCAGCGATACCCGCCAGTGGCCACCGCCCGGTGGAGGCGGCAGTGCGAAAGAAATATCGTCGTCACAACCGTTGATGAGCAGTAACGCGTCGTGGCCGCTCTGCGACCAGCGCGGGCCCACCGTTTCGGCGCCGACCGTGCCCCTGAACAAGACCGATAAGGTGCGCCGATCTTCGTCATGCCAGTCGTCGATCTGCATTGGCGCACCGCTCTCTGTCAGCCACAATACGTCGTAGAGTGCCGCCTGATCCTTGACCGGACCTATGAAAAATTCTCCACGCTGGAACACCGGATTCGAACGTCGCAGCCGGATCAGTTGCCGGACGAAATCGACCATCCCGGCGTCAGCCGTGCCCCAGTCAAGCCAGCTTATTTCGTTGTCCTGACAATAGGCATTGTTGTTGCCCTGCTGGGTTCGTCCAAACTCATCACCGGCCGCGATCATGGGTACGCCTTGTGACAACAACAGTGTGGCTAGCAGGTTGCGCTTGTCGCGCCGACGCCGGGCAACGATAGCGGGGTCGTCAGTCGGACCTTCCACGCCACGATTCCAACTGCGATTATCCCGCTCCCCATCATTATTATCTTCGCCATTGGCCTCGTTGTGTTTTGCCTGGTAACTGACCAGGTCGTGCAAGGTAAAGCCATCGTGCGAGGTGATGTAGTTGATACTCGCATCCGGACCGCGGCCGTGAAAAATGTCGCTGGATCCGGAGATGCGCGCAGCCAGGTCCCCGATGGCCACATCGTCGCCGCGCCAGAATGAACGCACAACCTTGCGATACTGGTCATTCCACTCTGACCAGCCGCGCGGGAACTGACCAAGCCGGTAACCGGCATGTCCAACGTCCCACGGTTCGGCAATCAGCTTGACCCTGTTCAGGACCGGGTCCTGGTGCAATGCCTGCAGGAACGGTGCATGGCTGTCGTACTCGCCCCGCAGTCGCGCCATCGACGGGGCCAGATCGAAACGAAAACCATCAACACCCAGCACCTCGACCCAGTAACGCAGGCTGTCCATTATCAGCCGTAGTACCTGGGGGTGATCAGCCGCCAGGGAATTACCACAGCCGGAATTATTGACGTAGGCACTGCGGTCGTGAGTACGGAGCCAGTAATAGCCCTCGTTCTCGATACCACGGAAGCTCAGTGTCGGGCCCCAGGCATCGGCTTCGGCCGTATGGTTGTAGACCACATCGACGATGACTTCGATACCGGCGCGATGCATGGCCCGCACCATAGTCTGAAATTCGACAACCGGGTCGTCTACGGCATAACCGCGGTGTGGGGCAAAAAAACCGACCGGATTGTATCCCCAGTAGTTGCTCAGGCCACGCTCGGTCAGTGTCGGTTCTGAAAAGAAGCTCGCACAGGGCAACAGTTCTATAGCGGTCACACCGAGCTGTTGCAGGTACTCGATGACCGCCGCCTGTGCCAGCCCGAGATAAGTACCACGCAGGTTGTGCGGCACCAGCGGGTGTTTCATCGTGAAACCACGAACGTGAAGCTCGTAGATCACCGACTCCGACAGCGGGCGACGCGGTGGCTTTACCGACTGCCAGTCAAAGTGGTTCTCATAGACGACGCTCTTCGGCATGACGGAGGCGTTGTCGCGGTCATCCATGACCCAGTCCGTCTGACCGGGTACGTAATCGAATAGCCGTGAATCCTGGGCGAAATCGCTGTCGTAGGCGCGTGCATAAGGGTCGAGTAACAGCTTGTTAGGATTAAAACGCAAGCCCGCGGCCGGATTGTATTCGCCGTAAACCCGATAGCCGTAGCGCAGGCCAGGTGCGTAGTCATTGAGACGGCCATGCCAGACGCCGTGATGGAAACCCGGCATTTCGTAGCGCATTTCACGGTCGCCGGTAAAAAGACACAGCTCAACCCGTTGTGCATGCGGTGCCCACAGCGCGAAGTTGATGCCAGTGCCGGCAGGCGTAACCACTGGCGTCGCGCCCAGCGGCGAAGGCCGACCACCAACAATCACCGCTGTGGTGCCGAAACGTTCATTGCAGGATCAACGCAGCGAGCGGTGGCAGGTCGACCACAATGGAATGCTCATAGCCCTGGGAATTTACCGTCTCAGCTTCGAAGAAGCCGGTGCGATTGTAGTCGGATCCGCCAAAACGACCATCGTCACTGTTGAGCAGCACCCGCCAGCGCCCAGCGCGCGGCACGCCGATCCGGTACCCGTCCCGCGGGACCGGGGTGAAGTTAAAGATCACCACCGCCGGATCGACCGACTGGTCTTTCGGATCGAGCCGTAGCCACGCGTAAACGCTGTTGACAGCATCCTGGCATTCGATCCAGCGAAAGCCGTCGGGACTATCGTCAGCCGCATAAAAAGCCGGCGTGCTCGAATACAGGCGATTCATTTCGCGACAGAAAGACTGCAACTGCTGGTGCGACTCGTGCTCGAGCAGTTCCCAGTCAAGCGCCCGGGCCTCGTTCCACTCATGCCACTGACCGAATTCCTGTCCCATGAACAGGAGCTGTTTGCCAGGATGGGTCTGCATGAAGGCGACGTAGGCGCGGTAACTGGCTCGTTTGCGCCACTCGTCACCGGGCATTTTATCCAGTAATGATGCCTTGCCATGCACGACCTCATCATGGGAGATCGGCAGGATGAAGTTTTCCGACCAGGCATACAACATGGCGAAAGTCACCAGTGAGCTGTGATGCTTGCGGTACAAGGGGTCCATCGACATGTAGCGCAGCGTGTCATTCATCCAGCCCATGTTCCACTTGAAATTGAACCCGAGCCCGCCTTGCTCTGGCGGCTGGGTCACACCTGGAAAGGCGGTCGATTCCTCGGCAATGGACAAAATTCCCGGGTAGTACTGGAACAGGGTCTTGTTCAGCTGGCGCAGAAAATCGATCGCCTCGAGGTTCTCCCGGCCACCGAAGCGGTTCGGCAGCCACTCACCCTCGTCGCGACTGTAGTCCAGGTACAGCATGGACGCGACTGCATCTACGCGAATACCGTCAATGTGGTACCGCTCGAGCCAGAACAGTGCATTCGAAACCAGGAAATTGCGGACCTCGTTGCGTCCGTAATTGAAAATATTGGTGCCCCATTCCCGGTGCTCACCCTGACGCGGGTCGGCATGTTCGTACAAATAGGTGCCATCGAAACGCGCCAGTGCGAAATCGTCCTTGGGGAAGTGCGCCGGTACCCAGTCCATGATGACCCCGATACCCGCCGCGTGGCAGGCATCGATAAAGGCCATCAGTTGATGCGGTGACCCGTGGCGGGCATTTGCAGCGTAGTAGCCAGTAACCTGGTAGCCCCACGAACGGTCAAGCGGGTGCTCTGCCAGGCCCATCAGCTCGATATGGGTGTAACCCATTTCCGTCACATAGGGAACGAGTTCTCTTGTCAGCTGCACCCAGTCCAGAAATCCATTTTCGCCAAGTCGCCACGACCCGGGGTGCACCTCATAAATATTAATCGGCTGCCGCATCGGGTTAGAAGCGGCCCGCTGCTGCATCCACTCGCTATCCTGCCAGTCGTAGCCATCGAGTTCGCAGACTATCGAACCTGTGTCCGGTCGTAACTCCATCTGGAATGCGTAAGGATCGGTCTTCAGGAACACTTTATCGTCGAACGAGCGAATCTCGTATTTATAAATAGCTCCGGGTGCTACATCGGGAACGAATAATTCCCAGATACCACTGTTGGCAACCCGACGCATGATGTGTCGACGCCCATCCCAGAGATTGAAATCACCGACAATACTGACGCGTTGAGCTGTCGGTGCCCAGACGGCAAAGCGCGTCCCACTTACGCCGTCACGCTGTATGGGATGCGCGCCGAGCTTGCGGTAAATGTGATGATGATTTCCGGTGGTAAACAGATAGATGTCGAGCTCGCCGATTTCTGCGCCAAAGCAGTAGGAATCGAAGCGTTCGCGTTCATGGCCGTCGGTGTAGCGTATCGCCAGCCGGTACGGTCCGGCCGGCAGTTGCTCGACGTCAACGGTAAACAGCCCTTCTTCGTGCAGTCGCTGCATTGACAGGCGCAGGTCTGTCTCCGGCCAGCTGACAGTAATCTCGCTGGCACCCGGTTCAAATACCCGTATAACCCAGCTACTACCGCCGTGCTGGTGACAGCCAAGTATCGATTCGGGCGACGGGTGTCGTCCCGAGACCAGTTTCAGAATGTCATCACGATGCAGCATGCGGTTCGATGGGTGTGACCCCCCATACTTTCTCGGCATATTCCGCAATGGCCCGGTCACTGGAAAAACGACCGACACGGCACATGTTCAGGATAGCCATGCGGGCCCAGGCATCGGGATCGCGATAAAGGTTATCGACCTTGTCCTGGCAGGCTACGTAGGCCTCGTAATCGGCCAGCACCAGGAAATGTTCTCCGTCACGCTGTAGTGCATCGATCAGGTCAACAAACTGGTTTGGTCGATGCGGTGAAAAATGACCTTCAGCAATGGCGCTAAGCACAGCCGCCAGTTCCTCGTTGCCGGCCACGATCTCACTCGGACGATAACCACTGGTACGTTGTGCGGCGACCTCCTCGGCCGTCAATCCGAAGATAAAAATGTTGTCTTCGCCCACTGCATCCCGAATCTCGACATTGGCGCCATCGAGCGTGCCAATGGTGATGGCGCCATTCAACGCCAGTTTCATGTTACCGGTACCAGATGCTTCCATACCGGCAGTCGATATCTGTTGCGACAGGTCAGCTGCCGGAATGATCCGTTGTGCTACCGACACGCTGTAGTCGGGAATAACGATGACTTTGAGCCGATCTGCGGTAACCGGATCATTGTTGATAACCGCCGCGACATTGTTGATTAACTTCAATATTTGTCGCGCCATCATGTAAGCCGGTGCAGCTTTGCCGGAGAAGATGACTGTGCGCGGTGGCAAATCAAGTGCCGGGTTGTCGCGCAAACGCCGATAGCGGGTGATCACGTACAACAGGTTAAGCAACTGTCGCTTGTACTCGTGTATTCGTTTGATCTGCACGTCATACATCGAATCGATCAGAATGCTTTCGCCCAGCTGGTCCTCGATATAGCGTGCCAGTAACGCCTTGTTGTGTTGCTTGACGGCGAGGAACCGCTCGCGAAAACCAGCGTCATCGGCGAGTGGCGCCAGTTGTGCCAGGCGCTCGAGATCGGTGTCCCAGCTATCGATGTGCCCATCCGCCAGCTGCGCCAGCATCGGGTTAGCCTCACGCAACCAGCGCCGGGGAGTAATACCGTTGGTGACATTGATGAATCGATCCGGGTAAAACTCGGCGAAGTCCCGAAAAACTGTTTCCACCATCAGTCGCGAGTGTATGGCCGCAACACCGTTGATCTTGTGACTGCCAACGATCGCGAGGTTCGCCATGCGGACGCTACGCGGATAGCCTTCGTCGATAACCGACATCCGTTGTAAGCGTCCGAGATCGTTATCGTATTGCTTTGCAACGGCCGTCATTAACTCGCGATTTATCCGGTAAATAATCTCGAGATGCCTTGGGAACAGTCGTTCAAATGAGGCTACCGGCCACTTCTCCAATGCTTCCGGTAACAGGGTGTGGTTGGTATAACTAAAGACACCCCGGGTGATCTCCCAGGCCTTTTCCCATTCGTAACCGTGCTCGTCGATGCACATGCGCATCAGTTCCGGCACGGCCAGTGTCGGGTGAGTATCGTTTAACTGGATGGCCACCTTGTCGGGCAACGCATCGAGCGTGTCGTTTTCCTGTAAATAGGAATCAAGTATGTCCTGCAAACTGGCCGCGACGAAAAAGTACTGCTGTCGCAGCCGTAGCTCGCGCCCCTGCTCGGTACGGTCATCAGGATAGAGCACTTGAGAAAGATGCTCAGCCGCGTTCATTTCTGCCATCGCTTCTGCATGCTGACCCGCATTGAACAACGACAGGTTAAAGTCCGATGCGGCCTGTGCCGACCACAGGCGCAGGTGATTGACGGTATCGTTCTGGTAACCGGGCACCGGCAGGTCGTAGGCAACGGCAATAACTTCGTGACCATCGACCCATTGGTGGTGGGTCGAGCCATCAGAGTCGGTCTGGGTAATGACCCGCCCGCCGAACCGCACCGGGTAACGGAGTTCCTCACGCGGCTGCTCCCATAGGTGCTGGAAACGCAACCAGGTATTCGGTCGCTCGATTTGCTCCCCATCGGCACCGAAAGCCTGGGTAAAGATGCCGTAATCGTAGCGAATACCGTAACCAAAGCCCGGTAACTGTAGCGTAGCCATCGAGTCGAGATAGCAGGCGGCCAGGCGACCGAGTCCGCCATTGCCAAGACCGGCATCAGGCTCGATCTCACATAGCGTTTCCAGATCGAAACCGACTTCGCTGATGACTTCCCGGACGGCATCGTCTATGTCCAGACACAACGCGCTGTTACTGAGGTTGCGCCCAATCAGGTATTCCAGCGACAGGTAGTAAACTCGCTTGGCACCCGCCTCCTGGTACGCACGTTGGGTACGCAGCCAACGGGTCATGAGGCGGTCACGCAGGCTCAGGACCAGCGCGTTATACCAGTCTCGCACTGTCGCGGTCTCGCTGTCGCGACCCATGAAATTGCCCAGACGATTAACCAGCGAGCGTTGCAAACCGGGTTTGTCCATGCCCGGCTCTGCCGGACGCAGTTCGCCGATCCCACCGTGCTTACTACCCGGATCGGATTGCGTCATTGTCTTGTTACCTCAGTTTGCCGACCAGTAAACGTCGACTGGTGTTTGTTGTTGGTGCAGGATGGCCCGAACAGGCATCGCGCTGATGTCATCATCGGCGCAGGCCTCGCGGTACACATCCCATTTTTCCTGTCCGGTCAGGAGCAGGATTATGCGGCGGGAATTGAGTAACTCGGCGGCGCTCAGCGTCAGTCGCCGGTGATCTGCAGTCTGGGGTGTTACCGGGACACAGCGGCGTTCTGCAGACAACGCCGTTGGCAGTTCCGGGGCACCAGGAAATAGTGACGCAGTGTGACCATCTGTGCCCATTCCAAGCAATACGAAATCCCACGGGGCGGTGCGTCGGGCCAGCGCCCTTTCAACCCGTGCCGCATCACGTTCGATATCGTCTTCGTGTCTGGCCAGCGACACGACATTGGCATCGGTCGCCGACGATGCAAAGAACTCTCGCCGCAACATGCCCTCGTTGCTGGCCTCGTGGTCGATGCCGACCCAGCGTTCGTCAGAGGGTGCGATGGTCAGGCGCGACCATGGTAAAGGCAGCTCCCGCAGCGTGTTGTACAACGGTACCGGTGTACTGCCACCCGCCAGCACGATAGCGGCTTCGTCAGTCGCCGAGATGGCCTCGTCGACGAGTTCCCATGCACGTGCCGCCAGGCTCACGGTAAGTTCGGCTCGCATTGCGAACCGGCATTCGCTGGCAACCGCCGGTGCCGATAACATCAGCAGCCCTCGTCCCAGTCGCGATTGTCGCGAGCCAGCAGCGCGGCAGCCCGTGTCGGCCCCCAGGTTGAGGCGACATAGGTATCGGGCCGTCCACCCTGCGCTTTCCAGCGATCAGTAATCGGCTCGATCCAGCGCCAGGCGGTTTCGAGCTCGTCGCGGCGCACGAATAATGTGGCTCTTCCCCTGATCGCATCCATCAGCAGGCGCTCGTAGGCATCCGGTACATGATCGACTTCACGCTGGTCCTCGTCGAGGTTCAGCTCCAATGGTCTCACACTCATGCCGGTTCCTATACGTTTCCCGGACAGCAGCAGCTGGATGCCCTCCTCCGGCTGCAGGCGTATCGTCAGCCGGTTCGGGGTCAGGGCCGCCTCGCCGAAAATCGAATGGGGTACCGCGCGAAAATGGATCACAATCTCTGAGGTGCGGCGTGCCAGTCGTTTACCGGTGCGCAGGTAAAAAGGCACATTGGCCCAACGCCAGTTGTCGATGTAGGTCTTGAGCGCAACGTAAGTTTCCGTATTGCTGTCAGCGTCGACACCGTCCTCGTTACGGTATGCCGGTACCGGCTGGCCATCGACAGCGCCAGCCAGGTACTGCCCGCGTACGACATGCGTATCGATATCGCCATCGAGCAGCGGCCGCAGCGAACGCAGCACTTTGAGCTTCTCGTCGCGCACGACATCGGCCTCGATACTCGGTGGTGGTTCCATCGCGATAATGCACAACAGTTGCAACAGGTGACTTTGCACCATGTCACGCAACGCGCCAGTGTGATCGTAAAACCCGGCGCGTCCTTCGACACCGAGGCTCTCGGCAACGGTAATCTGGATGTGATCGATATAAGTCTGGTGCCACAGCGATTCGAACATGCTGTTGCCGAAACGCAGCACCATCAGGTTCTGTACAGGCTCTTTACCCAGATAGTGATCAATGCGGAAAACCTGGCTTTCATCAAAATACTGCAGCACCGCCTCGTTGATCTCGATTGCGCTGGCCAGGTCCGTGCCCACCGGTTTCTCGAGGACCACCCGGGCTCCGGCGTTGATCAACTCATGCCGGTACAGGCACTCGCACATGGGCGCGAAGATGCGCGACCCGGTGGAGAAGTAGAAAATCCGCTGACGCTCGGGAAACTGGTTCAGTTTCTCGGCCAGTGGCGCATAGCTGTCACAGTTGAAGGCATCGAGCGGCAGGTAATCGAGCCGTTCAATGAAGGCCTGCCACTGCTCATCGGGCCGGTGTTCGGCCGGGATATAGCGCTGGGCAGCTTCGAACAACTTGCCGAGAAAGGCATCGCGACTCATCTCGGTCCGTGACGCACCGATGATGCGCCCGTCGGGCAATTGCCCGTCGCGGAACCGGTAGTAGAGCGCCCTGTAAAGCTTACGCATTGCCAGATCGCCGGTTGCGCCGACGATCACCATGTCGAAATCAGCTAACGCTTGAGCCACATTACGCCTACAGAAGCCTGAGAAGAGGCGGAGTATACCGACTGCATGTGACGCGTCCACCCACTCGCAACGGGTATGATACCGGTTCCAAGAGGGAGGGACTTATGGCGCTACACCCGACACTGGCAGCGGTTACCAAACGTATTCAGGACCGCAGCGCTGCCAGCCGACACGAATATCTCGAACATATCTCACGCTGGCAGGAACGTGGCCCGCGACGCTCCGCGCTTGGCTGCACCAATCTGGCGCATGGCTATGCGGCCGTGTCCGAGGAAAGCAAAGCGGTCTTGCGGCAGCTGCGCAAAAGCCCCAACTTCGCCATTATCTCGGCTTACAACGACATGCTATCGGCCCACCAGCCGCTGCGAGATTTGCCGGAAATACTCAAGGACACGTGCCTGAAGCGCGGCGCCACTGCGCAATTCGCCGGTGGGGTTCCAGCAATGTGCGATGGCGTAACTCAGGGCCAGCCCGGCATGGAGTTGTCGCTGTTCAGTCGTGATGTCATCGCCATGAGCGCGGCTGTGGGATTGTCACACGAGATGTTCGATGGCGTGCTGATGCTGGGAGTCTGCGACAAGATTGTGCCGGGCTTGCTGATGGCGGCGCTGCGATTCGGTCACCTGCCCGCGATCTTTGTACCGGCCGGACCCATGACCTCGGGTATCTCCAACAGCGAGAAGGCGCGCACGCGTGAGCTGTATGCCATGGGTAAAGTGTCGCGCGAGGAATTATTACGCTCGGAGGAAGCCTCCTATCACGGTCCGGGAACATGCACTTTTTACGGCACTGCTAATAGCAACCAGATGTTCATGGAGATCATGGGACTACATGTTCCAGGTTCCGCGTTTTATAACCCGGGAACGCCGATGCGACAGGCACTGACCGAAGCAGCTGCAGCCCGAATTACAGAAATAACCGCTCTGGGCGACGATTACCGCCCGATCGGCAGGCTTATCGACGAGCGTTCTATCGTCAACGCAATCGTTGGCTTACTGGCAACAGGTGGATCGACCAATCACACGATTCATCTGGTTGCCATCGCACGCTGCGCGGGCATCAGCATCGACTGGAACGATATGGCCGAACTGTCAGCAATCGTCCCGTTGATGTGCCGTATTTATCCGAATGGTAAAGCGGATGTGAATCATTTCCATGCTGCAGGCGGTCTCGGTTGCGTCATCGGACAACTGCTCGATGCGGGCCTGTTGCATGGCGATGTGGAGACGGTCGCAGGTGCGGGCCTCGAGCACTACGCCAGTGAACCCATTCTTGACGACAAAGGCGGTCTGCATTGGAAGCCGGCGCCACGACAGGGCGCCGATGAGGCCATCATTGGAACGGTTGACGAGCCGTTCCAGCCTACCGGCGGCATCAGGGTGCTCGAAGGTAACCTGGGTCGGGCAATCTACAAGACTTCAGCGGTTCCGGCAGATCGCCTCGTAGTCGAGGCGCCGGCGCGCGTATTTGACGACCACCACGATGTGGTCGAAGCCTTCAAAAACGGAAACCTTAACGAAGACTGCGTAGTCGTTGTGCGATTCCAGGGACCGGCTGCCAATGGCATGCCCGAACTGCATAAATTGTCACCTCCCCTGGGCGCCATGCAGGGCAAGGGGCTGCGCGTGGCGCTGGTGACAGATGGTCGCATGTCCGGCGCCTCGGGTAAGTTTCCGGCCGCCATTCACGTGACGCCAGAATGTATCGCCGGTGGTGAACTGGCGCGTGTTCGCGATGGTGACGTGATCGTAGTCGATGCCGAGCAGGGGCGGCTCGAAGTCCGGGTCGATGCCGACGAGTGGCGGACACGTGAGCCAGCGGAGCCGCCGCCGCGTCCCGGCGGGCTCGGTCGGGAGCTGTTTGGCGTGTTTCGCGCGGCCACGACCGGCGCGGAACAAGGCGCTGCTAGTATTTTCGTTGAATCATAAGCTTACAGGGTATTCTTAAAGCATGAACATAGATCAAATACTGGAGCGTGCGCGCCCCGTCATGCCGGTCCTGGTCATCGACGATGCCAGCAAGGCTATCGCGATGGCCGATGCGCTGGCTGACGGGGGTATCGAGGTCCTGGAGATTACGTTGCGCACGGCGTCCGCCCTGGAGGCAATCGAGGCCATCCGCCAGGCCCGCCCAGACCTGATTGTCGGCGCCGGCACGGTCGTCAGCGCGGCGCAGATGCAGGCACTGGCCGACGCCGGTGGTCAGTTTGCCGTGAGTCCCGGCTTCAGCCCGCAGCTGACCCGAGCTGCCCATGAGGCCTCTATGCCTTACCTGCCCGGCGTGGTCACCGCCAGCGAGATACAACAAGCTACTGAATGCGGCCTTGGCGCCCTCAAGTTCTTTCCCGCGGCCGCTGCGGGTGGCAGCACACTGTTACGCAACTTTGCCGGCGTATTTCCCGAAGTTGTCTTCTGCCCTACCGGTGGTATCCGGCTGGAGACCATGAACGATTACCTGGCGCTCAACAATGTTCGTTGCATCGGTGGATCATGGATTGCACCGCGTCAGGCGATTGCGGACGAGAAATGGCAACAGATCAGCGCCAATGCACGCGCCGCTATTTCAGCGGCCCAGTCCTGAATGCCGGTCCTTGACCCGCAGCTCGGTGTCGTCGTCGGCGTCATCGCCATCAACAGCCTGCCCGGAAGGCAGCACTTGTGTTTCTCGCCAGTCATCGAGCTCGGTCGAACTCTTACGGGCCTGGGCGCTACCGGTGTTGTGGAAAACCAGGAAATGCTGGCCCAGCTGAATCACGTCGCCATCGTGTAACCGTCCGCGCTGGGTGCGGCGGCCATTGATAAACGCCCCGTTGGTGCTGTTCAGGTCCTTGATCCAGAAACGGCCTTCATGGTCCATTGATATCTGCGCGTGATGCCGACTGATAAATTCACTACCCAGAACAATGTCGTTATCGGAATCACGACCAATAAGCACCCGGGTATTGTTTATCTCGATATCGCGAAGGTGGCGTTCGTGCTTGTGAATTTCGATTGACGCCAGCAGGGGTGGCCCCTGGGCGGGCTCGTTTTCCTGGGCTGGGTCGGGTACCGGTTCAGTCGGCTGCGGCAGCACCGGTTTGAGTTTGAGCTCTTCGATCGCTGCCTCGACCAATGCCGGTGTGACGCGTTGACTTTCTTCGACGTAGGCTGCAGTCAACGATGTGTCGCACAGGTTAACGATGACTCGCGGCACACCACCTGTGTAGCGGAAGATCTGTGCAAAGGTATCGTTGTCGAACGGCATCGTTGATAAACCGCCAACTGCGACCCGGTGTCGAATCAATTCGCAGGTATCGCGGAAATCCAGGGGCTCCAGGTGTGCCGAACCTTGCATGCGGTCAACCAGCTGGCGCAGTTCTTTTTCATCAAAACGATCGCGCAGAGACGGCTGACCGACCAGCACGATACTCAGCAGTCTTTGCTCGTCTTCTTCCAGCTCGGCCAGCTCGCACAGCTCCCTGAGCGTAGGTCGGGACAGGTTTTGCGCTTCCTCGACGATCAACAGCACCCGGTGACCTCGTACGCTTTGGGCGAAAAGGAAATTGTCGAGTAACGTGCGCACCGCCTGTTCACCGCGATCGAACGGGCGAAAACCAAACTGGGTCAGGACAGCCTGCAGGAATTCGTCGACTTCGAGATCGGTCTGTGTCAGTCGTGCGACCGCGACTTTTTCCGGCATTTCAGCCAGCACACAGCTGACCAGTACTGATTTCCCACACCCGACCTCTCCCGTCACAATCGAGACGGCGCCATGATGAGCCGAAGCCTGCTCCATGCAGGCCTTGGCGCGGGCATGACCGTCCGACAGGTACAGGAATTCGGCATCCGGGGTCAGCCGGAACGGATGCTGGCTGAAACCGAAGTGGTCAAGATATAGATCATCCATGGCCATTCAGGCATTTTATCAGGTGCGGGGCCTCATGACTTGCGTGTTTCAACTGGGGCATGGCCTTGATAATCTCTGTCCGGGCGTTTTCTTCACATTCCATAACCCGAGAGCCGCCAATGCGTATCTATGTCTTTGTTGCCAGCCTGCTCGGTCTGGCCGCGTGCGATAAACCCGCCCCGCCGGAATTGCCTGGCGGCACGCTAATCGAAAATGTGAACGGGTATAGCTGGACCGGTGACGAGGTGCGGACTTTTGTCGCGCTTAATGTAGGTGAAGATGGTGCCGTCGTGGCGACCTATAGCAGCGGTGAGACGCTTCCGGAGGTCGCGAATCGCTACGATGGTCAGGGTGCGACTCTGCTGCCCGGCCTGATAGACGCCCACGGGCATGTGCTGGCCCTGGGCCAGGCGCGCAATCGTGTTGACCTGGTCGGCACACAGTCGCTCGACGACGCACTAAAACGGATCGTAGATTATGCCGGGGCGCAGCCGCAGGCACCGTGGATACTGGGACGCGGCTGGAACCAGGTCCTTTGGCCTGACCAGGCTTTTCCGTCCGCCGCAGATCTCGATCGCCTCGCTATCGAACGACCGGTCTGGTTGCGGCGCATCGATGGGCATGCGGCATGGGCCAATAGCGTCGCGATGGCCGCTGCCGGAATCAGTGCGAGCACACCGGACCCGCATGGGGGCGTCATAGCCCGCGATGAAAATGGCGAGCCGACCGGGTTGTTTGTCGACACCGCGATGGAGCTGGTCGAGCGGGTCATCCCTGATCCGACCCGTGCCCAGATTCGTGCAGATCTGCAGACGGCCTTTGCCGAGTTGCTGTCACTGGGCCTGACATCGGTTCACGATGCCGGCATCAGCCTGGATGAGGCTGCCGTGTACAGCGAACTCGCTCAGCAAGGCGAACTGCCGCTACGTATCTACGCAATGTTGAGCGAAAGCGCGTTCCCCGAATTCGGCGACCCTGTCATCGATGACGGCAGCGGGCACCTGGCTATACGTAGTGTCAAAGCCTATCTCGACGGTGCGCTCGGCAGTCGCGGGGCAGCACTCAAGGCTGACTACAGTGACGATCCGGGCAATCGTGGCCTGTTGTTTAAAAATATCGAGCAGTTCGACCAATTGGTCAGTAATGCAGTGGGACGGGGTTTCCAGGTTAACGTGCATGCAATCGGTGATGCTGCGAACCATGTTGCGCTGGAGGTTTTCGATCGCCATAAAGATGGACGTCACCTGCGTCACCGAATTGAGCACGCGCAAATCATCGATGTCGAAGAACTGGAGCGGTTTGCCGAAACTAGCGTGATCGCTTCGATGCAGCCTACTCATGCCACCAGCGATAAGAATATGGCTGAAGATCGTGTCGGCCCGCAACGGATCGCCGGGGGCTATGCCTGGCGCAAATTGCTCGACCGTGGTGCCCATATCGCGGCCGGCTCGGATTTCCCTGTGGAACCGGCCAACCCCATGTTTGGATTGCATGCCGCAGTCAGCCGCCAGGATCGCGACAATCAGCCACCCGGTGGCTGGTACCCGCAGGAAGCTTTGACCCCGGCTGAAGCACTGCGGGTTTTCACGCTGGATGCGGCTTTTGCGGCTCACCAGGAGCAGCAACTCGGTTCGCTCGAACCCGGTAAGCGAGCTGACTTCATACTGGTCGATCGCGACATACTCAAAGGCCCGGCAGACCAAATCTGGCAAACAAAAGTGCTGGAAACATGGGTCAACGGTCGTCGCGCATACCAGCGGCCGGCACCCTGAACGACCCGCTTTTACTGGCTATCGATCTCGGTAGCCAAAGTGTTCGCGCAAGGCTGTACGACCGGCAGGGACAAAGCCACGCCAGGGCGGACGTGGCGTTGTGCGAACCGCAGTCGCGGCATAACGGTTGGGCCGAACACGAGCCTGGCTACCTGCAGAGTGCAGTGGCAGACGCCTGCTGCGAGGCACTTTCGGCAGCGGATCTCAGGCAGCGCGTAGCCGGTGTTGGTCTGACAACGGTGCGTGCCAGTGTCGTATTGGTAGACCGCAAAGGCACACCGTTGCGGCCGATCATCATGTGGTCAGACAAACGGCGGTTGCGCCAACCACCGCAACCGCGCGGGATTGCCCGCCTGGCGCACTACCTGCCCCTGCTCGGACCTACGCTGCGCCAGGTGCAGGGTGAGGCTGAATGCAACTGGGTAGCCCGGCATGAAGCGAAAACCTGGGCTAACACCCACAAGATGCTCTTGTTGTCGGGCTATCTGAATCATTGGCTGACGGGCAATTTTCTCGATGCGGCTGCTGCGCAGGTCGGTTACGTACCTTTTGATCCGCGTCGCGGTGACTGGGCCGGCGAGCGCAACTGGCGTTGGCAGCTGCTGCCCGTCCTGAATCGCGGCATGCTACCCGACCTGCGGCCGGTTTCGACCGCATTGGGGCGGGTCTGCGAGCGAGCCGCCGCGGCAACCAGGATACCGCCGGGAACACCGGTGATAGCGAGCGCGGGTGACAAGGCCTGCGAAGTGCTCGGTTCGGCTCCGGCGCGCAAGGCGACCGCTTACCTGAGCCTGGGAACGGCGGCGGCAACCAATCTATACACCGATACCTATCGCCAGCCGCACTGGCTGATGCCCGCGTTTCCGGCGGCGATTCCGGGTCACTGGCTACTCGAAAGGCAGATTGATCGTGGCATGTCGGTGGTCGGTTCGTTTGCACAGCAAATAGGCGCCTCGCTCCCAGACATCGATGCCCGCGATCGGGCGCAGCTGGATCAGCTGCTGCAACGTTCGCCCCCGGGTGCCAATGGATTGGGGGTCAACCCCTTCGTCCAGCCCGGGACCGATATTTATCGCTCACTGGACGGATACAGCGATTCCCGGCACACGCCGGCAGATATTTATCGGGCGCTGCTCGAAGGCCTGTGTTTTGCCTTGCGACACGGTACGCAGCGACTGCAACAGCGTCGCGGACGCACCGCGGTCGATCGTGTCTGCATCGCCGGCGGTGGCGCACGCAGTCATGATGTCGTGAACCTGGTTGCTGACATTTTCGCGCTGCCTGCCGGGCGGACGCAGCAACGAGAGGCTGCAACCCTGGGGGTCGCCATCGATACCGCGGTCGGTGTCGGACTCTATCCCGATCACCCGGCGGCCATCGCCGCGATGTGCAAAGTACCGGACTACAGCCCCGTTCGTGCCGCAGAGGCACGGATTTATCAGCCCTTGTTTGAGCAATTCGTCAAGCAATACGGAGCAATGGCCGACGCCGCGGCCATTCCGGGCCAGGATCACTCGTGAAAGCAAGTGAGGCATAATGCCGCCATGAGCCGGATCAACTCCCTTGTTGCCTTCATCCTGACTGCCGCGGCAGCCCTGCTGGCCAGCACCCCGCTGATGCTGCTGCTGGAACGCAGCAGTTCATTGTCACCGGTGGCCGTGATTGTCGCTGGCATCGTTATCGCGGTCGTCCTCGTGTTAGCGGTCGGATTGCTGTGCGCGTTTACGATCAAACGGCACCAGCCGATGGCGGCCTGGACCGCGGCCGGTGTGTCCGGCCTGGTAACCGCTGCCGTTGCTGCCCTGGCGCTTTGACTTAATCGCCGCGGTCGTTTTGACGAAACGACAGACTGTCCCGGTAATAACGTCGATTATCCTTACACTGCCATCTGGATTTCACATTAGATAGTTGTCATTTCTTATTGTTTTATATATAGAAAAATATCTTTTGGCATGGTTGTTGCTGAAGCTTAGACATGAGCAACAACACCATCGCTATCGACTCTGAAGCCCTCAGCCATCCCGAAGCCGAACATGCACGCCGGCAGTTACCCGATCGCCGCACCCAGCAATTTAATACCTTCAATGCCCGCCACATCGGCATCCGGCCCCGCCGCCAACAGGTGCGTCGTGACGGTGATGTCGCGGGTGGCTATGTTGACTGGTATGACGCCCGGCTGTTGCTCTCCGCGCTGGGGATCACGGTCTGTTGCTGCCTCGATGCCTTCTTTACCCTGACTTTGCTCTCGATGGGGGCGACCGAACTCAACCTGCTGATGGCGGTACTCATTGAGACCGACATCCGCAAGTTCGTCATGTTCAAGGTTGGCCTCACCTGTCTGTCGGTGGTGCTGCTGGTGATTCACTACAATTTCCGCGTGGTGCGCGGGATCCGCGTCGAACACTTGCTGCATGCCGCTTTTCTCGCCTATGCCACGCTGGTGGGCTACGAGCTGGTGCTACTGGCAAACCCGCCGCTATAAGCCGAACTAATCCCGCCCCCCGGCTTCTATAATCCAGTAAGTGGAGTTGTGAGCGAACCCTGACTGGAGGGCTAATGCGTCAACTTGTTGTGCTAATACCCGCGCTACTGGCTGCGCTGCTGGTTGCAGCGTGGGCGTTGTCTGACCGCAACGCGCGCCCTGTCGCCGACGCCGTTTCGATTACACCGGACGGGGTTGACGCCGCCGG
>JABDKV010000007.1 GCA_013002045.1 Gammaproteobacteria bacterium
CGATCAGGGTTGCGGCGTTACGAAAGGCCGCGTCGTTGGAAAGAGGTCGGGACTGAAGTCCCTCCTACGGCGGCTGCGCCGCCATCGCGGCTGAAGCCGCTCCTACGGGGATGGGAACGGGGGGGGGTGGAACGAAAAACGGCGACCCGAAGGTCGCCGTTTGAATCGAACGAGAAGTCTCGTTTAGCCGCGGCGGCGGAAGCCCAGTGCGGCAAGACCTGACAACATCAGTACCAGTGCACCCGGAACCGGAATCGGGTTCGGAGCCAACGTAGCAGAGTATGAGTACAGGTTGCCTGCGCCATCGACGCTAAGCGAGAAGTCATAGGCAGTGTCGTCGAAACCCGCGGCACTCAGCACACCGGTGCCAAACACAGCCAGCGAGTCGTCAGTCTGCAAATCGACCGTCATGCTATTCAGCGTGTAGCTGAAGTCGCCGATCGAAAGCAGGAGGAAGTTGGTATCGCTGAACAGGAAATCATTAATCGACCCTGTATTACCGAAAACAATTCCGGCGGCGGCGAAATCACCAGAGGATCCTGTTACCAGGAAGCCCTGCGTGAATGAAATGCCAATGGCGTCGCCCAGACCCGGACCGGGGATGGCAACGGCTTCACCGCCAATGAATAACTCTCCAGTAATCGTGGCAGCGTTTGCGTTGAGGCTGAATGTTGCCACCAGCGCAAGGGCGGCTCCCCTCAGAAAATTCTTATTCACGTTCGACCCTCTTTAATCTTCAATATTTTGTAGTGTTGTCGGTTCTGTTCTTGCCCGTCTCTTTTGGACAGGTAGCGTGATTATCTATCACACCCGGATTTCAATCAACTACTGATTTGTTAAAAGACTTGATCCCCGGAAGCTAGCTGACCCCTCGCCTGATCGGCGAGGGGTCGCTAAATGCTTTATTTTCAGGCGCTTAGGCGACGTGCGCCAAAGACACCCAGCAGGCCCATGCCCAGCAGCAGCAGAATGCCCGGCTCCGGAGCGACCGTCGTAGACGACCAGGAGAAGGTCATGTCGTTGTTGGCGCTGTCGGTGCTGAGAGACCAGGTACCCATGGTGTCGTCGTAGCCAGCGGGGCCCGAGATCATGCCTGTACCTTCCAGCGAGACCAGGTCAGCAGTCTGTGCCACGATGACAACCGACTCCAGCGCGAAGCTGAAACCACCGATAGTCCACAGCGGATCAACCGTGCCCGGTGCGCCAGGGAATGGGCCAAGCGGGTTGAACAGGAAATCGTTGATGTCGCCGATGTCGCCAAATCCGAGGCCCTCAGTGGCAAAGTCACCGGTCGCGAAGGTAACGAGAAACTGATTTCCGGCGCCCGAATCAGCGAAGGTCAGGCCGTCAGCGATATCCATCGAGCACGGATCAGTACCGTCCGAGCACAGTGGAGCCAGTGATCCCGAAATACCCAGCTCGCCGTCGATCGGTGCAGCGAAACCGGTTAAAGGCAGCGCCAGAACGGCGGTTGCGGCCAGGCCCTTGATAATTGTTGTTGCTTTCATTTTTCCAACTTCCTCAGTTGATTTACGTTTATTAAGCGGTCATTGACCGGCGTTGTCGAGATAGGAGCAAGACCCGTGCCAGTTAGGGGTGGAGCCTTACATGAGCCCTGTAACCTCTTGAAATTCATAAAAAACACGTCAGCTGTGGATAACTGTGGCAGCGTCAGCGAGACTGGGTTTGTAAAGTTATCCGACACCTCGTCGCGGCCTGTCGCTGGGGAAAACGTCCCCTTAGGTAAAAAGGTAGACCAATCGCGGTAACTATTGCGATCTGCAGTGCGTCAATTTTCCCGACACTGCGGGCTATTTGTGCCATGTCGCTATATCTTTCAGAGGCTTACGGCCAATATCAGGGACTTTGGCCGTTTTCGCCGGGAATCCGGCGACCAGCAACAGGAAGGGCCGCTCGTTGGTCGGCCGCCCCAGGATGCGATTGAGGAACTTCATTGGGCTGGGCGTATGAGTCAATGTCGCAACGCCCGCCTGGTGCAGGGTGGCGATCAGCAGTCCTGTAGCCAGGCCGACCGATTCAGTGGGGTAGTAGTGTTTGACCTTGCGACCGTCGGGCAGGTGCCCCCAACGTTGCACGAATACCGCGATCAGGCACGGCGCGATCTCGAGAAAAGGCTTATCGGAGTCGGTTCCGAGCGGCGCCAGCGCATCCAGCCACTCCGGCGAAGCCCGATGGGCGTAAAATTCACGCTCCTCCGCCTCGGCGGCAACCCGGATCTCGTGTTTGATTTTCGGATCCTGGACGATACTGAAATGCCACGGCTGCATGTTGGCGCCGCTCGGCGCGCTGCCGGCGGCCCGCACGGCCTGCTCGATGACGGCGTCGGGCAGCGGGCGATCACTGAAGTCCCGCACGGTGCGCCGGCGTGACAACGAGACAGCCAGTTGTGTCGCGCGCGCGATCATTTCATCGGTTTCGTATTCCTCGAAACCGGTCAGCGGTACCAGGCGTGGCCCGCTCAAGGCACCTCCGGACAGGTGCGACGACCCACTGCGACCCAATCCACGAGGTATTCCTCGTATTCGTCTTCGCTGACGCCGTCGGCGCTGCAAACCTTGCCGCTGACCGAGATGCCGGCGCGATGCACACTGTCGGGGTCGCCACTGACCAGCGGGTGCCAGTGCGGCAGGTCCTTGCCTTCGTCGAGCAGTCGGTAGGCGCAGGTCTCAGGCAGCCAGCCAAGATTGCCAAGGTGCTCGGGCCGCAATTCAATGCAATCATCGACATGGCGGTGCCGCGTACGATAGTGGCGACAGCGGCAGCTTTCGGTGTCGAGCAGTCGGCAAGCCACCGAGGTATAGAAGATTTCGTCGGTATCGGTGTCTTCGACTTTGTGCAGGCAACAGCGGCCACAGCCGTCGCACAGGCGCTCCCACTGCTCGCGGCTCATTTGCGCGAGTGCCGTGGTCTTCCAGTAGGGAGCCTTGGTCATAAGCGGGATTGTGCGCCCTGTACCGGTCGATCACAATGCAGCGATGACTGAACAAGCTGTATTTCTCGACTTCGCCACCGTCAGTTGCCGCGACGATGTCGATGCCACCCCGCTGTACCGCGTCTTGCCGGAACTGGTCTGCCATGACACGTCGACCGACGACGAAGTCGGCACGCGGCTGGCCACAGCGGAAGTGGTGTTACTCAACAAGATTCGTCTCGACCAGCGTCGTATTGCCACCGCACCGCAGCTCAAACTGATCTGTGCGGCAGCGACCGGCACCGACAACATCGATCTCGAGGCCGCCGCCACCCGCGATATCGCCGTTTGCAATATCGCTGCCTATTGCACCCAGTCTGTCGTGCAACATGTGTTCGCGCTATTACTGGCACTGAATCAGCACCTGGCCGGGTACCAGGCGTTGCTTCGCGACGGCGCCTGGCGGGGGAGTCCGCAGTTTTGTCTGCTCGATTACCCGATCCGCGAGCTGGCTGGCAAGGTCATCGGCATCGTCGGACATGGCGAACTCGGCAGTGCCGTTGCCGATGTTGCCCGGGCTTTTGGTATGCACGTGTTGTTGTCGGAGCGACCGGGCAGTCCGGTCAGGGCCGGACGCGTCGCCTTCGAAGATCTTCTGGGACGCGTCGATGTGCTCAGCCTGCATTGTCCATTGACCCCACAGACCCGCGGCCTCATCGGGGAGGCCGAGCTGATGCGGATGAAGCCGGGGGCGTTACTTATAAATACGGCGCGTGGCGGGTTGGTCGACGCGCCGGCGCTGTTGCAGTCGCTGCAATCGGGGCAACTCGGGGGTGCCGGGATCGATGTGCTGGAGCAGGAACCGCCGGTCGACGGCAATGTCCTGCTTGATGCGGGATTGCCAAACCTGATCGTGACACCACATATTGCCTGGGCCGCGATTGAGGCCCGCCAGCGCGCGATCGACGAGATGGCCGCCAATGTCAGCGCCTGGCAGGACGGGCTCAGGCGTAACCGCGTAGTCTGAATCGGCTGGTGCGCTGTGTCATACTCGGGTACATGCCGAATTTGCACCGACGCAAGACACGCCTGTCCTGTGGCGTCATCATTGTCCGGCACACCGACACAGGTATTCGGTTCCTGTTATTGCGTGCTTTCAGCAACTGGGATTTCCCCAAGGGCATGCTGGAGCGTGGCGAAACACCGCTGGCGGCAGCGCTGCGCGAGGTAGAAGAAGAAACCACGCTCGATGATCTCGACTTTGCCTGGGGGCAGGAGTATGTCGAGACCGGGCCCTACAGTCGCGGCAAGGTCGCCCGCTACTACATTGCGATCACCCGGCGTGACGACATCGACCTGCCAGTCAATCCCGAGCTCGGCCGTGCCGAGCATGCCGAGTTTCGCTGGGTCGACCTCGACCAGGCGCGCACGCTGACGACGGCCCGACTCGGCCCTGTGCTCGACTGGGCGCAGCAAGTCATCAATTCGTAGCAGCGGCTTCAGCCGCGATGGATCGCGCAGCATTCTTTCCCCGTAGGAGCGGCTTCAGCCGCGATTCTTTCTTTCTTACGCACAGGATGGTTCGAGCTTAGAAAGAATGAGGGGTCGGGACTGAAGTCCCTCCTACGGATCGCTGCGCGATCCATCGCGGCTGAAGCCGCTCCTACAAGGGAAAGACCGGCGCGCGCAGCGCGCGTAGGAGGGGCTTTAGCCCCGATCAGAGCACCGCGCTGCGATGAAGCTGCGTCGTTAGAAAGAATCGGGACTGAAGTCCCTCCTACGGATCGCTGCGCGATCCGATCGCGGCTGAAGCCGCTCCTACAGGAGAGGGATCGCGGCTGAAGCCGCTCCTACGAGGGAAGAAACGGATCGTTTATGCGGCGGCGGCGGTGCTGACGTTGTCGCCGGTTTGTTCGAGAACGATGGCGACCCCGTGAATTACGGAGGCGATACGGACCGCGCTCTGCACTGCTTCGGCAGAAACCTCGTGCTGACGCAGGTTGCGCTCGTGCGCGACGATGCACTTGCCACAACCGGTAATGGAGGATGCGGCCAGTGAATACAATTCGAAATCTTTCTTGTCGATACCGGGGCGGGCGATCACGTTCATCCGCAGACGTGCAGGCATGGTCGCGTAATTGTCATCTTCGACCAGGTGCAGAAAGCGATAATAAATGTTGTTCATGCCCATGATCGCGGCAGCTGCCCGGACCGCATCGATCGTTTCGTCGTCGAGTTGCTCACGTGCCAGCGTCTCGATGTCACGAGTCAGTGCGGTGTTGCGCGACGTAATCGCCGCGGTCAGTGCCGTGCCCCAGATCTGGGTTTCGCTCAGACCCGGTGCGCCCTGCGGTGTCAGCACTGAACCGAGATTGAGGCGCAGATCCTTGGCGTAATCGGGAATGCGATTGCGGATGTCGTTGAGTTCCATTGAAAAATCCTTGTTTGGTATAAGACTGGCCCGGTTTGCCCGGGCCAGTTGTTGAAGCCAGACATGAACCGCCGGTCAGGCGACCTTCAGCGTGTCTTCGCCTTTTTGCCAGTTGCACGGACACAGTTCGTCGGTTTGCAGCGCGTCGAGCACCCGCAGCACTTCTTCGGGGCTACGACCGACGTTGAGGTCGGTGACATAGATAAAGCGCACGATGTTGTCGTTGTCGACTACAAATGCGGCGCGCTGCGCCACGCCCTCGTTGTTGTCGAGGATGCCGAGCTCGTTGCTCAGTTCACGCTTGATGTCCGACAGCATCGGGAACGGCAGGTCGCGCAGTTCCTGGTGATCGCGGCGCCACGCCAGGTGGACGAACTCTGAATCGGTGCTGACACCGAACAGCTGTGCATCACGATCGGCGAACTCGCCTTCCAGCTTGCCGAATGCGGCAATCTCGGTCGGACAAATGAAGGTGAAGTCCTTGGGCCAGAAGAAAACGACCTTCCACTTGTCTTCGTAGTTGCTGCTGTCAAACTCTTTGAAAGCGTTGTCGATATCGGTGGAAACAACGCCAGTCAGCTTGAAATCGGGAAACTTGTCGCCAATGCGGATCATCTCGGTAGACTCCTTCTTGCACATGAAAATTAAGCTCAGCCGGTAGTGTGGGGGTCGCCCGGGTTGTTTTCCAATGGAATATTTCGGATGAATCAATAGATTTTTTAAATGAATCAATTGATCCGCGGCAGACCGTCGGTGGCTGTATTGCAAAACCCGTGATATATACGCTGCACAGGTGCAAATCGGGGCAGCAGACGTGGAAAAAATCTGGCTTAAGAGCTATCCGCCGGGAATTCCGGCTGAGATCGATGTAGATGAGTTTGCATCCCTGCGTGAAATCATCGAAAAGAGCTGCACCCGGTTTGCCGACAAACCCGCATACACCAACATGGGCCGCAGCATTACCTTTGGTGAGCTTGACCAGCTAAGTCGTGCTTTTGGCGCCTACCTGCAAAAAAACCTGTCGCTGAACAAGGGTGACAGGATCGCAATCATGATGCCCAACCTGCTGCAGTATCCGATCGCAGCAATGGGTGCGTTACGCGCGGGGATGGTGGTCGTCAACACCAACCCGCTGTACACGGCACGTGAGCTCAAACACCAGCTCAGTGATTCCGGCGCAAAAGCTATCGTGATCCTGGAGAACTTTGCCCATACGCTGGAAGAAGTCCTCAACGACACCAGCGTGGAAACGGTAATCACTACCCGTATCGGTGACATGCTGCCGGCACCAAAGCGCCAGCTGATTAACTTCGTCGTCAGGCACGTCAAGAAAATGGTGCCGAAATGGAACATCCGTGACACGGTGTCGTTTCGCGACGCCTTGTCAGAGGGTCGCTGGCAGGAGATCACGGCGCATGAACTGACTCATGACGACATTGCCTTCCTGCAGTACACCGGTGGTACCACGGGTGTGGCCAAGGGTGCGATGCTGACCCACGGCAACATGGTGGCGAACCTGCAGCAGTCGTCGGCCTGGCTCGACCAGGTAACCGAGACCGGTACGGAAAAAATCATCACGGCGCTGCCGCTGTATCACATCTTCTCATTAACAGCGAACTGCCTGGTGTTCATGAAACTCGGTGGTGAAAACATCCTGATCACCAACCCGCGGGATTTCTCCGGCTTCGTCAAAGAGCTGAGCAAGCATGAGTTCACAGCGATTACCGGCGTGAATACGCTGTTCAACGCTTTGCTCAATACGCCAGGCTTCGATCAACTCGATTTTAGTAACCTGCGGCTGACACTCGGTGGTGGCATGGCGGTTCAGCGAGCAGTCGCCGAGCACTGGCAGAAGGTAACGGGTAAGGCCCTGGTCGAGGCTTATGGCCTGACCGAGACTTCACCGGCAGCCTGCATGAATCCGCTCAAGGGCGAGTACAACGGATCGATCGGGCTGCCGATACCAAGCACCGAGGTATCGATCCAGGACGATGACGGTAATGAGCTGCCAATTGGCGAGATCGGTGAGCTGTGCATCAAGGGGCCGCAGGTGATGGCCGGCTACTGGAATCGCCCCGAGGAAACCGCCAAATGCATGACCCCGGACGGCGCCCTGCGTACCGGCGACATGGGGTATATGAACGAGGAAGGCTATGTCTTCATCACCGATCGCAAGAAAGACATGATCCTGGTGTCGGGTTTCAATGTCTATCCCAACGAGCTGGAAGATGTCGTCGTCGGGCATCCCGGTGTACTGGAAGCGGCGGCGATCGGTGTCCCGCATCCCAAGTCGGGGGAATCTGTAAAGATGTTCGTGGTGCGTTCAGACGAGTCGGTTACCGCAGAACAGGTACTCGAGCACTGTCGCGAACACCTGACTGGCTACAAGCTACCGCGCGAGATCGAGTTTCGTGATGAGTTGCCCAAGACTAACGTCGGCAAGATACTGCGTCGCACGTTGCGCGATGAAGAGCTGGCGAAACGAAAGAGCGCGGCCTAGCCTGGCGCCGTCGTCGCCGCGTTCCAGTTGAACAGGTTCAGTTCGATGAATGCGAAGGCAACCAGCCACAGGAAGGCATCCCAGAAGTCGAGAAACTCGCCATCGATGCCCCAGTAGATCGCGCAGCAGAGCAGCACCGCGTACAGCAGGGTCTTGAGGCCCTTGCTCACGCGCAGCAGCCGGTCGCTGAGCGCCCCCCCCAGCTGCAGCCAGACCTCGATCTCGAGCACGACGACGATTATGAGCCAGTCCGAGGCGTTGATCACGTCGGTCAGCGCCAGCCGCTGCGCCAGCGTCAACTGCTCCGCCGTGCCGATGATCTTCGTCGCGGCGATCTGCTGCAGCACCTCGCCCTGCATCCGGGCGCAAACCTCGGGGCCGATGGCGAGATACTCGTCGAGAGTTTCAACATAGGTGAATCCGGTGCCGACCAGGGCGCAGACGTCGGCCACGCTGAACGGCAGCAAGTCTGTCACGACGCCGTACTTGACGATGTAGCCGTACAGCGAATAGGCGATAAAGAAGTAACAGAGCGCGCGCAGGCCCGACAGCAGCCACTTGAGCGAGCCACGCAGCTTGTCGTCGGGGATGACCGCGGTCTCGAGTTCGAACAGCAGCAGCAGGATGACCCAGGCCAGCGTGTCGACTGTCGCCGAGTAGGCCTCGACGAAGTTGTAC
>JABDKV010000008.1 GCA_013002045.1 Gammaproteobacteria bacterium
CCGGTGTACTGGAAGCGGCGGCGATCGGTGTCCCGCATCCCAAGTTGGGTGAGTCTGTAAAAATGTTCGTGGTGCGTTCAGACGAGTCGGTTACCGCAGAACAGGTACTCGAGCACTGTCGCGAACACCTGACCGGCTACAAGCTACCGCGTGAGATCGAGTTTCGTGATGAGTTGCCCAAGACTAACGTCGGCAAGATCCTGCGTCGCACGTTACGCGATGAAGAGCTGGCCAAACGAAAGAGCGCGGCCTAGCCCGGTGCCGTCGTCGCCGCGTTCCAGTTGAACAGGTTCAGTTCGATGAATGCGAAGGCGACCAGCCACAGGAAGGCATCCCAGAAGTCGAGAAACTCGCCATCGAGACCCCAGTAGATGGCGCAGGCAAGCAGGATTGCGTAAAGCAGCGACTTGAGCGCGTTGGCGACCCGCAGCAGGCCTGGACTGAGCCGCCCCGCCAGTTGTAACCCGACTTCGATCTCGAGTGTGACCACCACGATCAGCCAGGTCGAGGCGTTGATCACATCGGTCAGCGCCAGCCGTTCGACCAGTAGCGCGGCTTCGCGCGTACCGATGACCTGCGTGCCGGCGATCCGGAACAGGGGCTGGCCCTGCAGGCTGGCGCAGGCAGCGGCATCAATCGCGAAATAATCGTCGAAACTGGCGATGTAGGTATAGCCGCTGCCAATAAGGGCGCAGACATCATCAAACGTAACCGGGATGAGATCGGTAACGAGCTCGTACTTGGCTATATAACCCCACAACGACCAGGCAATGAAGGCGTAGCAAACGGTTCGCATTGCGGCCATTGACCACGCCAGTCGGCCCTGCAGTTTTTCGTTGGCAATGACAGCCGTCTCGAGTTCGAACAGCAACAGCAGGATCACCCACGCCAGGGTATCGATTGTGGCGGAGTAGGCCTCGATGAAATTACCCCAGCCGACGCCATCGCTGAAAATAGCTGTGCTGGCGCGCCAGTCCTCAACGAAATAGAACCCGATATTGAGAGTCAGCAGGACGTATACGCTGTACTTGAAGCCGTTATAAAGCGTCCCGCGTGCGTCGCTTGTCACCCCGCGCCTGCCCCTGTAATCATATGCGACCCGATCTCACGGTAGTAAAGCTATGCAAAGCCTGGATAAGTTCTATATCGACGGCGAATGGGTGAGTCCATTGTCAGCCCGTTCGCTCGACGTCATCAACCCGGCTGACGAAACTGTAGTTGCAACGGTCGCCCTCGGCACTGCCGCCGACGTGGACAAAGCGGTGGCTGCAGCGCGGGCGGCGTTCAGTCGCTACGGGCAGAGCAGCCCAGCCGAGCGACTGCAGCTGCTGCAACGCATCCTCGAAGTCTACCGCGCGCGCTACGACGAAATCGCAGCTGCGATTACGACAGAGATGGGCGCACCGGCAAAGCTGGCGTCAAAGGCGCAGGCCGCCTGCGGATCGGGTCACCTGGAGGCAGCAATCGAAGTACTGCAAGACTATGCATTCGAGGAACGCGTCGGCAGCAGCACGGTGTTGCGCGAGCCAATCGGAGTGTGTGGCCTGATCACGCCATGGAACTGGCCCATCAACCAGATCGTCTGCAAGGTGGCTCCGGCGCTGGCCACCGGTTGCACCATGGTGTTAAAGCCAAGCGAGATCGCACCGCTGTCGGCGCACCTGTTTGCGCAAGTGCTCGACGAGGCCGGGGTTCCTGCCGGTGTATTCAATCTCGTACATGGCGACGGCCCCACGGTGGGTGCGGCGATCGCCGCTCATCCCGGAATCGACATGGTGTCGTTCACCGGCTCGACCCGCGCCGGAGTCGCCGTGGCGCAGGCAGCCGCACCAACGGTTAAGCGTGTCACCCAGGAACTGGGTGGCAAGTCACCCAATATCATTCTTGACGATGCCGATCTCGAACGCGCTGTTACTGCAGGCGTGCGCGCCTGTTTTAGCAATACCGGCCAGTCATGCAACGCACCCAGTCGCATGCTGGTACCGCGTGACCAGCTCCCGCAGGTCGTGGAAATCGCTCGCATCGCCGCGGAAAAAACACGCGTTGGCGATCCCCTCGATAAGGCTACGCACCTGGGTCCGTTGGTCAGTGCCACGCAGTTCGACAAGGTACAGAGCCTGGTACAGGCAGCGATCGACGAAGGCGCGACACTGGTGTGTGGCGGGCCCGGCCGACCCGAAGGCCTGGAGAAGGGCTATTACGTGCGACCAACAATCTTCGCCGATGTCACCAACGACATGACTATCGCCCGTGAAGAGGTTTTTGGTCCGGTACTGGTGATCATTGGCTACGATGACGAAGAACAGGCCGTCGCGATTGCCAATGACACGCCCTACGGTCTGGCCGCCTATGTGCAGTCGGGTGACCCTGATCGTGCTCGTCGCATCGCCAAACGGCTGCGCGCCGGACAGGTGCAGATCAATGGCGCCCAGGGGGACTGGCTCACTCCGTTCGGCGGCTACAAGCAGTCCGGTAACGGGCGCGAATGGGGGCCGCTTGGTTTTGATGATTATCTCGAAACCAAGGCGCTGGTTGCCTGACTGTCGCTGCCGGACCGGATTAACTGCAATTTTTTGCCTTGGTTAAGGTGTTGGGAAGGATCGGGGCTGAAGCCCCTCCTACGGATCGCTGCGCGATCCATCGCGGCTGAAGCCGCTCCTACGGCGGCTGCGCCGCCCGGGGGATTGCGGTTGCGTTGCCTGGGGATGGCGGCTGCTAAACTGCGGCTAGTTGGCAGGGAGATAGTG
>JABDKV010000019.1 GCA_013002045.1 Gammaproteobacteria bacterium
GCTAGGCCCTGGTGGTTGCCCATACAGATTGCGCATGGTCATCAGGTCGAAGCTGTTGGTAATGCCATTGCAGTTAAAGTCGGTGTCTTTCGCAGTTTGCGAACCGAAATTGCCGCGTAGCAGATTCAGGTCAAAGCTGTTGGTAATGCCGTTGTTGTCGACATCGGCATCGCAGATGTTGCCGAAACCGTCGCCATTGCTATCGCACTGGTCAGGGTTAGCAATCGCGGTGCAATTGTCACAGGCATCGCCAATGAGATCTCCATCAGTATCGAGCTGATCGCTGTTGAACGATGTCGGGCAGTTGTCGAGCGAGTCGATGATGCCATCGCTATCGGTATCCGCATTTGGCCAGTACTTGAACACGGCACAATTGCCAGTGTCGGCAGCGGCAGTGGTGAAGGTCACATCGCCAGCGAGGTCACCCGGTACGGTGTTGGGTCCGATAGTGTCGTTGCCGACCATATTCAGAACGTCGAACTGAAGACAGTTGTACAGGTGACGCCACTGGTCCTGTCCGTTGGGATCATCGGGATCAGTGTAGTTCTGCAGCCAGCCATTCGGACCACCATCGTTGAACGATGACACACCACCCGCGGTGAAGGCGGCATCGTTATGGTTCGGTGCGTTCTCGCCGGGTTGCGGGACGGCATCGACCGGATGCTGGTTAGGGTGACTGGAAGCACCGGTGTTGCCATAGCCACGCCCTTCATCGGTGTACACCATCAGAACGCCAGGCTGAAACTCGATAGGACCGCGGCTGTTCTCGCCATTACCATCGAAATCGAAACCGGAGCGGTCGCGCATCTCGAGGTAATAGGCATGATCGGCAGCAAGGCCTTCGGTGGACGCAAGGTAGTTCCAGCCAACTGAGCAGACTTCAGCCACCTTGGTTTCGTCTTTGCACCCGCCGTTGAAGATACGACCTTCGCGTGCACCCGACTCGAAGTCAGACGAGTAGATGCTGGTGCTGTTGACGCTGATATCGAGGTCATCGATAAACCAGCCCGGTCGCACGAATGCAGGATCGGTGAAGTAGCTGAAACGAACGATCATGCCGTTGGCGCCAGCCGGTACCGTAAAGGTGAAGCTGTCCGGAATGAACGAGGCATTGTCGTCGTAGTTGCCGAGCAGGCGATCGGTTTCCTGCGTGCCGGCGGCGTACGAAGAGCTGACGCCGGTCAGAGCACGTCCCCAGGTATTGAGGCAGCCGTTCTGGTTGGGGTTGGTCGAGCTCTCAGTGGTGTAGAGGTTATCTGAGGCCATCGACTGGTAAGTCGATCCACCGTCGAATGACACTAGCAGGAAGGCATAGTCCCAGTCCCATTCAATATCCCAGTAGGACTGCAGACTGACCGTAACCGTGTCGCCGTCGCTGACTTCGCCATCGAAGAAAGCGAAATCGAGGTTGTGTCCGCCGTCGGCCGGGCAACCAAACTGATTACCCGAGCCCGACCACCAGACAAACTCGCCTGATGCATCGGCGGCTACCTTGGCCGGATCGATGACCAGTTGTGGCGGCAACTTGACCGTGTAGGCTTCGCCGTTGTGGATATTCTGGTTGCCGTTGGCGGCCGACAGCGTGTATGGCGTGCCGTCGGGTTGTTGCCAGCTGATCTGACCGGTGTCGAACTTGGAATCTTTCCAGTTCGTAACCGGCGTCGTTGCGCCCAGCGGTAGTGGTTGCGGCACGATCCAGCCCATTTCCTGTTTGGTGAAAACATCCATGTGATGGGATTTATCCGATGCCATCAGGTTCCAGTCGCCGTAACAGTCGAGAGAGCCGAGGCAATAGAAGTCGGGCATGCCGAGCGAGTGACCGTATTCGTGCGAGATCACACTGGCCTGGTCAATCGCGTCTTCGGGATTGACGTTATACGGACCGACGGCGACATACTTCGGTAATGTCGGGTCACCACCGGCACCGCAGGTGGCATTGGCCGAGTAGCTGAGGTCAGTCCAGCACTGCGGGTTGCCTTCGAGGTCGGTGAGCTGATCGTCAGAGACGTAGCCGCGCTGACCGGTGAGCGGGTCCTGGTAGTAATACTCAAGACTTGAGCTGTGCGGCCAGATGTTGTCATACGACGGCGTGCCGTTGACCTGGCTGTCGCCGTTACCGCCGATACCGACGAACACCATCATGAAGAAGTCGACGACACCATCCTTGTCGGTGTCGAAATCGTTGTAGTCAATCTCGGGATCGGCGATGACCGCTGAGTCGTAGACCGCTTTACCGGTCGGACCGCAGGCATCATCGATCGAGAATAACGGACCAACGCCGCCGATCGCACCAACCAGTGAACCGGCACCGAACTTGTCGCCACCGTAGTAACTAGTGTCACCAGGTAACTGGTACCAGCCGTTGCTGATACGTTCGGGATATAACGGGCCACCAATGATGGTGGGATCATCGACCTTGGTACCGGCGCAGGCACCGGCCGGCGTGTGACTTGAAAAGACAAACTGGTTGTCTACGCGGTTGGGATCTTTCCAGTCGACTGTGAAGTCAGCCGTTTGCAGTGCTGCAGACGACACTTCGGCGTTCGGTGACAACTGGCCGAAAGAAATCTCCTGCCACAGGTTGTAGACCGAGCCGACGATGTCGGGTGAGTTGAGTTTGTCCTCGAGGACCGCGCCGGTATGAACCGCGTCGTGTTTACGATCACGGTAGTCGACCGGGACCACGACGTAGGGACGGAAGCCAAAACGTGCCGTGTTGTACGAACTTTGCGGTGGAATGACCTTCGGGCCAAGGCTCATGCTGTCGATGCCACCGATCGGGCCACTGTCATAAACCAGGTTGGCGGTGCTGGACAGATCTTTCCAGACGATTTGCGGATCTTCGACCGAGGTGTCGGCCTGCCCGTTGGCAACCAGTGTCGCGGTCGCGCCTACTGCCAGTGTTCCAATCGTCCAGTCGATACCACCAGCGCCGATAATCGCGGTACCGGAGCCGGCGAGCGGCGTGACAGCGGTAAATGCGGTGCCATCAGGTACCGGAATATTGACCGCGACATTGCTTTGCGCACTATCGGTGTCATTGGTAACGAACACACGGAAAGGATAAGTTTCGCCTGGCTTGACCCAGCCGACCGACGACACGAATGAGTTATTGATGGTCATCTCATTGCTAGGTAACGTCACCACGATGCTGCCCGAACCGGCCTTCGCCGATCCCCAGTCTTCAGTCTGCAGGTCGCTGTACGAGGTATTGACGACGTCAACAGAAAGCCCCTGCGTGGAAGTCAGCCCGGCGGTCAGCGCACCCGGAATGACATGGTTAAAGGTGCCATCGGCAGCCGCTGTGAAGGTGCCGATAGTATTGAGCAGCGAGCCGTCGGCTGTTCGCAGTTCGAGCGTGTACTGAGCTGCGACACCAGTCTGGTCGATGCCACCGAGTAAGTCGGATGACTCGTTGAACTGGTAGACCGAACCGGTGACCGGGATATCGTCGCCGGGGAGGAACGGACCACCGGTCGCGGTGACGGTCGCGCCGATAAAGTTGAGGTAGAACTGGAACTCGCCGAAGTTGCCGGCTACACCGTCAACACTGGCGACACGCAACAGGTAAGCGCCAGGTGGCCACTCACTGGATGGCGGTGTCGTTGGCTGGCTGTTGCCCGGGAAGATCTGGAATGTCCAGGCTTCGTTGGTAGCACTCCAGGTGCCGTTTACTACCTCGACGACCGCGCCAAGCGGGTTGATGATGTCAAACAGCACGCCACCGGGTGCGTTGGCGTCAGTAATCGGTGTCGCACCATCGACGATCTTGACTCGACCAAAACCGCAATCGAGGCGATTCCAGTACTGACCGGTTGTGCGCAGACCGAAGCCGGCGCAGTTTGGCTGCGGCCCCGGATACTTGAAAACATCGCTGAAGCCGGTCGCAGCGGGCGCTGCCATTGCCGGGGTGTGAAAAACGCAGGCCAAAAAGGCTGCCATGGCGGCGTGGCGCCACCGATTAGTCGATCGCATGATATTGCCCCTAAGTTGTAAACACCGCTGCCAAACGGGCGACGGCGTGTCGGTTAAGCACCAGGACCATTTAGTGCAAGTTTAGTATTTACCGCATTGCACTATTGACGTAACCCGGGAAATCACCCAGCAAAACGGGGTTTTCAACCCCAGCAACGCAGTTTTCCAGCCAATTCAGGCCAAAATCGCCCATTTTCCCCCGTAGGAGCGGCTTCAGCCGCGATGGCGGCGCAGCCGCCGTAGGAGGGACTTCAGTCCCGACCTCTTTCTTTCTCACCATGAAACCACCAACTTCGTCAGAAAGAATCGGGGCTGAAGCCCCTTCTACGCGGCTGCGCCGCCCAAAAAAAAGGCCCCGCCGAAGCGGGGCCAGTTTGCGGTGTTACACCCGGTTTATTATTACGGCGCCAGCGCGCTAGGTCCGGGTGGTTGTCCAAACATGTTTCGCATCATGCTCAGATCGAACGAGTTGGTAATGCCATTGCAGTTCAGATCTGAATCCTTGTGCGTGGTCGAACCGAAGTTCTGCCGCATGATGGTCAGGTCAAAGCTCTGCGTAATCTCGTTGTCATCGAGATCGGCATCACAAACGTTGCCGTAGCCGTC
>JABDKV010000036.1 GCA_013002045.1 Gammaproteobacteria bacterium
CCAACGTTGTTTTTACCGCACGTGATGCGGACGTGATCAAGACCTATGTCCGCATCGGCATGGGTGTTGGTGTTGTCGCAAGCATGGCGTCCGAGTGTGATGACACGGACCTGACGGCCATTGATGCCACCGGTTTGTTTCCAAGATTAACGACGTGGGTGGGTTTCCCGCGTGACAAGGTATTGCGTCGCTACATGGTGGAGTTTATCGAGTTGCTGGCCGGTCATCTCACACCGGAGCTGGTCGCTGAGGCCGCCACAGCGGGTAGCCAGGAAGAAGTCGATGCGCTATTCGGCCATCTGCAGCTGCCGTTGCGCGGTGTCTGTGCTGACGACGACAACGCAACGAAAAAAACCTAGCCGTTGTCGTGTGGCAACAGGTGCGGATCATGCAAACCACACTCTCGCTTGAGACCAAAAAACCGGGTCTCTGAGATATCGTTGACCTCAGCGAGTGATCGCGTGGAGTGCGTGTCGCCAATCGAGACAAAACCTTTCTCCCACAGCGGGTGATACGGCAAATCATTCGCCCGTAAATAGGCGTAAATGTCGCGGTCAGTCCAATCTGCGATCGGGTGCACCTTCCAGTAACCCTCGGAACGCACCAGGAACTGTGCGCCGGCACGACTGACCGCCTGTTCCCGGCGAAGACCGGCGTACCAGGTACCCGCACCGAGCTCACTCAGCGCGCGTTGCATCGGCTCAACCTTGTTTTCGCGGTTGTAATCATCCAGTGCCGCGATGCCCTGCTCCCAGCGCTGACCGTGCCGGGCTTCCTGCCACGCGGGACTGGTCTCGCTGCGATAGACATGAAGATTGAGACGGAGACGCCTGGTCAGTTCGTCGACAAAGCGGTAGGTTTCGGGAAAATGATAACCCGTGTCGATGAACACCACCGGGATATCCGCCTGTTGTTGGCTTAACAGGTGCAAAGAGACCGCCGACTGGGCGCCGAATGAACTGCTCAGCACATGTTTGCCGGGCAGGTGTTGCATCGCCCATTGCACCCGGCCGGCCGCATCACGTTTTGCCAGACACTGGTTGCAATGATCCAGCGCGATTTCGAGCGATTGTGACTCGTCGAGCAAACAGGGCTCGAAGGACGGACGCGCTCGTGCGGGGTTGGCGCTCATGCCGCCAGCTCCGCGCGATTCAGCCAGTCACCAAACGCTTCGTTGTCCTGGCGGCCGGCGGCGTAGCGGCCAAAGATCGGGTCGAGGTGTTCCAGTATGGCGTTTTCGTCCAGGTTTTCTTTAACCAGCCGATTGAGTCGCTGACCGGCGTGGCCGCCACCCAGAAACAGGTTGTATCGCCCCGGAGCTTTGCCGACCAGGCCGATGTCCGCCACATAGGGACGGGCGCAACCGTTGGGGCAACCCGTGATACGCACTGTGATGTCGTCACCCGGCAGCTTGTGCCGCGCCAGTACAGCGGCAACCCTGTCCATAAAATCGGGCAGATACCGTTCCGCTTCTGCCATCGCCAGACCACAGGTCGGTAATGCCACGCAGGCCATCGCGTTAAGCCGCAGTGGCGTCAATTCTTTCCACAGATCGAGACCGTATTCGGCCAGAAGATTGTCGATACGTTCGCGAGCCGTAGCACTCACACCGCTGATGATCAGGTTTTGATTGGGTGTCAGCAGAAAATCTCCTTCGTGTATTTCTGCCACCGCACGCAATCCGCTTGACCAGCGCTGATTATCGCGATCAACGACACGGCCACTGGGGACGAACAGCGCCAGGTGCCACAGGTCATCGGTGCCGTGTTGCCAGCCGAAGCGGTCGGCATTGCTGGTAAATTTAAACTCGACCGAAGGCTGAAATTTGTAGCCACTGCGTCGTGACACTTCTGCACTGAACCAGTCCAGCCCGCCATCGTCGATCGTGTATTTCAGGCGGGCATGTTTGCGTTCGCTGCGATCGCCAAAGTCGCGCTGGGTGGTAATGACGGCTTCGGCGACGGCCACCACCTGGTCCGGCGGACAAAAGCCGATCACATCGGCCAGCCGCGGATAGGTCGCCGGATCATTATGGGTCGCACCCATACCGCCACCGACGGTTACGTTGAAGCCAATCAGCTGGCCGTCGCGCTCGATCGCGATAAAGCCCAGGTCGTGTGCGAACACATCGACATCGTTGTGCGGTGGGATTGCGATGGCGATCTTGAACTTGCGTGGCAGATAGGTCGGCCCGTACAACGGTTCGCTTTCTGCTGTTGCCGATTCCTGCGACGTGACTTTTTTTCCGTCAAGCCAGATTTCGTTGTAAGCACCGGTCTTTGGCGTCAGTTGATCGGATAAAATCTGCGCCCAGTGCAACGCCGACGCATGCACCGGAGACTGTTCTGCCAGCGGTGTGCACATAACATTGCGGTTTACGTCGCCACAGGCAGCAAATGTGTCCATCAGGCTGCGGTCGATCCCCTGGATCGTTGCCTTGAGATCGCGTTTGAGCAGGCCATGAAACTGCACCGCCTGACGCGTCGTGATCCGCAGGGCACCACCGCCATACTGTTGTGCCAGTGAATCGAGCGCCAGCCATTGCTCGGTCGTGCAGCGACCACCCGGAACGCGTACGCGCGCCATAAAACTGTAGGCCGGTTCGAGTTTTTGACGGGCCCGCTCGGCACGCAGTTCGCGATCATCCTGCTGATAAATGCCATGAAATTTTGTCAGCTGCGTATCGTCTTCGGCAATAGCACCCGTTGCCGCGTCCCGCAGGCCCTCGGCAATCGTGCCGCGCAGGTTTTCGCTGGCTGTCTTTATCTTTTCGACCGGCGAGCTTTTTTTCTTGTCGTCGGTCATGATCTAGTAAACGTCACGCTGATAACGACCGGCTTTACGCATCTGCTCAAGATAGGCTGTTGCCGCATCGGCATCGCGGTTGCCGTGTTGCGCGATAACCTGCAGCAGCGCGGCATGGACATCTGGCGCCATCCGGTCGGCGTCACCACAGAC
>JABDKV010000037.1 GCA_013002045.1 Gammaproteobacteria bacterium
AGCTCAGTGTCTATTTCAGTTTCGCTCCGGATGAGACCGAACACCTGCACTTCAAGGGCGGTGCACTGGGGGATGCGACGTTTAGCCTCAGTGTCGTTGGAGAGGGCTGGCAGGAGCCACCGGCTGATCTGCGAGCAGCCATCCCTCTGCATATCGCGCACGAAGCGGCGCACCTTTGGAATCTCCATCTTGGCAGTGGCGAGCGTGCCGGCGCATGGATGCACGAGGGTAATGCCAACGTGCTTGCATGGCTGGCGTTGCGCGAAACCGGTTATCTCAGCGAAGACGAATTCTCGACGCTGGTATGCGCGGCCGAGTCAGCCTGCCTGAACCAACTCGGCTCCAGCACTTTGGCGTCGCAGGAAACCGCCGGCGCTTCGTCAGTTAGCTATGACTGCGGCGCAGTCGTGGCCCATGCCACCGATCGGGCGATGCGCGCCAGCGGCAATGGGGACCTGTTCGATTTCACCAACGCGCTCATTGCCAGACTGGATTCCCGGCCAGGGACCAACAGGCATTATTTCGATCAGTTGTACGCAATGACCGGCACCAACCTGGTCGCACAACATGACAACAACTTCGCCGTGCGCGCAGACGACCTGGCCGCACTGCAAACCTGCTCCGACTAACCCCTCTGGCCAACGCCGCGGCGCCGGCAACCCGACAGGACGCGGCCCATACTCCTCGGGCGAAGCCGTAGGAGGGACTTCAGTCCCGACTCTTTCCTTCTCGCGAACAACCAGCATCTGCGTGAGAAAGAATCGGGGCTGAAGCCCCTCCTACGCGCGCTGCGCGCGCCACCTGTTCTACTTCCAGATAAGTTGCCGTGATTGCCAGCTGGTCGTCTTTTGCCACCAGCAGTAGATTAGCCAGGATCGGCAGCGCAGCGGCAATCATGCTAGTTTTTAGCGATGAACTGGTTCACGACAGGTGCAATAGTCGGCGCAACGGGTGTACTAATCGGTGCGTTTGGTGCCCATGGGCTGCGTGACCGTGTCAGTGCCGAACTGCTTGCGATTTTTGAGACGGGCGTACGCTACCAGATGTATCACGGGTTAGCCTTGCTGGCGGTCGCCTATGCAGTCACACGGTGGCCGGGCACACTTCCCACGGTAGCAGGTTGGTCTTTCCTTGCCGGCATCGTGGTTTTTTCCGGCTCGCTTTACCTGATGACTTTCACGGGCCTGCGCTGGCTGGGCGCAATCACCCCCATCGGCGGTGTCTGTTTGATCGTCGGCTGGATCTGCCTGGCCCTCGCTCCGTTAATCAGACAATCCTGATACGCGCGCAGCGCGGGGGCAGTCGCGACCGAAACGCCAGCGATAAGCGGGCCCGCGCCGCTCCACGACACTTAAATTAACTCGAGCAGTTCGCGCCAGTCGGCTGGCTTAACGAAATGACGGTCGAAACCGGCGGCCGCCGATTCAGCCCGGTCGCCATCCTGGCCCCAGCCGGTCAGTGCAATCAACAGGCAGGCTGTAGATGTCTCCGACTGGCGGATACGGCGCGCGACCTCGTAGCCATCAATATCGGGCAAGCCAATATCGAGTATGACGGCTCCGGGGCGATAGGCTGCAAACGCGTCTACCGCACTGCTTCCATCGTAGGCTACCTTTACCTCGATACCGCTGCGCCCCAATAATTCCGCAAGGCTGTCGGCAGCATCGCGATTGTCATCGACAATCAAAACGCGCTTCTTATCGCTGCGCTCCGGCGCCGCCTTTTCAGCCCGTGCCTGTACCTGCAGCGGAGCTTCAGTCAACGGCAAAATCACAGTGAAACAGCTACCCTTGCCCGGCCCGTCGCTGTGAGCCCGCACCTCGCCGCCATGCCGAAAAATCAGCTCGCGGACGACGGTCAGCCCCAGACCCAGGCCTAGACCGCCTGATCGCTGCGATGGCGCTGTCTCGACCTGCTGGAATGGATCGAAGATCGATTTGATCTGATCAGTTGTCAGGCCGATACCTTCATCGATTATGTCGATCTGAACTTCATCGCTTGCGGCTGTTACCCGCACCCCGATTCGGCCACCACTGGGTGAAAACTTCGACGCATTCCCCAACAGGTTAGAAAACACCTGGGCCAGGCGGACCATGTCTCCATCGACATAGACTGGTTCCCTGGCAAGCGTCACGTCGAGCAATTGTTGCCGTTGCTGCAGCTCCGGTCCGATCGACTCAATCGAACTCTGCAGGGCGTCGGACAGCGATATTGGCTCAAGACGTAACTCAACCTTGCCGCGATTGATTCGCGATACCTCCATAAGGTCGTTTACCAGGCGCGTCAGGTGTTCCGCCTGGCGATCCATCATCTCGTACAATTGGCGAGGATCTTTTTCGTCCGGTGACTTGAGTAATAGTTGCAAGCCGTTTCGAATTGGCGCTAACGGATTACGCAATTCGTGAGCCAGCGTGGCCAGAAACTCGTCCTTGCGGCGATCGACCTCGTGCATGGCATCAATTGCCTTGCGCATCTGCGTCACTTCATCGAACTGCACTGTAACGCCATCGTCAAGTGACGGGTCGATCTTTGTCTTGAACCACCGGTCCCACGGCTCGAAAAAAACTTCAGTTTCCTTGCTCTCACGGGTTTCCAGCACTTCGTACAACAGGTCCAGTGATGTATCGCCCTGTGACTCCGGAAACACCTCGTCTGGCTTGCGACCGATCATTTCCTCGCTGCTGCGGCCCAATAGTTGCTCGGCAGCCGGGTTGACGTACTGGTAGCGACCCTCGGCATCGATCATGAGAAATCCGCTGGTACTACCCTCGAGCAGATTCGTGATCCGCACTTCGGCGCCACGCCTTACCCGGGCCAATTCAATTTGTGCACTGACTCGTGCCAGCAATTCCCGAGCATGAAACGGTTTGACAATATAGTCGTCGGCACCGGCCTCGAGACCTTCGGCACGTGCTTCTTCGCCGGCACGTGCCGACAACAGCACTACCGGCACGCTGCTGGTTGCCGGATTGGTCCGTAATTTTTGTAACAGGCCAAAGCCATCGAGACCCGGCATCATGACGTCGCTAAGGACCAGGTCCGGTAGCTGCTCCCTGGTTTCCTTCAGCGCTCGCTCACCATCGCCTACGACGATGATCCTGTAGTGCGGAGACAGCAGTCGCCGCAGGTAGCTACGCATATCGGCGTTATCGTCTGCGATCAACACCGTCGGCGATTGCGCGCTGGCTAACGGCTGTGTGGCGGGTTCATCATGACCAACCAACTGCAGATCAGCCGGCAACCAGCGCAGCGCCTCCTCGATGTAGGCAGCAACGCCGATACGCGAACTCTCCTGCTGTGGCATCTGTTCTATTCGATCCGCAGGCAGATGCTCGCTACCCAGCGGAATGCTGACCCGGAACGTGCTGCCTTCGCCCTGGACGGACTCCACGGTGACATCGCCCCCGTGCAGCTTAACCAGTTCACTGACCAGCGACAGACCAATACCGGTGCCCTCCTGCGTGCGCCCATGCGCGCCTTCGACACGGTGAAACCGTTCGAAAACCCGTGATGCCTCACCTGCCGGTATACCGATTCCCGTGTCAGACACTGCCAATTCAACCCGGTCATCAGTGCGCGACAGGTCAACACGAATACTGCCCTGCATTGTGTACTTCAATGCATTGGACAACAGATTCATGACAATCTTTTCCCACATGTCCCGGTCGACAAAAACCGACTCATCAATGGGTTCACAGTTAACGTGATACTCGAGTCCTGCTGTTTCCACTGCAGAACGGAACATGCTGGCCAATTCTGCAGTTACCTCCGCCAGGTCAGTCGGTTGGTAACGTGCCTCGATACGCCCGGCCTCGATGCGAGAGAAATCGAGCAGCGTGTTGACCAGTTTGATCAGCCGCTGGCCATTGCGGCGAGCCAGTTCCAGTTGCTCGCGCTGCTGTCGATCGAGCGACGGCTCGGCGGCCATTTCCTCGATCGGCGCCATCATCAGGGTCAATGGGGTACGAAACTCGTGGCTGACATTGCCAAAGAACACTGTTTTTGCCCGGTCCAGCTCGGCCAGCGCGTCGGCGCGTTTGCGCTGGTTTTCGTAGGCGTCGGCGCGGGTGATGAGACTGGAAACCGCGTTCGCCACGAGTTCAAAGAAATCACGGTAAGCTGCGTCAAACTGCAACCGTGGGCTCGCCCCGAGTACGAGCAGACCATAGCGCTCGCCCCCTCGGGACAGTGGCAACAGTGAAGCCCTGGAAGCCGGCTCCGACCACTCTCCACCAGGCATGGCCACGTCGACGGCGGCAGCGTCGACCTCGCGGGCGGTGCCGCCTGCAAAGACCTCGCGCAGTATCGACGGCGGGATGCCGCCGGTCGGAACTGGTTCGTCACCTGTGATGGCAACGGTGGGCGCGGCGATATCGGTCTGGTCATCGACCCCGACCGCACGTTGCAGCACCAGCATCCCATCCTGTTCCTCATAGACCATCGCAAAACTCACGTCTCGCGCGAAGGCCCGCAATGAATCGGCAATCCCATCCAGCGCGTCGTCGACGCTGTGTAGAACGTGAGTCGAATCCCCGAGTGTGCGCAGAAGCTGCCGGCGCCGCTCATTAATTACCCGTTCAGTGTCCTCGATGCAGGCACAGAACAGACCCCGCACACCCGAATCGGGGTCACGCAATGGACTGTAGGAAAAAGTAAAAAAGGTCTCCTCCAGGTAACCATTACGTTCCATGAACAACTCGAGTTCGTTATTGAACGTCGCCTGGTTATCCTTGATCACCGTATCGACCAACGGACCGATGGCATCCCAGATATCACCCCAGGTTTCCTGCGCCGGACGACCCAGCGCGCTTGGGTGGCGCTGCCCCAGTACATCGATATAGGAGTCGTTGTAGATATTGATGAGCTCATCGCCCCACCAGACGAACATCGGGTATCGCGAATCGAGAATGATGCGCACGGCAGTGACCAGGCTCTGGGGCCATTGCTCTATGGGACCCAGCGCTGTCTGCGACCAGTCGAGTTCGCGTACCCGCGCGCCCATCTGGCCACCCTCCGGAAACCTGATCTGTGCTTCAGTCATGGCGACAAATCTATGCCGAAGCACCACGGCAATCAACGTTGGCTTGCGCCAATCACAAGCTAATGCCGCGCCACCGGTCTTCATCATCCGCTATCATCTCAAGGCTTTCGCACTGAAACTTCCGAGGAAACCGTCATGCGACATTGCCTCCTTTTGATCCTGATGCTGCTCTGCGCAGGCAATGTACTTGCCGTTGACAAGCAACTCGACACACTGCAGCCACTCGATGTGTTCGAGCTTGAGTTTGCGGTCGATCCGCGCATCTCGCCGGATGGCTCCCAAATCGCCTATGTGCGCCGGTCAATGGACATCATGACCGACAGGGCGCTGAACAATATCTGGATGATCGCGTCGAACGGCCGCGATCATCGGCCCGTGCTTTCCGGCAGCGCCGACTACGCCAGCCCGCGCTGGTCACCCGACGGTAACCGGCTGGCCTACGTAACCGAGGCCGGCGCTCGCGGAGCAGAGATCCACGTACGCTGGATGGACAGCGGCCAGACTGCGCTGCTGACCAATCTTGCGCGCAGCCCCGGTGCCATAACCTGGTCGCCCGATGGCCGCTACCTTGCTTTCACTATGTTTGTTGCGTCCGCCGGTCCGTCATTGGCCACGCCACCTGACAAGCCAGAAGGTGCGGAATGGGCACCGCCAGTCACGATAATCGAAGATATGCCGTACCGAGTCGACGGGGCCGGCTACCTCGAAACCGGTTACACCCACGTTTTCGTCGTCCCGGCCGACGGCGGCACACCGCGCCAGGTAACAGCCGGTGATTACAACCACAATGGACCGCTTAGCTGGTCGCCCGACAGTCGATTGCTGGTGTTTTCTGCGAACCGCGTCGATAACCCGTTGCGCGAGCCAGTCGAGTCTGAACTATGGCAAGCCAATATCGAGAACGGTGAGTTGCGTGCGCTGACGACACGCAACGGCCCCGATTTCGCACCGGCATTTTCTGCCGATGGCCGGTACATCGCCTATCTCGGCTTCGACGACCGGGCGCTTTCAAGCCAGGTAAACAACCTGTACCTGCTGGACCGACGCACCGACGAGACGAAAGCCTTGTTACCCGACCTCGATCGCCCGGTCGGCGCGGTGGCCTGGGCGGGAAAGCGCAACGAGCTTTACATCCGCTACGACGACCGCGGCAGGCGCACGCTCGCTCGTGTCAGCCTCGGGGGAGAGCTGACTGAGCTGACCGACGATCTCGGCGGTGCGAGTGCGGGCCGTCCCTACACCAGTGGCAGCTTTTCAGTAGCTGGCAACGGTACAGTCGCTTATACCCGCGGCACGGCAATCGCGCCATCGGAGATTGCCCTGTTGGCGCGCGGTGCCCGGCAACGGACGCTGACCTCACTCAACGATGACCTGCTCGCCCACCGCGATCTCGCCACCGTCGAGGAAATCACCTGGCAATCGAGCGCCGACGATCTCGACATTCACGGCTGGATCGTCAAACCTCCCGGCTTTGACCCGTCGCGGAAGTACCCGTTAATACTGGAGATACACGGTGGACCGTTTGCTGCCTACGGACCGCATTTCTCGCCCGAAGTACAACTCTACGCCGCTGCCGGCTACGTGGTGCTATATACCAACCCGCGCGGATCGAGCAGCTATGGCCAGGCGTTCATGGATGAAATTCATCTTAACTACCCGGGTCAGGATTACGACGACCTGATGTCAGGTGTCGATGCGGTCATCGCACAGGGCTATGTCGACAGCGATAACCTGTTCGTGACCGGTGGCTCCGGTGGCGGTGTCCTGTCGTCGTGGATCGTCGGCAAGACGGATCGCTTTCGTGCTGCTGTAGTACAGAAACCGGTGGTTAACTGGGCCAGTTTTGCACTGACCTCCGACATCACTGCCTATGTAATCCAGTACTGGTTCGACTCTGCCCCGTGGGAGGATCCGGACGAATACTGGCGTCGTTCACCACTGTCACTGGTCGGCAATGTCAGCACACCGACCATGTTGATTACGGGCGAGCAGGACTTTCGGACACCAATGCCGGAATCGGAGCAGTTCTACCAGGCACTGAAGCTGCGCGGCGTCGATACGGCACTGGTACGGGTGCCGGAGCGCTCACATAACCTGGTTGCACGCCCCTCTCACCTGGTCGCCAAGGCCGCCAATATTATTGCCTGGTTCGACCGCTATCGGGAGTCGGACCGGGCTGGCGATTAGTCTGACTGCACCTGTTCATCACAAGAGATCTTGCTGAAAGGAAATTCGCGCATACGTTGCTGACCGTCGACGCTGCCCTCTGCCCGACCCAGCAATCGGTTGCCGTTGCGGCGGTAAGAAATTCGTTGCGGAAAATCGTGCTCGGTGTTTTCGAAGACGACACTGCGATCGGTCACGGCTACTGCGCTGAACTGCGCCGGTGCTTGTCCCGATGGCACCGCCACGAGGATTAATTCTTCGTCACGCTCGCTGACATGCAACAGCTCGAAAAAGACAACTTCGCCGTCACGACGTGTCGTACCGATACCGAGCAGGATACCAGTCATTGGGCTGTGCCAGCGTTCACCCGAACCCCGGTCGCCGCCTTCTGCCTGCCAGCACCCCTGCAGCCAGTCCAGTTGAGTAACGGACCAGCCGCCCGCACACGCAACAGTTGCGCTGAAGACCAATGCCAGCGTCGTCGCTAAGCGCCACACCTCAGCGACCATCCCGGAGGGCCGTCAGTGCGTTTTGTAAATCCGCGACCTGTTTTTCGAGCTCGGTAACCCGCTCGGCCAGGTCATCCGA
>JABDKV010000039.1 GCA_013002045.1 Gammaproteobacteria bacterium
TATCGGCGGTCGTGCTGTTCCTGCCATGGACATCGCCGTTATCGATATTCTCAATAGACGCGACAGTGTTTGCCCTGCTGGTGTTCGCCAGTCTTAACACGGTGGTTGCCTACGGCGCGTTTGCCGAAGCACTGAATCACTGGGAGGCATCGCGTGTCAGTGCGGTGGTGGCGTTGGCGCCGCTGCTGACCTTCGGCTCGATGAAACTGCTCGAAGCGACCCTTCCCGGCTTCCCGCTACATGAACCGCTGACAGCCCTGAAAACAGCTGGCGCTGTCACTGTAGTCATCGGACTGATGTTGACCGCGCTCGGCGGTCGACGTGCTCGCAGTGCACCGCCGCCACCGCTAAAATAGACATCATGCAATTACGACTGCTGACCATACTGTTGCTGCTTGTCGCCTGCGGACCTTCCTCTGAAGCGGTCGAGCGCGACCCCGCCCTGGCCGGGTACTTCTCCGCGCCGCTCAAGATCGAAGGTGAGGAGACAAGTCACGATATTGTTGCCTACCTGGCCGTTACCGAGCGCCAGCGTCAGCACGGCCTCATGTTCGTTCGCCAGCTGCCCGACGATCACGGCATGCTGTTTATTTATGACCAGCCGCGACACATCAGCATGTGGATGAAAAACACTTTCATACCCCTCGACATGTTGTTTATCCGTGCCGACGGCGTAATTGACAGTATCGTCACCGATACCACGCCACACTCGCTCGATTCGATTCGTGCGGCCAATCCCGTCGTGGCCGTACTGGAACTCAATGCGGGCAGTGTTGAACGACTCGGTATCAAGACTGGCGACCGGATTATCTACCGCGCCTTCACTGCAGGGGACTAATCGCATAGAAGCTGTGCGCGTTCTACTTTCGATTCTTGGCATAGCGCTTGCACTGTATATCGGGGTACTCGGGCTGCTGTGGCTGCTGCAGGCCAAACTCGTTTACTTCCCGGAGCAGCCAGGGCGGACTTTGGAAGCGACACCGGCCGACATCGGATTGCCTTATGAGGAGGTCTGGTTAACACATGATTCCGGCGACCGCGTTCATGGATGGTTCGTCGACGCTGGCAGCCCTGCCACGCTGCTTTACCTGCACGGCAACGCCGGCAATATTTCTCACCGACTCGATCTGTTGCGCCTGTTTTACGAGATGGGAATATCGGTGATGATTATCGATTACCGCGGTTATGGTCGCAGCGACGGTGCTCCATCCGAGCTAAACACCTACCACGACGCGCTGCTCGGGTGGCATTACCTGGTCAACGAACGCGATCGCGACCCGCAACAGCTGGTGATCTTTGGCCGCTCCCTCGGCGGTGCCGTGGCAGCATGGCTGGCCGAGCAGGTTACGCCGGGCGCGCTTGTGCTGGAATCGACTTTCGCCTCGATCCCCGACATGGCCCGTGTGCACTACCCCTGGGTGCCTGCTGCGCTGTCGCGGATCCGCTATGACACGCTCAGTCGCATAGACTCCATCGACTGCCCGATATTGATCATGCACAGCCGCGAAGATCGCGATATCCCGTTTAGCCAGGCTGAACAGCTGCTGGCTGCGGCCGGCGACAACGCGACGCCTGTCGAAGTGCAAGGCGGTCACAACACGACCCACATCGAAAGCGGACCTGGCTACACTGCTGCATTGCGCGAGTTTTTCAGCAAGGCCGCTATAACCGGCGTATACTGACTGTATCGGGTTGACACTTGCTGCAGGCGTCAATCAACGGAAGGGGGATGGAATGTCGTTACTACGTATCGTCTTCGTCTGTTTACTCGCGCCGTTCGTAATTTCTGCGTGCGAGCCGGGCAACCAGACTACGCAATCACAAGAGCCCGGTCAGCCGACTGAGGCTGCCACCCCAACAGAAACGACCACCGCAGCCGGGTGCGAGTTAACGCTTGGCTGGGACCCTTGGGAGCCTTATCACTATCGTGATGTGGGTGGCGAAGTGCGCGGCCTCGATATCGAGCTGGTCGCCGCCATCGCCCGCGAAGCCGGGTGCAAGCTGCGCTTCGACCAGGAAGACTGGGGCACGCTGCTACAACGGGTACGCAGTGGTGATGTCGATATGTTGAGCGGTGCCACGCGCACCGCGGATCGCGAATCCTTCGCCTGGTTTACGGCACCATACCGGACAGAAAGTTTTCGCCTGTACATACGCGAGGGCGAGAGTGAGAAGTTTGAGGGCTCGACGCTGCAGGAGTTGCTCGAGGCCGCAATGAAAATCGGCACGACCCTCGATTATGTCTACGGCGACGAAGTCAACAGGCTGCAGGATGATGATCGCTTCGCCGCGCAGTTCCAGGGCGTTGCCGTGGGTGAAGTCAACTACGACAAGCTGCTCAACTTCAATATCGACGGCCTGCTCGAAGATTCTTTCGTGGCAGCGTCGGTCATTCGTAAAAAAGGTCTCGATAACCAGATCGACGAGCATCCGCTGGTGGTCAGCACTGGTGATGTTCACCTGATGCTGAGTAAAGCATCAGTTGATGAGGAAACAGTCGACAGGCTCAATGCTGCATTGGCCCGGGTGAAGTCGTCCGGTACCTTTGATCGTATAATCGAGCGTTACCTGAACTGAGCTGGAGTTTTTGCCGACGATGCCGGTCACTCACCGGCATCGTCGTTGTAACCCTGACGGAGTGAAAATGAAGTTTGCGTTCCCAGCAGCCCTGATTTTGGCTGTCACTGTAACTGGTTGTGCTTCCACGGCAGTTCCTGAGGTCGTCGACGACACCAACAACGTTACGATTGCCGATCTCGACAATGCCTGGTATCAGGCGGCACAGAACGACCTGCATGACGCGCGGGCACGTATGCCAGGAAAAACCCGGGCACGTAATGTCATCCTGTTTATTGGCGATGGCATGAGTCTGGCTACTGTTACAGCTGCGAGAATTCTCGAAGGACAGCTGCGAGGCGAAAGCGGTGAAGAAAACTTGCTGTCATTCGAACGCTTCCCGGTTACCGGTCTGGCCAAGACTTACAATACCAACTCCCAGGTCCCGGACTCGGCTGGCACCGCAACAGCGATGCTGTCCGGCGTCAAAACGCAAATCAGTGTACTCGGAGTCGACGAAAACGTGCGTTTCCGTGACTGTAGCTCGGTAGCTGACAGTTCTGTGCCAACACTACTTGAGCATGCCGAACGCCATGGACTGGCTACGGGTATCGTGACCACAACGCGAATAACGCACGCGACACCGGCGTCCGCTTATGCTCATGTGGCCAGCCGTTCCTGGGAAGCGGATGTCGGCGAACAGATCCAGCCATGCACCGATATAGCCACACAACTGGTGGAATTTGATATTGGTGATGGCCCCGAAGTCATACTCGGTGGCGGTCGCCTCGCTTTCTTTCCTGAAACGGAAGCGGATTTCGAGGACAACACGGCCATTGGCTGGCGCAAAGATGGTCGCAACCTGATCCGGGAGTGGTTGCAACGCAACAATGGCGCCGAGTTTGTCTGGAATCTTGAGCAGTTCGAAAAGGCTGCCATCTCGCGCACCGGTCCGTTGCTGGGTCTGTTCGAACCCTATGACATGCAGTACGAAGCCGATCGAGACCGCGGTCCCCAAGGCGAGCCTTCGCTGGCACAGATGGTCGAGAAAGCCGTTCGTGTTCTGCGACAGTCCGATGAAGGCTTCTTCCTGCTGGTCGAAGGTGGGCGTATCGATCACGCACACCACCAGGGCAATGCTTACCGTGCCCTGCACGACACACTGGCGTTGGCTGACGCGGTCGAAATTGCGCGTGAGCTGACCAGTTCAGACGACACCCTGATTGTTGTTACCGCCGATCATGGTCATGTTATGGAGATTGCCGGTTACCCACGCCGCGGCAATCCCATTCTCGGGAAGGTCGTTTCACCGCTGGCAGAGCACGAAGACCAGTACTCAACCGATGCGCTGGGTCTGCCCTACACAACCCTCGTTTATGGTAACGGACCCGGTCATATCGCCGCATCGGATTCACAGCTTGCCGGGGTCAAGTCGTATCCGCACCAACTCGAAAAGTACATCGAGTCACCAGCAACCCGACCCGATCTTAGCGATGTCGACACCGGCGCGGCCGGTTACATCCAGGAAGCCGCTGTACCGATGCGCTCAGAGACACACTCCGGCACCGATGTCCCGGTTTATGCCGATGGGCCAGGAGCGTGGCTGCTGACGGGTGTCCGCGAACAGCATTACCTGTTTCACGTCATGTTGCACGCCTTGTTCGGCACCTGATCGCGGGGCCGTACAGCGCCCCGATAGCTTGACATGACTCGCAAGATCGCCGTCCTGACTAGTTCACGCGCGGACTTCTCGCACCTGGTGTGGCCATTACGGCAGATCGACGCTCACCCCGGGCTGACACTGCAACTGCTCGTGACCGGCGCACACCTGTCGCACGAATTCGGTCATAGCATCACCGAGATCGAAGCCGCAGGCTTCGATGTGGCACACCGGATTGAGAGCCTGCTGAGCAGTGACTCCGACGTCGGGATGGCCAAAACCATTGGCGTAACCATGCTTGGCCTGACTGAAATTCTGGCAGCCGATCGGCCTGACATACTGCTGCTGATTGCAGATCGCTACGAAATGCTGGCGCCCGCCGCGGCTGCTCTGGCCCTGCGTATTCCGATGGCGCACATAGAAGGCGGTGAAATCAGCGAAGGCGCAATCGACGACGCCGTGCGCAATGCGTTGACAAAGATGGCCCACCTGCACTTCACGCCAACCGAAAACGCGCGCAGACGCGTCGTCGCCATGGGCGAAGAAGCGTGGCGTGTACACGCGGTCGGTGCGCCGTCGATAGACACTCTCAGCAATCAGCCACTCGACGATCGTGACACTATCGCCAGCAAGCTGAAAATGTCACTGCAGCCGGCACCGGCGCTGGTCTCGATTCACCCCGTCACACTGCTGGATGACACCCTGTCCGAGCTCGACGCGATACTCGATGCCATCCGGGGCCTGGATGCACCGATCGCTTTTTGCTTCCCCAATGCCGATGCCGGCAGTCGCGAACTGGCGCGGCGGGCGCGGTTGTTTTGCGATACTCGCGACGATGCCCGCGTCTTCGTCAATCTTCCACCGCATGAGTACTGGAGCCTGCTATCGCACTCGGCTGTGCTGATTGGCAATTCATCGAGCGGGATCATGGAGACACCCACGCTTGGCGTCCCAACAGTCAATGTCGGTGAGCGCCAGCGTGGTCGTGATCGCGCTGCCAACATCATCGATGTGGCGGCTGAAGCCGCT
>JABDKV010000055.1 GCA_013002045.1 Gammaproteobacteria bacterium
GCGGCGGTCGACCAGCAGGCGGGAGTGAGTGAAGTCGATTACCAGGTTGCGGCGCAGGAACAGGTCGGCGCCGAGGATCGCCGAGGGGCGGGACGGGTCAACCAGTGCGCTGAATACGGGTAGGTCGCCGATCACGAAAGGTTCATTGCGCCACACCATCATGCCCGTCGCGATCTCGTCGATGCCGACGCGGAAGACGTCTTTAGTGCTGCCGAGTGCGCCAACGATCTCGTCGGCTTGATTACGACGCAGTGTTTTTGGTGTCAGGTCGATCAGCCCGGCAGCAGGCCAGTTCAGCACGTTGAAACCCGCACCAAGATCGAAGACAGCCGGGATGTAGTCATTGGCGATGCGTAGCCGGACGAAGTAAAAGGTGCGACCTGAATTGCTCACGGTACGTTCGTGCAGTGGCACCGACATCCAGCCCTGGTAATGGCTCTCGGCCACATCGCCAGGGTCGAACAGGCTGACCAGCTGGCGTTCGGTGTCGAAGACGATAGTGAAACTGCGCAGGAAGTCGAGCCCGAGGATGCCATCGTGATTGGCAGCCGTCAGCACATCGCCGGGCAATACAACCAGGTCGACCTGTTCCCAGCCGGTGGTGCCAATATCGATGCGACGTACCCGGGTCAGCGGGAACAGCCCTGCCTTGACCATGCCCTGCACCATGACGTCGCGTTGTATTTCGAGTCCGAGGTGATCGCGCAGTTGCTCATACATCACCGAGCGACTGGCGGCAGTATCGATGGCAAAGCGGTGCGGCCCATTGTCATTTACGCTGGCCGCGATAACGATACGACCGTCCCTGTCTACATGGTAAGGAACCGTGGCCAGTGCCGCTGTCGTATCCAGCGTCGTAACGCACCCCAGGCTCAGGCAGGCGAGTAGCAGCGCCGAGGCTCGCAGCGCTTTAATCATGGGTGTGGCGCCAGCGGAGGTGACTGGCATCGAGATCGCTTATGTGACCGACCCCCATCAGGCGCATATCGCGTACCAGTTCGTCGCGTAACAACTGTGTCGCGCGACGGACACCGTGGGCACCGGCAGCGGCTAGAGCATAGAGATAAAAACGCCCTCCCGCACAGCAATCAGCACCGGCAGCCAGGGCCTTGATGACATCGGTGCCGCGACGAACACCGCCGTCAACAATGATCTCAATGTCCTTACCGACTTCATCGCGAATCGCCTTGACCTGATCGAACGGCGCTACCGTGCCATCGAGCTGGCGACCGCCATGGTTGGAAATCATGATGGCAGTGGCGCCCACATCGACGGCGCGACGGGCATCGTCGGGTGAGACCAGTCCCTTGATGGCGAACGGTCCACCCCATTGCTCGATAATCGCAGCGGCATCATCCCAATCGATAGCTGTTTTCATCTGTGAATCGATGTATTCCATGACCGATGCCGCTACCGAAGAACCTGCACTGATATAACGAGAGACATTGGGCAGGTCGAAGCGTTCCCGTAACAGGTAATTGAGGCTCCAGCGCGGGTGCGAGGCAAAACTCAGCAGGCTACGGGGTGTCAGGCGTAATGGCGTCGTGAATCCGGTGCGATAGTCACGCTCGCGATTGCCGGCGACAACAGTGTCAACCGTCAGCGCCAGCGCATCGAAACCGGCGTCACGACAACGGCTAACCAGGTCGCGGGTCAGCGCCGGGTCTTCGTGCACGTAAAGCTGGAACAACTTTGGTGCGTCATAGTTGCCCATTTCCTCGATGCTGCGCGTGCCAATGGTCGACAAGCCAAACAGGGTGTCAAACTCGCTCGCAACCGAGGCGATGGCGCGCTCGCCTTCGTGATGAAAAAGTCGTTGCATGGCTGTCGGCGAGTAGAACAACGGTAGCCCCAGCTTTTGCCCCAGTACGGTAGTCGTAAGATTGATCTCGTCTATACCGGCGAGCACTCGTGGCACAAGATCGACCGCGTCGAAGGCCGCCACATTACGCGCGAGTGACAGCTCGTCGTCGGCGCCACCGTCGATGTAATGGAACAAAGGCGCCGGCAGGCGACGACGCGCAAGCTCGCGAAAATCGGCGGTATTGTGACAATCTGACAGTCGCACCCTGGCCTGACCTGCTTGCCCGTCGGTAATACTGACCAGCATAATCCAGTGACAGACGGGATACATCCCGAAACGGCAGCACCCGCGCTGCCTCAACTATAAAAAGATACAAGGGGCTTGGAATGAGACGTAACGAGACGCTGTGTCACGCGGCGGCCGCCGTACTGGGTTCTGTCATGCTGTCGTCTGTTGCCATGGCGCAGACTATTCCGCAGATCCAGGGAGCCGGTCATATCTCCCCACTGAACGGCAACCTGGTAACGACGACCGGTATCGTCACCGCTGTCGATAGCAATGGGTATTTCCTGCAGGATTCGATCGGTGACGGCAACGACGATACGGCCGACGCTATTTTCGTATTCACCTCGATTGCCCCGACTGTCAGCGTCGGCGATGCCTGCGAGGTCAGCGGTACCGTGGCTGAGTTCATTCCCGGCGGGGCGTCTACCGGCAACTTGTCGATTACTGAGCTCATCTCGCCTACAACCACTGTCCTCAGTAGTGGTAATCCGCTACCGGCCCCTGTGGTGATCGGGGCGGCCGGGCGCCAGCCGCCGACCGAGATCATCGACAACGATGGGCTCAGCCTTTTCGATCCGGCCGAGGACGGAATCGATTTCTACGAGTCGCTCGAGGGCATGCGAGTCACCATTGCAGATGCGAAAGCGGTAGGGCCGACCAACCAGTTCGGCGAGATATTTACGGTCAGCGATAACGGCGCCTTCGCCACCAATGCCAATCCCCGCGGTGGTATCACCATCGCCGCGGGAGATTTCAATCCCGAACGGGTACAGGTGCAGTTCGATAGCGGCCTGTCGCCGGTAACACCCGTCGTGGTCAATACCGGTGCGCTATTAGGCGACGTTACCGGCGTTGTGCATTACAGCTTTGGTAATTTCGAGGTCAAAGTGACGGAGTCATTTACAGTGCAGCCGTCGGCGCTGACGGCGGAGACGACAGCGCTGGTGCCGACACCGACCCAGGTCACTATCGCTGCGCTGAATGTCAGCAACCTCGATCCGAACGACAACGATGGCGACAGCGATATCGCCGATGGCCAGTTCGACGGTATCGCGGCGACGATCGTCTCCAACCTGGCGAGTCCCGACATCGTTGCGTTGCAGGAGATTCAGGATAATGACGGCTCTGCCGACACGGGCACCGTTGCAGCCGACCAGACCTACGCGGCACTTGCTGCAGCGATAGTCGCCGCCGGCGGCCCGTCCTACTCGTTCTTCGATATCCCGCCCGTGAATAACCAGGACGGCGGGCAACCCGGTGGCAATATTCGAGTTGGGTACCTGTATAACGCCAGTCGAGTCAGTTTCAACGGTGGTGCGCGGTTTACCGATCCGGATCTCAGCGACGGTGACGCGTTTGCCAACAGTCGCAAGCCGCTCTACGCCGAATTTACATTTGGCGCGCAAAGCCTGGGACTGGTTAATGTGCATTTCACCTCGAAGGGTGGGGGTGGTGGCACACCGCTCTTCGGCCAGGTGCAGCCGCCGGTTAACGGCAACGAAGATAAGCGCACCGTGCAGGCGATGCTGGTGAACCAATATGTGGATGGATTGATCCAGGCGGGCGGCGACATCATTGTGCTTGGCGATGTCAACGAATTCGAGTTTAACGAGCCGTCCACAGTGCTGGCTGGCAGTATCCTGCAAAACCTGACGTTTCAGCTGGCGCCACCCGAGCGTTACACATTTATCTTTGGCGGTAACTCACAGGCGCTCGATCACATTTACGTCAGTAACTCGCTTGCCTCACAGGTCGAATACGACATTGTTCATACCGAGGTCGAGTTTGCCAACGCCGCAACCGACCACGAACCATTGCTGGCCCGAGTGTCACTGGTTGGTGACAGCGACAGCGATGGTATTGCCGACGATGCCGACAACTGCATAGAGCAGGCCAATCCGGATCAGTACGACGCCAACAATGATGGGATAGGCAACATCTGCGATGCTGACTTCGCCGGTCCGGGTAACGATGGCGATTGCCTGGTCAATTTTCTTGATTTGACTGCAATGAAGCTGGCGTTCTTTAGCAACCCGGCCTCACCGGGCTGGGACCCGGCCATTGACCTGGACAATAGCGGGCTGATCAACTTCGTCGATCTGAACCTGCTAAAGAACCAGTTCTTCGGACCACCGGGGCCGAGTGCGCTGCCAAACGACTGCGCGCTGTAGCCGCTTACAACGCGCGGAATACATTGTCGATGCTGTCGCGGGCATCACCAAATAACATGCGAGTGTTATCACGGAAGAACAGCGGGTTCTGCACACCCGCATAACCGGTGGCCATACTGCGCTTGAGCACGACGACAGTGCCGGCATGCCAGACTTCGAGTACCGGCATGCCGGCAATCGGGCCCTCGGGATCCTCGAGTGCCGACGGATTGACGATATCGTTGGCGCCAATGACGAGCACTACATCGGTGTCGGCAAAGTCCTCGTTGATCTCATCCATCTCGAGCACGATGTCATAAGGCACTCGCGCCTCGGCCAGCAGCACATTCATGTGACCTGGCATCCGCCCGGCCACCGGGTGAATGGCAAAGCGAACATTGACACCGCGATCGCGCAGCGTCTGGGTTAGTTCCGAGACCGGGTGCTGGGCATGGGCGACGGCCATACCGTATCCGGGTACGATGACGACGTTCTGCGCACCCGCCAGCATATTGGCGACTTCGTCAGCTGACACCGCCTGCGCTTCGCCCTGGTCGGCCGCAACACCACTGCTGCCACCGCTGGCGCCAAAGCCACCCATGATGACGCTGAAGAAATTACGATTCATCGCCCGGCACATGATGTAGCTCAGGATCGCGCCGCTGGAACCAACCAGCGCGCCGGTGACAATCAGCAGGTCATTCGACAACATGAAGCCCGCCGCGGCGGCAGCCCAGCCGGAGTAGCTGTTGAGCATCGAAATGACAACCGGCATATCGGCACCGCCGATGGCCATGACCATGTGCACACCGAATGCGAAGGCGATCACGGTCATGATCGATAGCGGAACCAGTCCAGCAGCGTGGTCGGCACTACCGACAAAAACAAATCCCAGGTAAATCGAAGCGACACCCAGTGCAATATTGAGCCAGTGTCGCGCGGGAAGCATCAGCGGTTTGGAACCGATGGTGCCTTGCAACTTGCCAAAGGCAATGACCGATCCAGTGAAAGTCACGCCACCGATCAGCACGCCTAGATAGATCTCGATCTCGTGAATGGTCTTGTCGATTCCGCTGTACTGAACGTCCGGGTCCAGATAACTGGCGAAACCGACCAGCACCGCGGCCAGGCCGACAAAGCTGTGCATGATCGCGACCAGCTGTGGCATGGCGGTCATTTCGACACGCGATGCAACGAACCAGCCGATCGACCCACCGATCAGCACGGCAATGGCAATAAGTCCGTAACCGCCGACCTGGTCACTCAATAGCGTGGCGCCAACCGCCAGCAGCATGCCTAGCATGCCGTACAGATTGCCGCGGCGGGCTGTCTCCTGGTTGCTCAGTCCGCCGAGACTGAGGATGAACAGGATACTGGCGCTGATGTAAGCGGCCGTGATGAAGCCGCTCATTGTTCATCTCCCTTGCGGAACATCGACAACATGCGGTGTGTAACCAGGAAACCACCGGCGATATTGATCGATGCAATAAGAACGGCGACGAAGGACAACGCTACGACCAGGTTGGCACCGGCGCCAACCTGCAACAATGCCCCGATAACGATGATGCCGCTGATCGCATTGGTTACGCTCATCAGTGGTGTATGCAAGGCCGGTGTGACGGCCCAGATCACCTGCCAGCCGACAAACACCGCCAGCACGAACACCGTCAGGTGGGCCATAAAGGCGGGTGGCGCTACCGTACCTACCGCGAGCAGGAACGCGAGGATAGCGGCCAGCCCGATCACCGATGCATAGCCTCGTTTTTTCTTATCGACCACCGGTTTAACGACCGGTTGAGGTGCAGACGATTCAGCCGTAGCGGGCGCCGCCGATAATTTTGGTGGCGGTGGTGGCCACGTAACCTTACCGCCCTCGACGACCGTGGTGCCGCGGATGACTTCGTCATCCATATCGATATTGAGCTTGCCGTCTTTGTCGGGCGTCATATCGGCAAGCAGGTTGTACAGGTTGGTGGCGTAGAGCTGACTCGATTGAGTTGGCAGTCGGCTCGGCAGGTCGGTGTAGCCGATGATGGTGACACCGTGACGCTCGACTACCTGGCCGGGCTCGGTTAGCTCGCAATTGCCACCGTTTTCGGCGGCCAGGTCCACGATCACGCTGCCATCGCGCAACCGCTCGACCATGTCTGCCAGGATCAGCCGCGGCGCCGGCTTGCCCGGAATCAGCGCCGTGGTGATGATGATATCGACCTCGTCAGCCTGTTCGCGGAACAGTTGCATCTCGGCGGCGATGAACTCTTCGCTCATGACTTTCGCATAGCCACCTTCGCCGGAGGCGTCTTCCTCAAAATCGAGCTCGAGAAACTCCGCACCCATGCTGCGAACCTGGTCACCAACCTCGGGTCGGGTATCGAAAGCGCGAACGATCGCACCGAGGCCGTTAGCCGCACCAATAGCGGCCAGGCCGGCAACACCGGCGCCGATGATCAGGACCCTGGCGGGCTGCACCTTGCCGGCGGCGGTTACCTGTCCGGTAAAGAAGCGACCAAAATGCGTCGCCGCCTCGATTACGGCGCGATAGCCGGCGATATTGGCCATCGATGACAATGCGTCGAGTTTCTGGGCACGCGAGATACGCGGGACCGAGTCCATCGCCAGCACGTTGGCACCACGCGCGGCCAGTTGCTCCACCAGCGCTTCATTCTGCCCGGGCCAGATAAAGCTGATCAGCGTCTGGCCTTCGCGCAACAGCGTAGATTCGTGTACGTCGAGTGTCGGGTGATGCTCGGGGGCACGCACCTTGAGAATAATGTCGGCCTGGCTCCAGATCAGTTCCGGGTCGGCCATGACCTGGGCCCCGGCTTCGCGGTAGGCCTCGTCGGTATAACTGGCCTGCTCGCCGGCGCCCGCCTCGAGCAACACCGTGTACCCGAGATCGATCAGCCTCGGCACCACCTCCGGCGTGGTGGCAACACGGCGCTCATTGGGATGTATCTCGCGCGGGACACCGATTCTCATCGTTTGTAGCTCCTTTTTAGCCTGGCGCAGCCCGGGGCAGGGCAATCCTACCTGCGAATCGACGCTCACGGAAACTATCAGACGATCAAGTCATGTCGAACAGTGGCCGATACAGGGTGTATGGATGAGCGACGTAACCACTACCGTGTGCTGGGTGTGCAACCCGATGCCAGCGGCTGGGTAATCCGGGCAGCATGGCGAACTGCAATGCAAAAACTGCGTGCTCATCCCGATCTCGGCGGCGATCATGCTACGGCAATCGCATTGAACCGGGCGTATCACGTGCTGCGTCACCCAGGTCGGCGGGCCCGTTATGACGAACAACTGCTGACGCAGTGGACCCGGGTCGAGCTTGCCGGCCACCGTGGGAGCGCGCCGCTGCCGCAGACACAAGGTCACGGCAACCGGCGCAATTACTATCGTGTTCTGGGTGTGCAGCCCGACGCGCCCGAGGCCATCATTAACGCTACTTACCGCGCCCTGAGCAATGACGACGGGGTCGATCAGGGACTGATTGACGAGGCGCTGGCGGTGCTCGCTGACCAGCACGAACGGAACCGTTATGATCGTTGGCTACGCGGGGAACCGGAGCCGGAAATGGCTGTGACCGTTGCTTCTAGTGGTTACTGCCCCTTTTGCCGCGCTTTGCACGCAGAATACCCACGGTCGCAACAGGCCCGGCCCTGCCATGATTGCGGTAGCCCACTGGGTACCGCCATGGACGAGTCGGCGCGTGACGATGCGCGGCTGGCTGTTGAGACACCGGTCGAGGTGCGTCTGGCATGGCCAAGCCAGGTCCTGCAGGGAACGGTTGCTGACCTGGCGCCTGGCGGACTCGGGATTCGTGTCGGGCAGGAGTTGGAACTGGATGCAATCGTGCGTTTGACGACGACCGGTTTCGATGCGGTTGCCCGCGTCGTCCACCGGCTGGCAGACGACGCGGGCGTCTATCATGGCGTGCAGTTTGTGACCGTGGCGTACGCCGACGCCGTGGTCATAGATACCGCCTGCTGATCAGAACCGGCGCTGGATACCCAGCGCGACGACCGGGTAATACTCATAGTCCTTGATCTCGTCCTGGAACTCGGTGCGCTCACGCTCGAGTTCCTGCTGGAAAGTCGGATCGTCAGCCAGCGGACCATCGGCGGTCAGTGTCAGCTGCGGTGAACCCTGGAAAACCACGCCCAGCTCCAGCGACAGCGCCGTTTTTGGTGCAACAGGCACATTCCAGCCGAGACCGGCGTAGGGCACGAATTCGTCAAAGCCGACATCGCCCTTGAGGCTGCCAACCTGGTCGGCCGGAAAGGTCAGGTCGCCGATCGCGTAGTTGCCACCCGGCACACCCGTGAAGGTCATGGCATTGTTGTTGTAAACCATGCCCGCCGTAAAGTGAGTGACTTTGCCCCAGGGGCGCCAGTCCACCAGGGCGGTGATCGAGTTTAGTTCGAGGTCGGCGCCATAATCGATCCCGTCGATGGTGTCATCGAAGTCGTGGGTATAGCCGTTCCAGGCCAGTCGCCCCGTCAGGTTGGCGATCGGCAGCGTGTGCGACAGTTCCAGGCCGACACCGAGGGTGCCAGCCGACAACGTGAACCCACTCTTGCCGGGCAGGTCGGCGGCCAGCGCCGGGCTGCTCAGCAACAGGCAGGAAGAAAGCAAAAGGAATCCTTGTTTCATTAGTCTCTCCAAAGACCGGGAACACATACACCTTTGGAGCGACGGCCCGGATCAGCTCCGGTGCCGGCAACCCCGCTGTCATCACCCTGTGCAAGGGTATTAGACCGGTGGCTTTGCGTCCCCGTTTTTCAACGGGTTTGCCTCGGCGCACCATCGCACGAAGTAGACCGGGTTACTGCGACGAAGTTCTCACACTGGTGGCAGACAATTTCACTTAAGCGCATCTTAAGCCAGCCGCGACTACGGGCCCGCTGACGGAGGCAGGATGAGCGTTGCTGAGTTTGAAGATGCCCTTCGAGGCGGATTCATGATGCAATAGCGGTGATACAACCCAGGCAGGCACAGTGTACGAATCGATCACAAGCTGGTTCGCGTCCCATCTCGAGACCATACAAAAGCTCGGTGCTGCCTGGTTCCTGATCGGTATAGGCAGCCTGATCATTACGATTGTCGCTTTGCCACTGGTGATTCTCAAGATACCCGAAGATTATTTCGTTCGCGACCGGCGGCTCAGGCTGGTCAAGCGGACGCAGCATCCGCTGATCGCCTGGACCTTGCTGGCGGCAAAGAACCTGCTGGGCCTGGCGTTGTTCGTACTCGGTTCGGTCATGTTGTTCATACCGGGGCAGGGCATACTAACCATGCTGATTGGCCTGCTGCTGATGAATTTTCCTGGCAAGTTCAAGCTGGAACGCAAGCTGGTCCAGCGACCAGCCGTTTTGAACACACTTAACCGCATTCGAGCGAAATGGGACAAGCCTCCGCTAATCGATCCTGCCAGTAGCCACTGAGTATGCCGACCGTCTCGATCCTGATGCCGGTGCGCGATGCCGCGGCCACTCTCGATGCTTGTCTTGAATCGGTTGTGGCTCAGACCTTTGCTGATTTCGAGTTTCTGGTCATTGATGATCACAGTCGCGACGCAAGCGCTGCGCTACTGGCAGCGGCGGCGACTGCCGATGAGCGCGTTCGTGTCGTTACCAATCCGGGTCGCGGCCTGGTCGATGCACTCAATGCCGGTGTGGCGCTGGCGCGCGGTGAATTCGTGGCCCGCATGGATGCCGATGACACCATGATGCCGCAACGGATTCTCGAACAGGTGCGGGTAATGCGTGAGCAGCCGCAAGTCGGTGTGGTTGGTTGCCAGGTCGAACAGTTCCCGGCACCGACGCGGGGTGCCGAGCTCTATCTGGAATGGCAAAACGCCTGTATTACGCCGGCGCAAATCGCAGCTGACATCTATGTCGAGGCGCCATTTGCCCATCCGTCGGTCATGCTGCGACGAACGGTATTGCAATCGCATGACGGTTACCGGGAGGGCGACTTTCCGGAGGACTATGACCTGTGGCTGCGACTGCACGCTGCCGGGGTGCAGATGACCAAGGTGCCCCGGGTGCTACTGCGTTGGCGCGATACGCCAGGTCGCCTTACCCGAACCGACTCACGCTATAACCGTGAGGCCTTTGATCGGCTGCGGGCAGGCTACCTGGCTGATGATCCGCGGTTCCGCTCTAACGCGAGCCGCTTCGTAATCTGTGGCGCGGGTCGCCGCACCCGGCAACGTTGTCGCCATCTGTTAAATAAAGGATTTACACCGGTCGCCTGGGTTGATATCGATCCGCGCAAGATCGGAAACCGGCTGTCTGGCGTTCCTGTGGTCGCACCGCAATGGCTTGAGGACAATCGTTGCTTCGCGCTTGGATATGTTGCCGTGCACGGCGGGCGCGAGCGACTCGCCCGGCAACTTGACGGGTTTGGTTACCGGCGCGGCCACGACTACCTGCTTGTGGGCTAGTCAATCGCCGCTGTCGTTGAGCTCCGACATGACATCCTGGCCACGTTCACGCAGCGCAGCCAGGGTCTGTTTTTCAAGCTGGCGCACGCGTTCGCGACTCAATGCCAGTGCATTGCCGACCTGCTGCAGGCTCATCGATTCGCCCGAGCCAAAGCCATGTCGCAACTCAAGGATGCGGGCTTCGCGTTCCGGCAGTTGGTCAAGCATGGCCCGTGTTGCCCGCGAGCGATCTTTACGCAGCGCAGTTGTTAGCGGCGATGTGCTTTCTTCATCGGGTAGCAGATCGCCCAGCGTCGAATCACCATCTTCCCCTAAAGGCAGCTCGAGGGAAATCGGGTCTTTCAGCTGCAACAGGTTCAGGACCTGCTCTTCGGCGATCTCCAGTCCGTCGGCGATCTCTGCAACCGATGGTGGTCGGCCCTTGGCCTGGTAGAGCTCGCGCTGCATATTGCGCAACGCGCGTTGTTTCTCATTGATGTGGCTGGGCAGGCGTACCACCCGCGACTTGTCGGCCAGCGCCCGGCTGATGGCCTGGCGAATCCACCAGGTCGCATAGGTCGAAAACTTGAAACCGCGATGGTAATCGAAGCGATCGACCGCCTTCATCAGCCCGAGGTTGCCTTCCTGGATCAGGTCTTCCAGTGGAATGCCCAGGCCGTTGTACTTGCGGGCGATCGAAACGACCAGGCGCAGGTTAGCCTCGACCATCTCGTTGCGCGCGCGCCGAACGACTATTTCGTTGACTGCGACTGTGCGGGCGATTTCATCGAGGTCATTGTCTTTGCTGGCAGCGCGGCGGAAGTGGACTACCAGGTCACGTTCGAAATCGACAGCGAGCGGCATCTGGGCAAGTGCTTCGATGGCGGTGTCGTGATCGTTGCCGTCAGCGAGCTTGCGTAATTCTGCAATGGCCTTGTTCGACTCCTGATCTTCGGGCTCGGCCGTCGTCAGCAGCGGCTTGAGTTTGCCGTTTGCAGCAGCCTGTTCCAGCGCCTCGAGCGCTGCCGCCAGCACTGGCGGATGCGCGGCGATGGCGCGTCGGATGCGCCGTCGGCCCTTCTCGATACGGCGCGCGAGTTTAACCTCACCTTCCTTATCGAGCAGGTCAACAGTCCCCATCTCATTCAGGTAGGTGCCCAAATGGTCGTCCGAGACACCGGATTCCGCCGGGGCGAGCACGGTGTCATCGTCGGTGACGACCTCTATTGCGTCGTCGAACAGCACTTCTTTCATGTCGTATAGGCTTCGTCTTACCAGCGGATGTACAAATTTGACCAGATTGGATGTGAAATTGGCGTGTAGATCGTCGTCACGCTGAACAAGAGATCCGAGCGGGTGAGCACCCGATAAGTTCCTGCTCTTGGGGGATATTGTGCCGGTCAGGCGGATTTCAAGCGGTCGCCAGACGCTGGTTCACGGTGTCGAGCACCGTACCGCAGCAGTCGGGCACCTTGACGCTGAACAGCTCATCGGCCCGGGTGCGGCCACGATTGACGAGGAGGGTGGGGATGCCGCGGTCAGCGGCGCGGTGCACGAAGCGCAGGCCAGAGCGAACCATCAGCGATGAGCCGACCACCAGCAGCGCATCGCAACGTTGCAGCGCTTCCTCGGTCGCGCTCACCCGGTCACGCGGCACCGATTCACCGTAAAACACGACATCGGGTTTGACGATACCCCGGCAGTGTTCGCAGGCGGGTACAACAAAGTCCGTGAAGTCCCGTTCGAGATCGACATCGCCATCGGGTCGGACCACTGACGGCGTTGCGCGAAATCCGGGGTTGTCAGCTTCAAGCCTGGCCTGCAGCGAGGCGCGGTCTCGGCTGGCACCGCATTGCTGGCAAACAACCACGTCGAGGCGACCATGCAGATCGATTACGTTCTGGCTACCGGCCCGCTGGTGCAGGCCATCGACGTTTTGGGTGACCAGCAGATCTACACGACCGCTTTGTTCGAGCATTGCCAATGCGCGATGGGCACGATTCGGCAGGGCACGGGAAAAATAGTTCCAGCCGATCATGCTGCGAGCCCAGTAGCGCTTACGCACCGCGTTGCTCCCCATGAAATCCTGGTACAGCACCGGTCGGCTGTGTTTCCACTCGCCGTCGTCATCGCGGTACTCTGGTATGCCAGACAGTGTGCTGACGCCGGCACCGGTCAGCACCAGCAGTCGCTGTGACGCCTGGATCGCCTCCGTCAGTGCCTCGATCGATTCCACCGGTTCATGATCGCCGATGGTCAGGCGGTTATGCCACCCCTATGTCGTCAACAGGCCACCGAGATCGACACCAGCTTCCATTGGTGCGCTGGCGCGGCCCGGGAACACGACGTCGCCGGTGCCGGGCTGCATCCAGTCGCAGACACGCCCAAACACGTGATCGATGGCGGTCTTGCCTTCGATCTGCGGACTGTTGTCGTTAAGACGAGCCAGTTCGGCTTCGGGGAACAATTCACCGTAAACACCGCCGTTGACCTGTTCACCGATGATCAGCGTGCAGGTGCCTTCACCATGATCACTGCCGGCGTCGCCGTTGGCGCGGATCTGGCGACCAAACTCTCCCGATAGCATAAACACGGTATTGGCGCGGGCATCGGCGGGCAGGCTGATCCACAGGGCGTGCAGGCCCATCCCGGTGCCGAACAGGTCCTGGAAGCGCACCTCAATCTCGGTCTTTTGATCTTCGTGGGTGTCGAATCCGAGATACTCCAGCGATGCAATGCGAGCGTCAAAAATGTCGTTCAATGCAATGGTGTCGTAGAGGTTTCGAATCTGTGTTGCGAAATACGGGCTGTCGAGCAACGGATTGGTGTCGCCGGCAAGCGCGTCGATCGCTGGCGGTACGGGTAGCGACTGCAGGCGATCCTCGATGGGTGCACCGAGCTCGCGTAATTGCTGCTCCATATCAAAGAAGCGCTTATAGATACTATTCGACGGGATCTCGGCACGTTTGGCGGCGTAATAACTGCTCAGTGCGCGCGAGATTACCGGCTGTGCCTGGTGTGGCATATCAGTGGGGTCGTGACTGAACAGTTTCAGTTCCCGCACGTCCTGCGCCGCGATCATGCCATCGGTGACACGCTTCTGTGGATCGGCCGGATCGGGGGCGTAGCAAAACGCACGGGGAGTGCGTGTAACTGCCATGACATTAGTACCCAGATTCTGCGCCAGGCGGCCACCCCAGCCCGAACGCTGGCTGTCGGCCGGTCCGGAACTGCGGTCACCCTGGTCCATGACCAGGCTGGCGAGTGCGTGATCACGGGACGGCGAACCGTAGACGTTGGCGACAACTGCGACCTTACCCTGTTCCCACATCGACTTGAGCCAGCCGCAGTTATTCAGGATGCCAAATTGCTGGTTGCCTGCAACGTAGGGTGTGTAGTCCTGGTTCCAGCGTTGCTCCCATGCACTGGCACTGGGTGCCAGTGCATGGGCTGACGCCATTGCACTCCACGACTGGTAACCAAAGCTGGAGGTGTTGCTGTTGAAAGCAGGGGCCAGCAGGTGACGGAAGTCAGGGCCGCCATCGAGTTTGATATTGACCAGGGTGCGGGCGGTGACGGGTGCAAACGCACTGGCGTGGGCGATCTGCGACAGGCCGGGAATGGCACCCGATGACATCGCGGCGGTGGTCAGCAAAGACCGGGTCAGGAATTGCCTGCGATTCATATCAACGACCCTCCTGGGCAAACATGTACGGTGTAGCAATAATGAAATTGATGGCGGTACCGATGCGCTGGTTGGCGCTGCGGCGGTCGTCCTCGACAACACTGTCAAGTAAAAGGATGCGACTCTTCATGTCGTTGACCAGTTCGATGACGCTTGTATCGAACAAAACATCATTCTTGGTAACAACACGATCCAGATTGTTTTCATCGAGCAGGTAAGCCAGGTCGCGATCGCCGCCGAGCAGGGCATACAGGTGGGCCTGCTCGAGTGGTCCGAAGTTTTTAAGTCCATCGGCAATGAAACGCTGCCAAAGCCACTCGGCAACGTCTTCGACTACGAAATTACCGGCGTCATTGCGCGGTGCCAATGCAGCCCAGTCGCGTTCCCAGCTGGTCCCGAACTTCTCGCCCTCAGACGACCGCAGTTGCCAGACCCGCTCGGTAGCCCGGTTGTAGGCTTCACGAAATACCCGATCGCTGCTGGCGGCCTCGGTGCCTTTCTGGGAGCCAAACACATTATGGGTAGGGGCGAAAACATTTACCCCTTCATCCATCGGGCGCGGCGCATACACACCAATGTCATTCTGCAGATTGTTCTGCACGACCTGGTTCGTGATCAGCATGTGTCGATCGACACTGGTCAGGTATTTGACCCGGGACTCATCGTGAAAAATGTTCGAAATGGCGTAGCCGCGCAGGAAGGTCAGCAGGTTTTTCTCATCCATGCTGCTCCAGGCGTTGCGTATCGCCGAGATTTTCAAACTGGTCAGGTTGTCATCAGCCAGTTGATTGACAATCATGACTGGCAGATTATCGAGACTCTCCGGGTGATTGATGGACACCTCGGCCAGTGCCGCAATACGGTCTTCGGCAGTTGTGCCATCAACCATTGTGCCGAGGATCTCGAGAGACTGGTCGGGATGGTAGAACGTGCCAAAGTCGACCCAGTCGGTAATACCGTTCAGCTCATCCCAGTGCACCGTCATGTCAGTGAAAGCCTTGGCGGTGTTCTTGATCGTGACCGTCTCGTGGTAGTCCATCTCGCCCATACCGAGGATGCCGAAGAACAGCTGGTGATACTCGCGGGCAAAGTCTTCGTTGCAGTCGCAGACGCCGTTGCTGTAGCGGTTGTTGCGATGTCCGTACTGTAAGGCAATAGCAGCGGAGGACGCCGCCGTCGCCATGACCTGCTGGTACGGCAGACCATCCAGGTGGGCCTGCATGATGTCTTCGTAGTAGCGTAGCAGCGGGGTTTGGCCTACGCCGGACTTGATATTGACGGCCATGTGGTAATTGGTTTCCCACATCCCGATTTTATGGCGGAACGGGTTCAGCCCGCGGGTTGTTGCCGCCCGTTGCCACAACGCCGGCGCCCAGCCATTGAAGTTATCGACGTCATAGATATGGCGGCTGTCTATGGGTGTCAGGTTGCCCGGGTCGTTGGAACTCCAGAACGCCGCCAGGTCATGCAGCGTGGCCGGACGATAGCCGAGACCGTCGACATCACCGAGTGCCGGTGTCGACAATGCCAGGTTGTGTTGATCAAACGTGAGCATTTGCTCGATCGCATCCTCGGGTGCCATGTCGGCCCAGGTCGCAATCTGGGCGTCGGAGGTGTGCCCGCCGAAAGCGAATATGTGCAGTACCTTGCGGACCGCAGTTTCGTCCCAGGTGTCGCCGCTGACGGTGGCAAACAGATTCTTGTGAGCCGGAGGCGCCGGTGGTGGTGCCGGCGGTGCCGGGTCATCACCCGGTGGCGGAGTCGGATTGGGATCCGGCGTCGGTGATGGTGGGGGTGTGGTTGGTGCCGGGTTGTTAGCGACCGGCGGGGTAGTGTTGCTGTCGCCGTCACCTTCGCCACCGCCGCCGCAACCGGCGAGCACCAGCATGGCCGAGACAAGTACCAGTTGAGTTGTGATCGATCGCACTATGTGCATTCACCGCACTCCATTTATACGGGCACGTGTGACAAGGCAACCGAGGGTGGGATGCGCAGATGGAATAGGCACCCTTTGGTGCATGCTATTCCGTAAATTCCTGGCAACCCCGCTGTCATAGGTAGACCCTTAGACCGGTGGCTTTGCGACCCTGCCTTTCGGCAGGTGTGCCTTTTACAAAAATCCAGACAAGCGTCGCTTCAAACCGACGCTGACTCTCTCCCCTGAGCTTCGGAGTTCGTACTCCGAACGGTTGTGATACTACGCCCGACTGTCAGGTCGGTCGTGGATGCAAATCACACTTACCGCCGTAATTTATGGCCGCGAGTTTAACAAAAGATATCGGTATTTGTGGGGGTTTATTTGATCGCATTATGGCCATTAACACAGCTTCATTTTCTCGTCACCATCCTTCATGATCGTTGCGTATTTTGAAGGCGCTTTTGTGTTGTTTCCAAAGATGTGTTTTTGCGGTGCAAAGATGCCGTTCTCCCCAAATAAAGCCGGTTTCAGACAGAGTCTTGTCATAACTGCGAAGTTAATGTGTGAGTTATGAGATTCAGTCGAGAGAACTGTTTTTGCAAACAATCTAGTATTCCCCGGTCGTGCGCCTCCAGGCGGAAATGCGGGCAAGAGGGCACTTTACGATAAGATCGCAACTACGCATGGAAGCGTTGCACTCTAAGCGGGTTACAGATGGGGCAGAATATCAAGAACAGGCTTGACCATGCGGATGCCAGTCCGGGACTGGACATTACCTTCACCAAGGTAGTGCTCGACTTCCAGGCGGCCGCCGCCGATGCGCTGAGCGAGCCGCTAAACGGCGCGCTGACTGTGCTACGTGAGACATTTGCCGTCGACGCGATCTCGGTCGTCAATCTTGACGACAACGGACGCAAGCTGGTCACCCACCAGGCCGCCAAAGCAGACGACAGCCAGATCGATCTTGCGCTGTTCGGCCCGCGACCGTTTGCCGGCTTTCCATGGCTGTCTTCGCGACTCGGTCACCTGCGTGTGCTGGAAATGCTCGATGCCCGTTTCGTGGGTGAAAGTATGGAGGCGGACGCGCGACATTTAACCGCCCACGGTGTTGGCGCCGGGTTGTTTGCCGGATTCCATGTCGATGGGCAACTGCGTGGGTTCGTTGCCTTGCTCAGTGCCGAGCCGCGAGCTGGCTGGGATGTCAGCCTGCACCTGCTACTGAAGATTGTCGCCGCCAGCATTGCCAACGGGCTCGGTCGCAGTCATGCCGAACGGGAATTGCGCAACGAGCGACGCCGCAGTGAGTTGGCCACGCTAAGCGCCAACGAAGGGCTGTGGGACTACGATGTCATCAATGACAACATCTGGTTCTCGCCACGCTGGAAACGCATGCTGGGTTACGACGAAGTCGATTCCAGCGAACTGAACCTGGACTGGCACCAGCTTATTCACCCCGACGACCTGTCACGTGTCCAGGGATTGCTGCGCGACCATATTGCCAATGATGCCCCGGCTTTCGAGAGTATCCATCGCATGCGACACCGTAACGGTGAGTGGCGCTGGGTCCTGAGCCGGGCGAAAGCGACAATCGGGGACGACGGTACCGCTGAACGCATTGTCGGTGTGGAACTCGATATCACCGAGCGTAAGTTCTTCGAGGAAGCATTGCGGCGCGAGAAAGAGCGCGCCCATATAACGCTTCAGTCCATTGGTGACGGCGTCATCAGTACCGATGCCAATGGTCATATCGAATACCTCAATCCCACAGCGTCCGAGCTGACAGGCTGGAAACTCGATGATGCCGCCGGCCGGCCGGTCAATGACGTATTCCGAACCTATCACGAGGAGACCTGCGAGCCACTCGAAGACCCACTGGCCGTCGCCACCCGCAGTCCGCGGCCGGTCAAGTCGCTGCGGCCAACCTTGTTGATTCGTCGCGATGGCGCCGAGATGTATGTCGAGAGTACCGCATCGGCAATACGCGACGAGCAGGGCAGGTACCTGGGTGGCGTGCTGGTATTCCATGATGTCAGCGAAGCCCGTGACCTGCATCGTCGACTGAGTTATCACACCAGTCACGACATGCTGACTGGCCTGGTCAATCGGGCTGAGCTGGAGAAACAGCTGGAGCGCGCGCTGAAATCCGCGGCCGATAACGATGCGCACTACGCTTTCTGTCACATCGACATCGATCAGTTCAAGATGGTCAACGATACCTGTGGCCATACTGCAGGTGACACGCTGCTGGCGCAGCTGGGCCAGCTGCTGAAATCGAAAATCCGCTGGCGTGACACGCTGGCGCGCCTCGGTGGTGACGAGTTTGGGCTGTTGCTCGAGAGCTGCGCGCTGGACGAGGCGGTGGACATGGCGGAAACACTGCGCGAGGTAGTCGAGGGTTTCCGCTTCACCTGGGACGACCGGACTTTCCGGCTTGGTGCCAGTGTCGGTGTGGTGCCATTGTCACCCGGTATTCATGATGTTGCCGGATTGTTGAGTTCGGCCGACAGCGCCTGCGCCGCGGCCAAGGAATCAGGTCGCAATCGCATCCATGTTTTCCAGGACAACGATATCGACCTGATGCGTCGTCGGCGTGAGATGCAATGGGCGGCCCGCATCAACAACGCGCTGGAAGAGAATCGCTTCGAGTTGTTCAACCAGGTAATCCGACCGCTGCGCGCCAACGAGACTGGCGAACACTACGAAATGCTGCTGCGACTGCGTGACGAGGGTGGCAAGCTGATACCGCCAAGTGAATTTATCTCGGCCGCGGAGCGTTATAACCTGATGCCGAGTATCGATCGCTGGGTGGTGCGCCAGTCATTCGCCTGGCTGCTTTCCAGCGACGATCACCGCAAGAACCTCGCGGTATGTGCGATCAATCTTTCTGGTCAAAGTCTTGCCGATGACAAGTTCACGCCGTTCGTTACCCACCAGCTCGAATCGTCTGGTATCGATCCGCACAAGATTTGTTTTGAAATCACTGAGACTGCTGCTATCGCCAGTTACTCCAAGGCCAAGGAGTTCATACACGCGATGAAAGAACTGGGTTGTCGTTTCGCACTGGACGATTTCGGTACCGGTATGTCGTCTTTCGGATACCTCAAGCAGTTCCCCGTCGATTACCTGAAGATCGACGGCAGTTTTGTCCGTGGCATTCTCAATGACCCCATTGATCGCGAGATGGTGCGTTCGATCAACGAGATCGGTCACCTGACTGGCAAGCAGACCATTGCCGAGTTTGCCGAGAACGATGACATCCTGGCCATGTTGGCGAGCATGGGTGTTGACTTTGCTCAGGGTTACGCGGTGTCGGAACCGAAAAAGCTGGTGCGCGCTGCCTGACGTCAAACTGCGCCGAAAGAGAACTGCATCGACAAGTCGACAGCACGAACGTGCTTGGTCAGCGCGCCAACGGAAACGAAATCGACACCGGTAGCCGCAATATCCGCCAGCGTTTCCAGTGATACATTCCCCGAGGCCTCGAGCTTCGCCGTATTCAGGTGCTCGCGATTGCGACGTACCGCTGTGCGCATGGCGTCCAGACTGAAATTGTCCAGCATGACAATATCGGCACCGGCGTCGAGGGCTTCGTCGAGCTGGTCCAGGTGCTCAATCTCGACCTCGACCGGAACAGTGGCATCGCCGGCGGCTGCCACCGCCGCCGCAATACTGCCGGCGCTGCGAATATGGTTTTCCTTGATGAGTATGCCGTCGTACAGGCCTGTCCGGTGGTTGTCGGCACCACCGCACCGCACCGCGTATTTCTGCGCCAGGCGTAAACCGGGGATGGTCTTGCGGGTATCCAGCACTCGGGTCGAAGTGCCTGCGACACAGGCGGCATAGCGCGACGCGGTGGTTGCCGTTCCCGACAGCATTTGCAGGAAGTTCAGTGCGGCGCGCTCGCCGGTAAGCAACGAGCGCGCCGGACCCTGAAGATCGCACAACGCCTGGTTCGGTTCGACGCGGTCGCCGTCGGCGATGTGCCAGTCGATCGCTACCCGATCGTCAACCTGACGGAACACCTCGTCAAACCAGGCCCGCCCGCACACAATTGCATCATCGCGTGAGATTACCTTGCCACGAGCGACTGCTGTAGCTGGCACCAGCGCCGCGGTGAGGTCGCCGGGCCCAATGTCTTCCGTCAACGCCGCCTTCACATTCGCTGCGATAACGTCTTGCTCAGGAATTTGGATCATGGCGTCCATTATAGCGGTTTCATAATGCTCGCCTGTTATACTAGCCGGCTGTTTTTACTTGAAATTTAAGGAGGTACCGTGTCTTTCGAATTACCCGAGCTGCCGTACGCTAAGGACGCACTACAACCCCATATCTCGAAGGAGACCCTCGAATACCACTATGGCAAGCACCACAAGGGCTATGTCGACAAGCTCAACAAGGGCATAGAGGGTACTGAATACGAGGGCCAGTCGCTCGAAGACATTATTCGCTCCGCCTCCGGTGGCATCTTCAACAATGCCGCGCAGGTCTGGAATCACACGTTCTACTGGCATTGCATGTCCCCGGACGGTGGCGGCGATCCCGATGGCGATCTGGCCGCGGCAATCCAGCGCGATTTTGGTTCAATCGACGCATTTCGGGACAAGTTCAGTGACAAGGCGGGATCGCTGTTCGGTTCGGGCTGGGCCTGGCTGGTGCAGCAGACGGACGGCTCGCTGGCCATCGAGCAGACTTCCAATGCCGGGACGCCACTGACTGGCGACTCGACGCCGTTATTGACCTGCGATGTCTGGGAGCATGCGTATTACGTTGACTATCGCAATGCGCGACCGAAGTATATCGACGCGTTCTGGAAGCTCGTTAACTGGCAGCACGTGGCCGAAAGCATGCGATAATCCGTTTGCGGCACTTTTGGCCGCGTAGCGGTCAAATCGGCAATGAAGCCGGAAACAGGTGCGATGCAGCGATACTTTGCCGTTCTTTTACTTGCTCTGACTTTTAGCGTCAGTGGATGTACCGCATTGGCCATCGGCGGCGCAGCCGCCGGAGGCTATGTGGTTGGTAAGGATGAGCGCAAGGTCGGCCAGGTCATCAATGACGGGACTATTACGGCTGCCGTCAAGACCAAGCTCATTCGCAGCAAGTACATCGACGCCGGCCAGGTCGATGTCGATGTCTACCAGGGTGTGGTGACGCTGACCGGTAATGTCGGCAGCTACCTGGCACGCGAACAGGCGACAGAACTGGCCGAGCAGACTCGAGGCGTGACCGCGGTCGAGAACAACCTCAATGTGAGAATCCAGGCAACTGAGTGAATGAAATGAACGAAGAGACGAAACAGAAAATCGAGCAACAACTGCGTGACAACCCGGTGCTGCTCTATATGAAAGGCTCACCAGACTTTCCCATGTGTGGCTTTTCGGCACAGACGGTCGCGGCGTTACGCGCGGTCGAGGCGGAGTTCGCTCATGTCAATATCCTCGAGGAACCGGACCTGCGAGAAGCGTTGAAGGCCTATTCGAACTGGCCGACTTACCCGCAGCTCTACATCAACGGCGAACTTGTCGGTGGTTGCGATATCGCCGTCGAGATGTACAACAGCGGTGAGCTCAAGAAAATGGTCGCCGCCAACGACTAGGCTCTCTCTGGCGGCTTGGCTTCGTAGCGGCCCATAGTCTGATCGGGGCTAAAGCCCCTCCTACGCGCGCTGCGCGCGCCATTCTTTCCCCTGTAGGAGCGGCTTCAGCCGCGATGGATCGCGCAGCGATCCGTCCCTCCCCTGTAGGAGCGGCTTCAGCCGCGATGGATCGCGCAGCGATCCGTAGGAGGGACTTCAGTCCCGACCTCTTTCTTACGATGAACCACCATCTTCGTTAGAAAGAAAGAATCGCGGCTAAAGCCGCTCCTACGGGGAAGAAGAATCGCGGCTAAAGCCGCTCCTACGGGGAAAAAGAATCGCAGCTGAAGCCGCTTCTACAGGGTCCAGCGCTCGTAGACGCTGCGGTAGCGGTTGACGATGGCACAAAACAACTCAGCCGTGCGTTCCGCATCGTAGGCTGCCGAGTGAGCTTCGTTCTGGTCCCAGCGTATACCGGCCGCTTTCGCCGCTCGCGCCAGCACCGTCTGGCCCAGCGCCACACCGGCCAGCGTCGCGGTATCGAAACTGCTGAACGGGTGAAACGGGTTACGCTTGATCCCGGTACGTTCCACAGCGGCATTAATAAAATTGAGATCAAAAAACGAGTTGTGACCAACCAGTATCGCGCGGTTACAACCGGTTTCCCGTAGCGCGCGGCGAACCTCACGAAATATCCGTTGCAATGCATCGCGCTCGTCAATGGCTGGTCGCAGCGGATGATGCGGATCGATGCCGATAATCTCCAGCGAAGCCGGTTCGAGATTAGCGCCGGCGAAAGGCTTGACGTGATACCGATGTGTATCGTTCATAACCAGCTGTCCGTCGTCACGCATGTTGAGCATGACCGCGGCAATCTCGAGTAACGCGTCGGTCTGTGCGTTGAAACCACCCGTTTCGACATCGATTACGACCGGCAAAAAACCACGGAAGCGGCTGGCAATGGGGGAGGGTTGCTTGTCGTCGTTGTTGTTATTCAAACCATTTTCCAGGCAAGGTCAGTACCGGCGCCCAGTGGTACCAGTTCATTTCCGGCAAACGGAAAACTGGCTGGCACTGTCCAGTTCTGACGGGTCAGGGTAATGGTATCGCGATTGACCGGAAGTCGGTAAAACCCCGGCCCGTGGAGCGATGCGAAACCCTCCAGCTTGTCCAGGGCCCCGGCGCGGTCAAAAGCCTCTGCATAGAGTTCTATCGCCGCATGGGCCGAGTAAGTGCCGGCGCAACCGCAGTCGCTTTCTTTCTCGTGACGGGCGTGGGGTGCGCTGTCCGTGCCGAGGAAAAACTGCGCACTTCCCGAGGTGGCGGCGGTGATCAGCGCATCGCGGTCCTCGAAGGTCTTCAGCACCGGCAGGCAATAGTGATGGGGTCGCAAGCCGCCCGCGAGCAGGTCATTGCGCGTCAATAACAGATGTTGCGGTGTAATCGTCGCCGCCAGGCGTCCGGGCAGCGATTCCACGAATTGTACGGCCGCCTTAGTAGTCACGTGTTCGAAAACAACACGCAGCGCCGGCACCCGTTCGCACAACGGGGCCAGCACACGATCGATGAATTGCGCTTCGCGTTCGAAAATGTCGACGACGTCGTCTGTGACTTCGCCGTGTACCAGCAATGGCATACCGTGTTCAGCCATCCGCGCCAGCGCATCGTCACACCGACGAATGTCCGTCACGCCTGCATCTGAGTTTGTAGTTGCGCCGGCCGGGTAGAGTTTGCAGGCGTAAACATGATCGCTGGCTGCGGCGCGATCGATCTCCTGCGCCGATGTCTCATCCGTCAGGTACAGGGTCATCAATGGGCCGAAGTCGTTGTCCCCTGGTAACGCGTCGAGGATGCGCTCGCGATAGCGCTGCGCCGCGGCGACGGTGGTCACCGGTGGTGTCAGGTTGGGCATGACAATGGCGCGGGCAAACTGGCGCGCGCTGTGACCGACTACTGCTGCGAGTCGCTCGCCATCTCGCAGGTGCAGGTGCCAGTCGTCTGGCCTAACGAGCGTAAGTGTATCGGTCACCTCAGGTCTGACTCACCTTTTCCAGCAAGCCCTGTTCGAGCAACAGGTTCAGTGTCATGCGAACGCCAAAGCCGCTTACATCGGTCGGGATGGCACCGAGTCCACCCTTGTTGCGTCCCGCCGACAGGTCAAAGTGGATCCACGGTTTGTCATCACAAAACTTCTGCAGAAAGCGCGCTGCAAGTATGTGGTCGCCGCCACCGTCGATACGACATTGCAGTGTGTCGGCAATGTTGCTGCGCAAACTTTCTTCGAAATCGTCATCCATTGGAAACGGCCAGACTCTTTCCCCGCTGGCATTGCCAGCATCGATCAGCAGCGGGTTCAGGTCGTCACGGTTGGTGAATGCGCCACTGTAGCGAGTGGTCAATGCACTAACACAGGAGCCTGTCAGTGTTGCGTAATCGATCATGACCGCGGGTTGTTCCGCCGCCGCCAGTGACAGCGTGTCGGCCAGCACCATGCGACCTTCGGCATCAGTGTGCATGATCTCGATGGTCGTCCCGTTCAGCGCGGTGACAATCTCATTTTGCTTGTAGGAATCGCGACTGATCAGGTTCTCGGTAATCGCCAGCCAGCAATCGACGGCCATGTCGGATCCAAGTTCGCTCAGTGCCAGTAGCGTCCCCAGGGCGACCGCGCTGCCCTGCATGTCGTCATGCATGTTGAGCATGTACTGCGCAGGCTTGACGTTGGTGCCACCGGTATCGAAACAGATGCCCTTGCCAACCAGTGCGAGATCGGGAGCAGCCTTTTTGTCGCCTGGGCGATAACGTAAATGCACGATTCCGGCGTTTTCGTCGGCGCGGGCTACTGCGAGGAATGCGCCGGCACCCCGTTTTTGCAGGGCACTGCGGTTGAGAAACTTCATGTCCCAGCCCTGTTCCTTCGCCAGCGCCTCAACCCGTTTGCGGTAACCGGCGGCATCGAGTTGGTTGGGTGGCAGCGAGGTGAGCCAGCGCGCCAGTTGGTTGCCCCGCTGCTCGGCGCGTAATCGTTCGATATCGATCTCACCGGCGCCAACCAGATGCAGCCTTTTCAGTCGCGCGGCCTTGGGCTGTTTCGATTTTGCTGACGGCATCGTCGTTATCGCGGCCATTGCTGCAATCGTAAAGGCGCCGGCAACGGCGTTAGTACGATCATCGTCATAGCCTGACACGAGCAGAGCCAGCGAGGCCGGATTGAAACCCAGCACGTGGGCCAGTGCCTTGCGCGCCTGTGTCTGCAACTCGAAGGTTGAACTGCTGCTATCGACACGAACCAGGCTGATGAGCGTCTGGGCCTTGTTACCCAGGCGGGTCTGTGCAGACGGTATAGCCCCGGGTGCGCGGTTGCGGCGTTCGAGTTTCTTCAGCGCCTCGGCCTGCGGAATTGCCTTCCACTGGATGCCGCGGCCGGTCTTCGGCACCACGACTACGAGGTGTTCGAGGGATTCCAGTTTCTTGCGTGTGAGTGGCAGATCGAGTGTCGAGACGGTGAGTTTGGTCGGATCGGGGAGCATGCGGTGTCCTTTCTTGCCTTGACCGGTATTTCTCAAACCCCGATCATACCCGGTCTGTATCCGGTTGCGCCGGGTCGGTCTTGCTGTGCGTAGCGGTGCGGAGCAATAAATCGCCGGTCAGGGGAGCTTTCCAAGGGAAATATATGACTTCGCGACAGAACGACAGCGATCCACTAGAAACGCGGGAATGGATTGAATCCATCGAATCAGTCATGCGCGTCCATGGTCCCGATCGGGCCCGGTTCCTGGTCGACCAGGTCATGGACCACATGCGCCGCGCCGGCGCCGACATGCCCTATGGCGCGACGACCGCCTACCTGAATACGTTTCCGGCCGATCAGCAGCTCGCTTATCCGGGCAACGAGTCACTGGAAAAACGCATCGCGGCCTATTTGCGCTGGAATGCGATGGCCATGGTGCTGCGCGCCAACAAGGAAAGCTCCGAGTACGGTGGTCACATCGCCACCTATGCATCGGCCGCCACCTTGTACGAAGTCGGGTTCAATCATTTCTGGCGTGGCGCCGAGGGCGACCATCGCGGAGACATGATTTTCATCCAGGGCCATTCCTCGCCCGGGATCTATGCACGCGCCTACATGGAAGGGCGCCTGAACGAGGCGCAACTCGATCGCTTTAGACGTGAAGTCGGCGGTGGCGGTCTGTCGTCGTACCCGCACCCGTGGCTGATGCCCGATTTCTGGCAATTCCCGACGGTGTCGATGGGCCTGGGGCCGATGTTTGCAATCATGCAGGCGCGGTTCATGCGCTACCTCGAACACCGTGAACTGGTCGCGGCTAGCGATCGCAAGGTCTGGTGTTTCCTCGGTGACGGTGAGATGGACGAGCCGGAATCGCTTGGTGCCATCGATGTTCCGGTGCGGGAAGGCCTCGATAACCTGGTCTTCGTGATCAACTGCAACCTGCAGCGACTCGACGGCCCGGTGCGTGGTAACGGCAAGATCATCCAGGAACTCGAGGCAATATTCCGTGGCGCCGGCTGGAATGTGCTGAAAGTGCTGTGGGGATCGCGCTGGGATCCGTTGCTGGCGAAAGACACCCATGGCTTGTTGCAAAAGCGCATGGAAGAAGCGGTCGATGGCGAGTACCAGGCGTTCAAGTCACGCGATGGTGCCTTTGTCCGCGAGCACTTCTTTGGCAAGTACCCGGAACTCGAAGCCATGGTCGCCGACATGAGCGACGAGGAAATCTGGCGTCTCAATCGCGGTGGTCACGACCGGCAGAAGGTCTATACCGCTTATCACAACGCGGTCAATCACAAGGGTGGTCCGACCGTGATCCTGGCGAAGACCGTCAAAGGCTTCGGCATGGGCAAGGCCGGCGAGGGTGCGATGACCGCTCACCAGGCCAAGAAACTGGATATCGATGCTTTGCGGCATTTCCGCGATCGTTTCGATATTCCGGTCAGCGATGCCGATCTCGAAGACGTGCCGTTCTGCCTGCCGGCACCGGATAGTAACGAGGCACGTTACATACGCGAGAAGCGTGCGGCGCTGAATGGCTCACTACCGATTCGTATCGACAAGGCACCGATAATCAAGGCCCCCGCGCTCGATGCATTCGAAACCCAGCTCAAGAGCAGTGGTACGCGCGAGATATCGACGACGATGGCCATTGTCCGGATCATGACCACATTGTTGCGGGACAAGCAGATCGGACCGCATGTCGTGCCGATCGTGCCCGATGAAGCGCGCACCTTTGGCATGGAAGGGATGTTCCGCCAGTTCGGGATTTATTCGTCCAAGGGGCAGCTGTACACGCCGGCCGACGCCGATCAGCTGATGTATTACCGCGAGGACAAGCAGGGACAGATCCTGCAGGAAGGTATCAACGAGGCAGGTGCCTTCTGTTCATGGACGGCGGCCGGTACCGCCTATGCCAACCACGGCATCAACATGATCCCGTTCTATATCTATTACTCGATGTTCGGATTCCAGCGTATCGGTGATTTTGCCTGGGCCGCCGGCGACATGCAGGCACGCGGTTTCCTGATCGGCGGGACCGCCGGACGGACGACACTGGCCGGCGAAGGACTGCAGCACCAGGACGGTCACAGTCATCTGGCTGCGTCGACGATACCGAACTGTGTCGCCTACGACCCGACCTATGCTTACGAAGTCGCGGTAATCGTCCAGGACGGGCTCAAACGCATGTACGAACAGCAGGAGAATGTTTTTTATTACATCACCTGCATGAATGAGAATTACACCCACCCGGCGCTGCCTGAAGGTCAGGAAGAAGGCATTCTGCGCGGTATGTATCGGCTGCGTGAGGGAGCGAAGGGCAAGATCAGGGTGCAGTTGCTCGGATCGGGTACGATCCTGCGCGAAGTCCTGTCGGCGGCGGAGATACTCGAAGCGCACTTTGATATTCCAGCCGATGTCTGGAGTGTAACCAGTTTCAACCGCCTGCGGCGCGAGGGCCTGTCGGCCCAGCGCTGGAATCGCCTGCATCCAAAAGACGCCCCACGCCATAGCTATATCGAGCAGGCGCTCAAAGGTGTAGAAGGCCCGTTCATTGCGGCCACCGACTATATGAAGATTCATGCCGACCAGGTAAGGCCGTGGATACCGGGCGACTATCACGTGCTTGGCACCGATGGCTACGGGCGCAGTGACGGGCGCGATGCGTTGCGCAGTCACTTTGAAGTTAACTGTAATCACATCGTGATTACGGCTCTGAAGTCGCTGGTCGATCGTGGCCAGATCGAAGCCGACACCGTGGTCAAGACTATGCGCAAGTATGGAATTGACCCCGATCAGCCCAATCCGGTGGGGTTGTAAGTCGTGGCCGTCCAGGAAATTCGTATTCCGGATATCGGTGATTTCGAAGAGGTCGAAATTATCGAGGTGATGGTCTCCAGTGGCGACCAGGTTGCCGCGGAAGACCCGTTGATTACCCTCGAGACCGACAAGGCTTCGATGGATATTCCGGCGCCGTTCGCCGGCACCATCACAGAAATGAAAGTCGCTGCCGGGGACAAGGTATCGCAGGGCGATGTCATCGCACTGGCCGAAGCCGGGGGTGAAGACGCACCAGCGGCTGACGAAACCCAGTTCGAAGCCACGCAGGTCATTACCCGCGACCAGGTTGAGTCGCAGGTTAATGCCGAGCTGGTCCGGGTGCCCGATATTGGCGACTTCAGCAATGTCGAGATTATCGAGGTGCATGTCGCCGCCGGTGACAGCGTCGCGGCAGAAGATCCGCTAATTACACTCGAGACAGACAAGGCGGCCATGGATGTGCCGTCACCCTTGGCCGGCACCGTGGCCGAGATGCATGTCCAGGTTGGTAGCAAGGTCAGTGAAGGTGATCGCCTGGCTACGATCAAGGGGACTGCCTCGCAAGAGCAGTCGGCGCCGCCATCACAATCCACGGCGTCGGCCCCGCCAGCGGCTGCAGCGACGACACCACCGCCCGCCGTGGCCGCAACTACCGCGCAACAGCCAATGCCGAAAGCGCCTGCGGGTCGGCTGCCGCCGATCGACGAAGACAGTTTTGCGGCTGCGCATGCAGGTCCGTCGGTACGCAAGTTCGCCCGTGAACTCGGAGTCGACCTGGGGCGGGTCAGTGGCACCGGTGAGAAAAATCGCATTACCCGGGACGACATCACCGGCTTCGTCAAAGCGGTCATGTCCGGCTCAATGCCCGGGGCGGCAGGCGCAGCGTTGCCGGAAGTGCCGCAAGTCGACTTCGCCAAGTTTGGAGAAATCGAGCGTAAGCCTCTGTCTCGAATCCAGAAAATATCAGGCCCCCGGCTTCACGCCAGTTGGATCAATCTACCGCATGTAACCCAATTCGATGAAGCTGACATCACTGATCTCGAGGCGCGTCGCAAGGCGCTTAAGGAAGCGGCCAGCGAGCAGGGGGTGAAGCTGACGCCGTTAGCTTTCTTCGTGAAGGCCGTCGTGCGGACGCTGGAAGAATTCCCGACTTTCAATACGTCGCTGGATCCCGATGGCGATCACCTGGTGTTCAAGAAGTACTTTCATGTCGGGTTTGCAGCGGATACCCCCAACGGGCTGGTGGTGCCTGTCATCCGGGACGCCGACAGCAAAGGCTTGTTCGAAATCGCCGGCGAGCTGGTCGAGATGGCGGGCAAGGCGCGCGACGGCAAGCTGCCAGGTAAAGACATGCAGGGCGGCACGTTTACGATTTCCAGTCTTGGCGGCATCGGTGGTACTGCCTTTACGCCAATCATTAATGCGCCGGAAGTCGCGATTCTCGGTATTTCCCGCTCGGCAATGACGCCGGTCTGGGACGGGTCCAAGTTTGCGCCCAGGCTGATGGTGCCGCTGTCACTGTCCTATGATCATCGTGTGATCGACGGCGCATCAGCGGTGCGCTTCACCCGCTTCCTGGCCGAGACACTGGCCGACCCCGAAGCGCTGATAGCAGACAGCCTCAAATGAGCGAACCCATCGAGATCAAGGTTCCGGACATTGGTGACTTCGTAGATGTCGATGTCATCGAGGTGCATGTCGCGGCAGGGGATACCGTTGCCGCCGAAGACCCGTTGATCACGCTCGAAACCGACAAGGCCGCGATGGACATCCCGGCGCCACAGAGTGGCCGGATCGCCGACCTTAAGATCGCCACCGGCGACAAGGTGTCGGAGGGTTCGGTTATTGCCACGCTGGAGCCGGCAGCTGCCGACGCCGCAGACGCGGCCACCACGGGCTCTGCTGCGGGCGCTGATTCTCCTCATAGAAAACAGCAAGATAGAGGCGAAACCAAAAGTCAGTCCTCGGCGCCGGCTGCGAGCGGCTACGAGGGCAAAGTTGATCTGAAGACGGGCCTGGCCGTTATTGGCGCCGGCGTCGGTGGCTATGCCGCGGCGTTCCGCGCCGCTGATCTCGGAATGGACGTCACGCTGATTGATCGCTGGGCGACACTGGGCGGGGTCTGCCTCAACGTCGGTTGTATTCCATCGAAGGCGTTGTTGCATGCAGCCAAGGTCATCGAGGAGGCCGAGCACATGGCTGACCATGGTGTCGTTTTCGGTGAGCCGGAAATCGACACCGAAAAGCTGGCTAACTGGAAAGACAAGGTCGTGGCCAAGCTGACAGGTGGATTGGCCGGACTGGCGAAAAAACGCAAGGTCAACACCATCCAGGGCACTGCAAAATTCCTGTCGCCGTACCATCTGGAGATTGAGTCTGCCGGTGACACAACTGTGGTCGAATTTGAGCAGTGCGTGATTGCAGCCGGTTCGGAACCGGCGCGCCTGCCGTTTCAGCCCAATGACAAGCGGGTACTCGATTCGACCTCGGCCCTGGAACTGAAAATACTGCCTGAGCGGATGCTGGTTATCGGTGGTGGCATTATCGGGCTGGAAATGGCCACGGTTTATGCCGCACTCGGCGTGAAGATCTCGATAGTTGAGCTGACCGATAAGCTGATCCCGGAATGTGACCAGGACCTGGTGAGGCCGCTGCAAAAGCGAGTGTCCAAACGCTACGA
>JABDKV010000056.1 GCA_013002045.1 Gammaproteobacteria bacterium
GCATGGGCGACTGGCAATGCCAGCAATAGGCTGAATAGCCAGTAACGGATCAAGATCAGCTCGAGGTGACGTCGACCCGCAGGTTATGCCGCATGCGGACTGCATCTTCGGCACCCTGGTAATAGCCACGCAGCAACAGCACTTCGCGATAGCCGAGCGCCTTATAGAAACAACGACCGCCGAAGTTTTGCGCACGGACTTCGAGCGTGATGCGGAATATGCCGGCATTGCGTGCCGTTTTCTCCAGCCAGTCCACCATGCGCCGACCGAGCCCCTGCATCCGGTACGCCGGGTCGACTGCGAGCAGGTTCAGGTGCGCATTGGTATCGCCGTAACTCATGATGGCGAAGCCGGCCAGGCGACGACCTTCGAGTGCGACCAGCACGACGGTGTCGCTGCTCTCGATCTGCCGTGCAATACGCGGCGCTCTCCAGGTCCAGCGCAAACCGTCCTCGATGAACTCGCGTGACATTGTCGCCAGCAGACTGGCGTCAGCCGGTCGCGCCAGCCGTAATGTGAAAGTCGCTGCCGTCATCGTGGATAAGCGTGTGGCCACTCCGTGTCGAGCTCGAGGTAACGATCCCGCAGCAATGTCTGGCGACTGCGCATCGGGATTTCCTGCCCGTCAATATATACCGCATCGGCGAAACTGGTCACTTCCAGTGGATCACCATCCCATACCACCAGTTCGGCGCGCTGGCCGACTTCGAGCGGGCCACCGCCGCGGCTGGCAAAGATATCAGCCGCAGTCACGGTGACGGCACGCAGCGCCGCCTCGTAATCCATGCCATTGGCGACAGCGTTGCCGGCCAGCTGACGCAGGTTGCGTGCGTTGTGTGACTCACTGATCGAGAACGCCACTGTGACACCGGCGGCATCAAGCCGCGCGGCCGATTCGAGCGAGGCATTCAACGACTCGAAGGCACTGGGCAGGTTACGGGTTGGATCAGTGATGACCGGGACGCCGGCTTCGGCCAGCTGGTCGGCTACCAGCCACGCTTCAGCACCGCCGCGAATAACCACATCGATGCGTTCATCTTCAGCCAGCTGTAACACCTGCTCGATATCGCTGGCGCGGTTGACGGTGACGACCATCGGTATCTCGCCGTCGAGGACCGGTTGCAATGCCTCGAGATCGTAGCGACTCAGTGCGTAGTCGCGACGCCGCCCTGAATCGTAAGCGCCGCGATTGTTGGCATAGTCACGGGCGTCTTCGAGTGCTTCTCGCAACGACAACAATGCCGCCGCCCGCGAGCCGCCACTCAGCCCGGCACCACGCTCACCCAGGTGCACAAACAATGCGGCCCGCGGTTGCTCGACGTAATTATCACGACCACTGAGATTCATGATCGCACCGAGGCCACTGATCAGGCTGCCACCGTCGCTGGCCGGAGCCGGTGCCACCATGGCGCGGGTCACACCCTCGATACGATTGATCGGGATCAGCGTCGAACGCGGATTAATAGCCGGCGCCACATCGAACGCGGCGCTGTAGCGGGTACCGTGCTGCCTGTGGTCCACCGTGTTGTCGACCAGGCTGATCTCGACGATGCCGAGATAGCTGATCGGATCGAACAGGCCGGGTGTGACGACACTATTGCGCGCTGAAATTGTGCGGGCGTCGGTCGGGATTTCCACTGCCGCGCCGATAGCCGTAATGACACCGTCATCGATGACGATCGTGCCGTCCTCGATGGTGCCGATGTCGCCCAGTGTGTGGATTGTCGCGCCGGTGATGGCAATCGTTTCTGCTGCGACCGGCCCGCTCAGCAATAACGCCGTCAATGCGAGATATTTCTTCATGGCGCACCCCCGGTGTCATCACGTGTACCCAGCGAGAAATCCGACACCGGCTGGCGTGACGGGTCATGGCGGTCATAGACAATGGCACCATCGATCAGTACCTGCTCGGCGCGGGTATAAACACTGAACGGGTCGCCATCCCAGATGACTATGTCGGCCATTTTGCCGCGCTCGAGACTGCCGACCTGGTCGTCGATACGCAGCGACTTCGCCGGGTTGATCGTGATCCAGCTGATGGCGGTTTCAGGCGTGATATCGATACCGGCACGCTGACCGGCCGCCATGGCCTTGGCCGCTTCCTGGTTGAGCCGCTGGATGCCGATACCGGAATCGGAATGGACAATGGCGCAGGCCCCGGCCTGTTCGACAAAGGCGACGTTTTCACGAATCGCATCGAAGGCTTCCAGTTTGAAGCCCCACCAGTCGGCCCACATCGCAGCGCAGGTGCCACTTTCGGCCAGCAGGTCAGCAATTTTGTAGGCCTCGGTGGCGTGATGAAAGGACGAGACTTCGTAGCCAAACTCGCGCGCGACATCGAGCATTACTGCCATCTCGTCGGCACGATAACAGTGGTTGTGTACCGTGATGTTGCCGCGGAGCACTTCGGCCAGCGTTTCCAGGCGCAGGTTGCGGTCGGGTGGTTCGCCGCCGCCGGCCTCGGCATTGTCGAGTTTACGCAGGTAAGACTGCGCGTCGGCCCAGGCCTGGCGGTAGCCGGCGACGTTGCCCATGCGGGTCATCGGAGCGCTCTGGCGACCGGCGCCGTAGACCCGCTTGGGGTTCTCGCCACAGGCCATTTTTAACGTGTGTGGCGCGCCCGGGAATTTCATGCCCTGCATGGTGCGTGAGTGCAGGTTCTTGACCACGACACCGCGACCGCCGATCAGGTTGGCCGAACCGGGCAGGATGTGCATCGAGGTCACACCACCGGCCAGCGCGGTGGCAAAACCGGGATCCTGTGGCCAGATCGAGTGTTCGCCCCAGACCTCGGCGGTGACCGGGCCGGTGATCTCATTGCCATCGGAATGCGGTTGCACGCCGGGCGAGGGGTACAGGCCGAGGTGGGAGTGGTTGTCGATGATGCCGGGGGTGACCCACTTGCCTTCGGCCTCGATGACCAGCGTGTCACGGCCTGGCTTGAGTTTTGCGCCAATGGCTTCTATGCGTCCATCGACGATATGTATGGCGCCGCCATCGATACGTTCACCGGTCCCGGTGAGGATGGTGGCGTTGCGAATCAGGATCGGGTCGCTGCTCGGTACGTTGTAAGTACTGGGAAACGGGACAGTTTCTTCAGATTCGGAACCGTTGTCACAGCCCGCCAGCACCAGCACAGCAGCCAAAAAGGCGATATTCGTTTTCATCCGCCAAGGGTATGGCCCCGCCACCACCGTTGGCAAGCGCGGCGATCCCCCGTCCCTCCCCCGTAGGAGCGGCTTCAGCCGCGATAGGATCGCGCAGCGATCCGTAGGAGGGACTTCAGTCCCGACCCACAGTGCTTATCACTTACAAATTCCGACGTAAGAAAGAATCGGGGCTAAAGCCCCTCCTACGCGCGCTGCGCGCGCCTCCCCGTAGGAGCGGCTTCAGCCGCGATAGGATCGCGCAGCGATCCGTAGGAGGGACTTCAGTCCCGACCAAC
>JABDKV010000062.1 GCA_013002045.1 Gammaproteobacteria bacterium
GCGCGCCGGAATCGTCATGGTCACCGGGTTCGGTGTGCCCTCGAGGGTGCGCGAGCGCACCCGCAGACTGACGGTCACGGGAAAGTCGCGCAGGTTTTCACCGAGGAACAGCACCACACCGTCGTCCTGGGTCTGCGGTCGCACACACACCCAGTCGAGAGAACATTCCGCGGCCAGCACCACCGGTGGTAGCATCGCAGTCCATATCAGCCCGGCAATCAATAAATTGCGAATAGCTGAGTTCGCTGCGACCTTTTTCGTTGCAGCGGCATCATTCAGATATCGCCCCTTCACGAGGAAATCGAATATGAAGCGCTTACTCACAATGTTGCCCGTCATTCTCATTCTGACCGCGGCCGGCTGGACCAGTGCCAACGGCGGCGAGCAGGAAGTCATCAAGCTCAAGCTCGACCAGGGCAATGGCCCGGTCGACATCACGCTCGACAGCGAGGTGACCGGTTTTCGCGTACACGACCTGCAGCCGGGCGAGAGTCGCTCAATTGTCAGCGAAAGCGGACAAAACATCACGGTCACACGTCTCGAAACCGGCCTTAGCCTCGATGTCGATGGCCAGACCTTCGAAGTACCGGCGGCCCATCATGGCGAGCATGGACCTGGTCCCGGCAAGCACATCATGCACAAGTACGCCGCGCCCGGCCTGACGATTATTAGCGGTGAACCGATGGACGCTGCCCGGCGCGAGACCATCAGTGCGGCGCTGAGCGCAGCCGGTATCACCGATGAAATTCACTTTGTCGATCACGGCGCGGGCATGCACAACGCAGATGTCGAGGTTTTCGTTGAAACCGAAGTGACCGAAGACGGCGAGAAAAAGATCGTGCGCAAGATCAAGCGCCGGAAAGAAAAGTAGGAAGGACTTCAGCCCCGATGCTTCTGCAGGAGCGGCTTCAGCCCCGTTTTTCTCTCCAACTTTTTCCCGGAGAGAATCGCGGCTGAAGCCGCTCCTACGGGGAAGCGTCAGAAGCTGGCGCTGAGACTTAGTCCGAGACTGCGCCCCGGCGCGTCTATACCGGACGCGTGTTCGCGGTAACGTTTATCCATGACGTTGTCGAGCCACAGCCGCGCATCGAGTGCAGCGCTGACCTGCCATTGCAAACCAAGATCGAAAACCGCCCAACCGGCTGTGCCATTCGGGTCGATGCGCGGATCACCGGCATCGCGATCACTGATGCGTTCCTGGTCGGCGGCGAAACGCACAGCCGCATCCACACCGATTTCCGGCGACAGGCCGTAGCTGACCGCCAGCAGGCCATTCAATGGCGGAATACGGTCGCCCGGCTGGGAGAATCCATCGGCATCGGTCTGCTCACCCCGGGTGTAATTGATGACACCCTCGACACCGAAGCGACCGTCACCGCTGCGGTAGCGCAGACCCGACTCGATACCCCACAAATCCAATTCGGCAGTGTTGCGTGACTGCACTATAGTGCGCCCCGACTCATCGATTCCTCCCGTCGGGACCGAATCGATCTTGTCACGGTAGTCTGCCTGCCACACCACCGCTTCAGCCACGACGGTGGCGCTGCTCCACTTGAAGCCAACGTCAGTGGTCAGTACTTCTTCCGGTCCGAGATTCGGGTTACCTATATTGAAGCGGTTGCCGGGTCGTGGCCCCAGTGTGCCAAGGTCAAAAATATTAGGTGCCCGAAAACCGCGTCCGATATTGGCGACCAGGCTCAGGTTTGGCTGTATCTCGTAGATCAAACCGAGATCGCCGGTCAGGTCATCGACATCGACGTCGGTGCCGATGGGCCTGTCGGCAGGCGGCAACGAAATATCGAACTGGCTGTAGCGCGCGCCTACATCGATATCGAGACGCGAACCCAGTGCAAACGAATCATTGATATAGAACGCGATACTGTCCATCGTCGATCCGGTCGGAAACCGGCTGCGAATGCTTTCTGTCGTACCGCTGTTGATATCCGTTGCGGTGCGAGAGCTGCTGACCTCGTCGGCATAGATTTCCGCCCCGTAGGTCAGCTGATGAATGCCGGTGCGACTCTGCGCCTGCACGGTTAACCCGATCAACTCACTTTTATTGCGTTCACGACGCAGCGAGGTACTGCCGGTGTCACGCGTGCGACGATCGTCATGCATGACCTGGTAACCAAGATGAGTCTCGAGCTCATCGATAAAACCACCGACCTCGTGCCACTGGTGCCGGGCATGCAGAAACAGGCGATCGTTGGGCTCGAAACTGAACACAGCCGAGGCTGGTTGATCCTGGCCAAATCCGGCCACCAGCTCATCGAATCGGGGTGTACCTGGCTGTCGCAGGTACTGCAGATCAAGCATCAGGTCGTGCCGGTCATCGGGGCGAGCAACAAATACAGCGCGGCCGGCGCGCGAGGTGTATGCCGAGTTGCCCGGTTCAGCACCGCCACCGACACGCCGGTCACCGACGTCCTGGTAGGTCGCCGATGCCAGCATGGCGGCACGCCGCCCACCCTGGCTGACAGTGAGATGACCGGTCAGAGCCTCGTCAGCGGTCTGGTAATCGAAAACCGCGCGACCGGACAAGGCCGGCTCGATGTCGAGCTGGGGGAGTTCGGTCACCATTTGTACGACACCGCCCATCGCGTCGGAACCATATAGTGCCGGTGCCGGACCGCGTACCACCTCAAGTCGTGCCAGGCTGCGGGCGTCGACCAGGGCGACATACTGGTTGGGTGCGTTGCGGAACAAAGCGTTATTAAGGCGAAAGCCATCAACGAGGTGCAGCACCTCTGACCCCTTCAGCCCACGAACTATAGGCACACCCTGGCCCGGTGTCGTTTGCTGGACAAAAGCACCAGGTACCCCGCGCAGCAGGTCGGTAGAAATAGCCGGCGCCTGCGAACGAATCTCGTCCGCATCGATCACAGTGACCGCCGTCGATACGTCGCTGACAGCCTGCTCGATGCGACCGGCCGTTACCTGCACCTCTTCGAGCCGGTCACCGGGCTGAGCACCGGCCGCAGCCGACAACAACATGGGAACAATGAACTTTTTCACGATAAAAGGAACTTGCCGCCACCATTGGCGGTATTCGCTGGGGGTTCAGGGTTATGACTGCGTGCGCGCGCCGGGGTTTCCCGGGCACTCAGTGCAGGCGCGAGAAATGATAAACCTTTACGTCTTCCGAGGCGACATCGAGGTCTTCTGCCAGAATTTCGGCGATATCGTCGAAATCCATGGCCCCGAGTCCGGCACACAACTCGATTACGCTGCCCAACTCGCGGCAGCCACTGGAGGCGCCATGCTGGAGAATAAAACAGGCATAGAATTTCTGCGTCATGAGTACAGAATATCGAGCCTGTCGTGACGCTGGCGTGAGCAAGTACACAAATCCGGGCAGACGAGCCGGTGTCGATATTCTTTACAAGACGCTGGGGGACAAAAACCCCGGCCTCGCCCTACTGACTGTTTTTATTGGCTTTTCCGATGTTGGCAGGGTTCTTGCTAGGTAGGTACTGCAATAGTTCTCTTCGTTGCTGAGGTTGGGCAAACAACAACAACTGCGTGGACTATTCGCGACACGAATAAAAAAACAGCGGCAACAACAAGCTTAAGATCAATAATAATCACTCAGACCCCGCCGCGGCGGGGTTTTATTTTTTAGGCTACAGCCGGCTAGACAGCGACTGCGGCGGCAGTCGGCAATGTGACAAGTTCTGGAGTCAGCTCGCTGAGATAGGACATCAGCGGCCGTGGGCGTTCGATCCCGTAGCCCTGCCCAAATGTCACACCGACCCGCACGAGGCAGTCGCGAATGGCATCGTTCTCGACAAATTCCGCAATCGTCTCCAGACCCATGACATGGCCGATTTGCGTGATTGCCGAAACCATTGATTCAGAGATGCGGTCGTCAGCAATTTCCCGGACAAAGGTGCCATCGATCTTGAGGTAATCGACTGGCAGGCTCTTGAGGTAGGCAAAAGAGCTCAATCCGGTGCCAAAATCGTCGAGCGCGAAGCGGAAGCCGCGTTCTTTCAGCGCCTCGACAAAACGACATGCCTGGTCGAGGTCGGCGACGGCTGCAGTTTCGGTAATTTCGAAACAGATCGATTCAGGTGGGACGGCGGCCTGGCTTGTTTCGCGCGTAACGAACTCGAGGAAGGCACCGTCGCCAATCGATTGCCCGGACAGGTTAATCGCCCAGACATTGGCGGCACGAACCCGGCGTGGCAGGTTCGCGGAAAGCATTTTCAATGTATTACGAACCACCCAGCGGTCGATCGCAGGCATCAGGTTGTAACGCTCTGCCGCAGGGATGAATTCGTTAGGCCCCAGCACCTCACCGTTGTCAGTACGCAGCCGCAACAGTATCTCGGTGTGGGGCAGCTGGCTGGCATCCTGCAGCGGCTCGATGCGCTGGCTGTAAAGCTGGAACCGATCCTCACGCAAAGCGTTGTGCAAGTGCCCCACCCACTCGATCTCGGCACGCCGCCGCGATAACAGGGTACTGTCACGCTCGTAGATCTCGACCCTGTTGCGACCATTGGACTTGGCCTTGGCGCAAGCCATCTCGGCTGCGCCAACGACCGTAACGATACTTTCTGACTCCGCCGCCATTGCGGCCAGGCCGATACTGACGCTGATTTCAAAGCGCCTTTTATCCCACTTGAAATCGATCTTGTTGATCGCCTCGCGCAATTCGTTGGCGACCTCTCGACCGCGCTCGAGCGAACAGGCACCGAGCAAGGCGCTGAACGAATCGCCACCGGTGCGCGCCACGATGTCACTTTCGCCGAGGTGTTCGCGAATCTTTGTTGCGACTCGCCGAATCAGTTCGTCACCGGCATGGTGGCTACAGGTATCGTTGACGACATGCATACGATCGAGGTTGATATGCATGACGCAATGCTCGATCCGCTTATAGCGGACGATGTATAAGGCCGTCTCGAGATGATATTCGAATCCATGGCGAGTCATCATGCCGGTCAGTGAATCGTAATTGACCTGGATGATGCGGGCCGCCTTGCGTGCCATCACCCGCATGAGCTTGGCGTCACTGGTAGTGAAATCATCCGCCGTGGTCGCGTTAGCGATCAGTAGCACGCCAATAACTGCACCATTCTCGTCGAGCACCGGCGCGGCGAGCAGCTTGCATGGCAGTTGTGGCAAACGCGGCAGACCCTCGTCACTGCTCATGTCATTGAGTACTACCGCATCTTTCATGAACCGCACACGCTCGTACAGATCGCCCGTGGCCGAATTGAGGATCTTTTCCGCCGATATCAGCGGTACAGCTCGATTACCCTGCGAAGTAATGATTTTGCGGTCTGCCATGACCAGCGCCGTCAGGTCGGTATCGAGGTAGCGACCGGTATTCTGCACCAGTCTGCGTAACGCGTCCTGACCTTCATCGAAATACTTGACGTTATCGTCGGTAACGTAAATCAGGTTCAGCTCTTCATAACGCGAAGCCAGCTCGCCGGCCATGCCATCCAGCTCTGCCAGCATTCCGTTCTCGCTGGCGAGACACGCGGCTACTGCCTGCAACGAGGTTTTTTGTTGCTCCAGATCGGTACCGTCGGCCGGCACCAGTGCAAACAAGGTGCCGGCTTCGGGATCACTGCTATCGACACGGACAGTAATCGCGACCGACATCTCGTCCAGTTCGCGTGTCTGAGCATCGACATCTTCGACCGCCCAGTTTTCATGATTCTTGTTGAGGATGGCAACTGCACGCACACAACTGTCGAGATTGGAGCAAGCACTGCTCCAGCGTCGCAATCCGGCCGAGTCGCACATGCTGAAGCCAATGGCTCCAGGAAGCAGCTGGCGCAGCAGCTGCCCGTAGCGATCCAGGTCGAAATCGCGAAACCCACTCAACGGATACGATCCTCACCTACCAGGGTATCGACCATGGAATCACCGGCAAAGAAGCTGTCGAGCTTGTTAAGCAGGTTGCGCACGCTGACAGGCTTGTCGAGTATCAGGACGCGGCCAAGCTTTTGCGCATCGGACTTTTCGCCAGCGTTGCTACGTTCGGACATCAGGATGGTTGGATTCTCACGATGCGGATACATCGCTCGCATGCGACGGCACAACTCCATGCCGCCGGTACCAGGCAGGTCAGTGGCTGCAACCAATGCATCCGGTTCCTGTGCCTCGATTAACTCGAGAGCCTCGGCACCGGTAGTGACTGTTTTTACACGATAGCCGGAACGCACCAGGGCTAGTCTCAGCATGCGTCCCAGGAAGGGTTCGTGTTCGGCGACAACAATTCGCTTCATCGCACAGATGCTCCTGCCCGTGTTTGGAAACTAACGGGTCGCAGTGTCGCACCTGTGTCAGGACGTTGCCGTGATCAGCTTCTCACTGGGTTAAAACTTGTAACGATGAACTCGTGCAGCTTATGTCAATCGGCGTTATTGCGCGAAGTACCTTTCGAGGAACAAATCGAACGGGATGGCATCGCTGTCTTCTATCTGGCGTTGCTGCATTATGGAATCTTCGCTGAGGCCATCCAGTTGCTGGCGCCGCGCCTCACTGAGACCGACCAGGGACTGAAAATAGTCGTCGAAGCATCGCGAATTGCCCAGTGCAAACTCGAAAAATGACTGTTCCTTATCGCGCATTTCACGCAATACCCGCGCTGAGCGGGTTAGTTCCGGATCGCGTAGCGCGTCGAGTTGCTGTGACACTGCATCCCGATAATCAGTGCCATTGCCGGCGTCGCAAAATTCGGCCACATGCATCATCTGTTCGCCGATTTCGAGACCATAGTCGGCCACGGGCACCTCGCCAAAGTAACGCTGCAGGCGCAGGGCCGGGTCGCGTCCGCGGCGTGCGACCTGCAACTGATTATGGTTAATTCGCGCCTGTTCGTCCTCATCGATTGGCGGACTGTCGTGCAACAGGCAAAACAACAGCAGCACCTCGATAAATCGTACCTGTGCCTGACTGATACCGACCGGGTCGAACGGGCTGACGTCACAGGCGCGCACTTCCACGTACTCGACACCACCACGACGCAACGCATGCGTGGGTTTCTCGCCACTGCGGGCCACGCGCTTGGGCCGAATCAGGCTGTAGTATTCATTCTCAATCTGCAGCATGTTGGCATTGAGCTGGCGATATTCGCCATCTACCACCACACCAATTTCCTCGTACGGCGGGTAGGGTGTGTCAGTGGCTGCTGCCAGGGCGGTGATGTAATCGTCGATGTCGTTCACGGCAATCTCGAGCCGCGACTGGACTTTGTTCTTGTAACCGAGGTCGCTCATTCTCAGACTGGTTGCATAAGTCCCAAAGAGGGTCGACTCGAACTCCTCGAGATCGGTTTCATTGTCGCCGACGAAACCGCGGCACAAGGCCGGGGAGGCGCCAAACAGATACAGCAACAACCAGCCGTAGCGCCGAAAGTTGCGTAACAAGCCGAAATACTCTGCCGAAACCAGGCTACTGTCGCCGGCTTTATCGCCAAGCAGCTGCTCCCAGAACCGGCTCCCAACCGAATAGTTATAGTGGATGCCCGAGATTGCCTGCATCAGGCGACCGTAGCGGTAGCCGAGACCGCGACGATAGACATGTTTCATCATGCCGACGTTGGAATGACCGTACCAGGCGATGGGTATGTCTTTGTCCGACCGTACCGAGCAAGGCATGCTGGTAACCCAGAGCATCTCGTCATCGATTTTCTCGTACACATACTGATGCAGGTCGACGAGAAACTGCAGCACTTCCCACGGTTCCCGCAGCGGCGGGGTGACCAACTCCAGCAGCGCCTCGGAGTAGTCAGTCGTTATCCACGGATGGGACAGTGCCGAACCCAGACCCGGCGGGTGCGGCGTCATCGCCAGTTTGCCGGCGGAAGTTACCCGCAGGCTCTCTTTTTCGAGCCCCATCAGGCGGTCGGCAAGCGCATCAGGGCCGAGACGTGCCAGACGCTGGCGCAATATTGTGAAATCGGCGCGAGCCAATGGCGCTCCACAGTTGCGGGATACCCACAGTCTCGCCAAACGCCCGGCGCCGCGCAAGCAAAACTTGAACTGGGTCGCTTTCCGGCTGACCGCTTTAAGCTAGGCTTCGGTCCTGTCCCGGGATCCTGTGAGTACCAAATGAGAGTCAGTTTTCGTGTTGTATCAGGCCTGTTGACCCTGCTGGGTGCCGCCGGTGCCTGCCGAGCGAGTGAAACTACCTTTGCCGCACTCGGCGACAACCAGTGGCCGCTGGCCGCTTTTGTCCTCGGCCTGGGTACTGTGGCCTGCCTGATCGCATTGATCCTGACACGCCGGAAAATGAACCGGATCCGACGCCGCCTGCTCGAGGTAGAGCATGAATTGGCGCATAAGGACCAGACCGAGCATGTGCTCAAGGAAGCTCATGAACGACTCGAGGGTCGGGTACGTGAACGGACGGCTGACCTCGAGATGTCATACCGTAAGCTCAACGACGCACGTGACTCACTAGTGGCAGTCAACCAGAAACTCGATTCCGTCGCCCGTGTGGACGATATGACCGGTATCGCCAACCGCACACGATTCGACGAAAGCCTGGAAACGGAAATCAAGCGCAGCCTGCGCTCGCGCAAGCCGCTGTCGCTGATTCTCGTCGGTCTCGATGAGTTCGATACTTATCGCCGCCAGTACGGCCGCGACCGCGCCGACGAGGTCGTGGTCAAAACCGCACAGGAAATGGCCAAGACCTTCAAGCGAGCCCCCGATATTGTGGCGCGCTATGACGACTCTCACTTTGGGATCGTAATGCCGGAGACCGAGGTACGCGATGCCATGCGTTTTGCCGAGCGTCTGCGACAGGTCGTCTTCCAGAGCTGTGTCCCGTTCCCTGAATCCGAATCTTCCGATCGCGTCACCGCCAGTGTCGGCGTGGCGACCATGCAGCCGGACAAACTTTACTCAGCCAGCGATTTCGTCAATGCCACACTAAGCGCGCTGAAGGATGCGCGCGATGCCGGTGGCAACACAATCGAATATGGCACCATCCGTCGCTCGTCCGATATCGAACTCGCCTGACCGCCGTCGCGGGGAGTGGCTTCGGCCCCGATTCTCCGGGTAAGCAAATACAGCAAGATTCGATCACGGCGGCAGCCGTGGTTACTGCAGACAAAAAAATCCCCGGCGGACCGGGGATAAGCCTTGGGAGGGAGACTTCGCGGCCTGGTTACCAGGTCCAGCGCGAGAACCAGCGATTGCGCGAGCGGTGACGTGCGCGACGCGGCGGGGGTGGCGCGTATCCGCGATCAGCCCAGCGGTCGTCCCACATGCGGTTGTTCCGACGACAATCGGTCACACCCTTCTCGCATAGCGTCTCGCGCCACTCGTACTTCAGGAAATAGCGGGCAAAAGCACGCCGCTCGGTTGCAAAGGAAACCCTGCGTGAAGGCGAGTACTCATCGTCGCCGTAGCCGGTGCCGGGTTCGTCAGCAAGACGACCATTCTTTTCCGCCCGCGGTGCGGCCGCATCACCCTTGGAGCGGCTGCCGCCATGCGCGTCCTGGTCGCGCTTGTTCCAGCGTTGCGGCGAACGATAGGTGTGGCGTTCGTTGAAGGCTGCAACAGCAATCACGCCCATCGCCGAGTAGTCGCCGAAGGCTGCCGAGTAGGAGTCCTGCGCATCGGTGAAGTAGAAACGATTTACGCGATTACGCGACGTACGCCAGCCATTGTAGACCTGGCTTTCATAGGGTCCGAGCACATACATGCGCTCACCCGGGTGCAGATTGGACTTGCTACCGGAAATAATATTGCGTCCGTCGACCGCAATAACGACACCGATACGGTTTGGCCCACGGTTACGCACGCGAATGCTGTAGTTAGCCTCTGGCACGGCTTCGAGGTAGGCACGAAACGTATCGTGATCGGAACTGCGCAACGGGTGCATTTCGAAATGACGCCCACGATCGGAAACGATATCGATATCAAGATCGTCGATGGCATCGCGCTGGTATCCGTGTGCGACACCGGTAAGCGTTATCAATGCCAGTGTAATTAGAAATTTGTTCATCATGGGCCTCCTTACTCGACCGTGACTGCAGTTTGTCAGTTGGGCACTGAACTGGCGCTTAACCCGGGCTGAATCCCGACTGAATGCCGCACAAAAAGCGTGCCCCTCGTCACAGTTAACGCAGCAGCAGCAGAAATGGGGTTAAGCTGGGCACAGCTACAAACGCGGCGCTTGCCGCAATCCCCACATCACCACCAACGGGAGACTCGCCTTATGTCAGCAAAACCAATTCCCGGCTCTATAGGCTGGATCGACCTCACCGTCGAAGATGCGACAGGTATACGTGACTTCTATGCCGCCGTTGCCGGCTGGCAACCCGAAGCCGTCGATATGGGTGAGTACGCGGATTTCAATATGACCGCCGCCGGCACACCGGTAGCCGGTGTCTGCCATGCGCGCGGCGGCAATGCCGGATTACCGGCAAGCTGGCTCATCTATATCGTGGTCGAAGATCTGGACCGCAGTATCAGTAACTGCCGCGAAGGCGGTGGCGAACTGCTCGGTGAAGTGAAGTCTATGGGTGAATCCCGTTATTGTGTAATCAGGGATCCGGCGGGTGCCTGTTGCGCGCTATACCAACCCTGAATCAGTGATATTCGATTGACCCGGCACCGTCTATGGCGAAGTCGAGTGTGACCGAATCAGCACCGGCGTTTGTCCACATCAGGCAGTAGCCGCGGTTCTGCGCAACCAGGTAACGCCCCTTGTCGGCCCGCGCTGGCTGTTCCGGAATGGGGTAATAGACCTGGTCACCATCGTGATAGTGCATGTTGAATTGCACCATGCCGGTCGCTTCGAAGCGGTAGGTGATGACATCGCCGGTGGCGGCGGTGAAACAGGCTTCGCGTACTTCGCCCGGGTCCAACACATTATCGATCACCACTGCGGATGTGGCGCAGCCACTAAGCATCAGGCATGCGAGCAAGCGTGTAGTCATCTGTTGCGATTCAACTCGCGCCACTCCCAGGGCGGAATACGCTGCGACCGGGGTAGGCGCCACAGACCAGATTTCTGGCGTCGAGCCGCGCGCTCCAGCCGGATCCAGTCGCGATTGTCGGTGTAGCGCCGGTACACCCATGCGTGTCCCTCGGCAATCATGCCGGCATTGACCGAAGTATCGTCACTGGCACGAAAGACCTGCGCAACTGCGCGCTCGTACCGATCGGTCGTCACGACTTCTATGCGTAAGTCATGACCTCGTACCAGCTTGCGCAGGGCGGCTCGCGCTTCGTCTGACCACGGCTGACCAAACTCAGGGGCATCGATGCCGTAGAGACGGATTTCGAACTCATTCCGACCGCGCTTGACGACCAGGCTATCGCCATCGAGCACATCAATGTAGCGAGCGGGTGCGAGGTAACTGTCCCCGTCGACTGTTTGCGACCAACAGGCCGCCAGTGGCGCGAGGACAAGAACAAGAATCACGAACCGGAGCATACTTCGATTGTACCCCGGCAGCTGGCTTTGGTTGCGCTGTTGTTTTGGCCTGGTTAGCGGGTATCTAACTCGTGCAACTCAGCACGCAAGTCATAGTTCCTGTCGGTAACAATCTTTTCCAGCACGCGCAGGCGTTTTTCCATATCGTCGAGCCGCGCCATCCGGGTTTCGATACTCCTGTCGAGTTCACTGTGATCGACCTTGTCCCGTGTCTCAAGCCGTTTTCGCAGCACGCCTGCAAAACAGGCTATCGCCACGATCGCCACGACCATTTCGAATGGACCCATTCTTTACCCCCCTGCTCAGCCCGTCTTGTCGAGATTACGCAATTGCTCGTCGAGATCGTAACGTTTGTCGGTGACGATCTTTTCCAGAACCGCGACACGCTCTTCGAGCGATTCCAGTCGTTGCAGGCGCTCGCGGAATTCGCTCTCAAACCCCTGCAACTCGCTACGCGTGTAGCGCTGTTGCTTGCTGTAGTGCTGGATCGCCATCGCGCCCAGTATCCCGAGCACGATGATGACCGCAAACATAAGTTGAATCACAGACATATTCCTTACCCTGCCCGATCTGCCTGGTTCTCCAGATCGCGAAACTCGCGATCGAGATTGAATCGCTTCGAGGTCACATAGCGTTCAAGGCGTTGCATGCGTTGATCGATTTGTCTATACCGATAGCGTACGTCAGAAAAAGTCTCCGACGGTGATTTACGCATACTACGCCAGAATTTTTCTTCGGTCTGGTCCTTATACAGGTTGGTTGGCTTCCTCGGCAGCGCGAAACCCAGAATCACATAAACGATTTCAACCAAAGGAAACCACACCAGGCCAGCGATGAACATCATCCAGCGCACCGCGCAGGTACTGATTCCAGTGTAGTCGGCGATGCCTGCGCAGACACCCATCAGGCGGCCACGCTCGGTATCGCGATAGAGCTTGCGTGGGTTAGGTTCGTATTCAGCTTGCGTTTGCCTGCTCATTTAAGTCTCGGTCCCTCCGCGTGTTTGCTTGCGCCAGAATTCACTTTCGTGGTGGCGCCCACGATAGCTGAGCGGGGTGTCCTTGAGCACCAGGCCCAGCCCGATGTAGATCGCGCCGGTGAACAGCGTGAAAAAGTATAGACAGATTACGGCGATGACGCGGACGATCCACACCTCGACGTCGAAGTAGTCGGCCAATCCCGCACAAACTCCCATGATCACACCGGTTTCGCGATTGCGATACAAGGGCTGTTCGGGGTCGAAACGAAACGAGTTGCTCATACCTTGCGTCTCCAGTCGGGTACTTCGGCATCGAGGATGGTTTCCAGGGCATTGATCCGGCTTTCCATCTTCTGTGAGTCATCCCACAGCTCTTCGAGCATTTGCTGATCGGCGTTAGTCAACGACCGTGACGTGCGCCACTTCGTCGTGTAATGACCGATTATGATCAGCGGCAGGACGATCGATAGGAACAGGATTCCAAGAATGTCGTACATGTCCTGTCAGTGCTCCTCAGCTCTGTGATGAATGTGTGAGGCGCTGCTTGAGCTCTTCGAGCTCGGCCTCGACCGATTCGTCAGTCTCAAGATCGACGAACTCGTGCTTGAGATCCTTGCTACGACCAAGATCGTAGGATTCCACCCGTCCTTCCAGGTCTTCCATGCGACGCTCGTAGGCTTCGAAACGCACCAGCGCATCGTCGATCTTGGTCTCGTGCAACTGCTTGCGTACTTCAAGTCGCTTGGTTGCCGTCGCAGCTCGCATGATCAGCGCTTTCTGTCGGGTCTTGGCATCACCGAGCTTGTCTTCGAGACGGGCGATGTCGTCATTCAATTGCGTCAGCCCATCGTCGATAGCCTGGTAATCACCCCGCACGGCAGCTATCGCTTCGCTGACCCGTTGCTTCTCGGCAATCGCGGCCTTGGCCAGGTCATCGCGACCCTTGGTCACTGCCAGCTCTGCCTTGCGCTGCCAGTCAGCTTCTTCACGATCGAGCGCGTCGAGCCTGCGATTGAGTTCCTTCTTGTCGGCAATGGCGCGAGCCGCAGCCGAGCGCACCTCGACCAGCGTGTCCTCCATTTCCTGGATCATGAGCCGCACCATCTTCTCAGGGTCTTCGGCTTTCTCGAGGATGGCGTTGAGATTGGAGTTCACGATGTCCGTGAAACGCGAAAAGATGCCCATTAGCTGGTTACCTCTGTATTGGTTGATGTCACTGGGGTAAAAGCAGCTTCCGTGCCAGCTACGGATCTTTCACTTAAGCGATTGATTCAACGATTAAATTTTGTGACATAAGCCAGCACCACGATAAGACAGTATTAGCTTTTCTCACTATTTTTATGCTTTTTTCGCTTATTTCAGGTATTTTTAGCTAACTATGTCCGCTCCCGTCACACGCCTGCCCTCCATCATCGGCGAGGCCGCGCCCTTCGTAGACCTGCTCGAGCAGCTATCCCGGGCCGCTCCGCTCAACAAGCCGGTGCTGACCATTGGTGAGCGCGGAACAGGCAAGGAGCTGATCGCATCGCGCCTGCATTTCCTGTCAGGCCGATGGGAACAGCCCTTCATCAAGCTTAATTGCTCGTCGCTGACCGAAAGCCTGCTCGAATCCGAACTGTTCGGTCACGAGTCCGGTGCCTTCACCGGCGCGGGCAGTCGACACGTCGGTCGTTTCGAAAGGGCCGACGGTGGCACGCTGTTCCTCGACGAACTGGCGACTGTACCGCGCCGCATGCAGGAAAAGATCCTGCGGGTAATTGAGTACGGCGAATTCGAACGTGTCGGTGGCAGTGAAACAATATCGGTCGATGTGCGTATCGTCGGTGCGACAAATGAAAATCTGCCGGTACTGGCGCGGCGTGGCGAATTCCGTGCTGACCTGCTTGATCGCCTCGCCTTCGACGTGCTCGTGGTACCACCACTACGTGCGCGCAGCGAAGATATCGTGCCGCTGGCGGAGCACTTCGCGGTTACGATCACCGCCGAACTTGGACGTAAGTTCTTCCCAGGCTTCGCTCCCGAGGCGATCGACGCATTGCACCAGCATGAGTGGCCTGGAAACGTGCGCGAGCTGAAGAATGTGGTCGAGCGCTCAGTTTATCGGTGCGAAGACCCTGATGACCCGCTGACCGAGATCATCCTTAATCCATTTGCGTCGCCATACCTGCCGAAAGCGCGGGAACGCCGCGACACGCCTGTCGGTACGACTTCACCACACACTCCGAAGTCGTCAACACAACGCCATCTGCCCCTCGACTTCAAACAGGCCGTCAGCGATTTTGAGATCGAACTGATCGAGCTGGCGATGAACGCCAGTCGCTACAACCAGCGCAAGGCAGCCGAACAACTTGGGCTGTCGTATCACCAGTTGCGCGGCTGCCTGCGCAAGTACGAACTACTCGAACGTTACTCGCGCAAACGCAGCTGACTCAGGCGTCGAATGCCGGCACCAGCCGACCGGCAGCATCGCGATAATGCGGCATCCACAGCAGCGACACGAAATGCACCGTTATATTCGTGGCCGTGGCTTTAACCATGATTTCCTTCAGCTCTTCCTGCTGCGCATCGAACTTGTCATCAAGCTTCTCGACCTCGGTTTCGAGTTTGCTATTGAGCTCCTCAAGCTCGACCCGAATAGCTGCTGCAGTTTCCTCGGCACGTTTGATGTCGCCTTTTTCCTTGCCCATACGCCCGACACTCTTGATCGCCGAGCCCATGCGTGAAGTCGAGCTGCGACTGACCCGCTTGCGACCCAGCAGCGAACCCAGTACCGCTGTACCGATGGAGATAGCCGTGTCCAGCTTCTTCGATTTCGCTTGCTGTGTTTCGCGCTCGATGACCTGTTCCGCCTTGCGCAGTCGTTCTTCGCGAATATTGACCTTGCTGGCGTATTTAGCGCGCAGCTTCTCGACCGCAAGGTCGCGTTTCTCGTGAGCTACTTCCTGCAACCGTACACGGAATTCGCCTTCGCTCTCGTGCGGCTCTGAAACCAGCTTATAGGTGGCGCTACGGTACAAAGTCAGCGGCTTGTTGGTACGCAGCCAACGCTTGAACAGGGTCTCCCATTTCTTGTAGTTCTTGCTGTTGGTGGCCGCATCGGCTGGCTCGGTCAGGATGGCACCAGGCTCGGCATCGCCTTCGAGACAATCGAGTTCGCATCCCAGTTCGGCACCGTCGTCCCAGTCGACCGGTATGGGTCCGTCATCCACTTCGGTTACCAGGAAGACCTCGCGTTCTTCATGCACGTTGTAACGCGAACTCGAGTAGGCAATCTCGGCGCCGGCACCGATCTTGGGAACATAAACAAGATCTACATCACCTCGCGGCCTGGTGGCGAGTGGCATGAAATATTGCGGCACCGACGATGGAATGACTGGCTCCGGTGGTGTCTTGGCCTTGACGGCGCGGGTTGCGGCACGCACATCGGCTTTTTTCGGCTGCGGGGTAATTGCGGCTATCGCTTTTTTGGCACCGGCAGTCAGCCTGCGAATATGCTCGCGTGTCAGCGGTCCGGCGAGGTACGACATGACCCAACGGGTGTTGAAGACGACAGGCTCGTCCTCATGCACGTTGTGCAATAGAAAGCGCCGCTTGCCGAGTCCGGCAATGATCTTTTCCATGCGGCCCTTGTCGAATTCGCCACCGGCGGCAGCACCCTCGAGTCCCTCCATCACACGCGCCTTGTCCCGCTCGGTCTGCAACCGACCGATAAACCAGGTACCGGTGTTCGAAATGCCCTTGTAGTCGAGATCGACCGGGTTTTGTGTAGCCAGAACCAGGCCGACACCGTAGGCCCGAGCCTGTTTCAGCAACGTCAGGAATAATTGCTTGGACGGCGGGTTGGAAACGGGTGGCAGGTAACCAAACACCTCGTCCATATAAATAATGGCACGCAAAGTACTCGTACCCGACTGCGATCGCATCCAGGCAATGACTTCGTTTAGCAGCATGGTCACGAAGAACATGCGCTCCGATTCCGACAGGTGAGCGATGGACATGACCGAAATCCGCGGCTTGCCAGCCTCGGTGTGAAGCAAGCGCGGAATATCGAGAGCTTCGCCTTCCATCCAGGCCTCAAAGCCCGGCGCAGCCAGCAGGTTATTCAGCTGCATGGCCAACTGGAACCGGTCTTTGGCCGGATAAAACGAGTCGAGGTCCATGACGCCGACACGCTTGACTGGTGGGTCCTGGATCGCGGCAATCAGGCCACCGAGATCGAGGCTGGCACCTTCACGCCACTGGTGGTCGAGAATGTTGGAAATCAGGATGTGCTCGCGACTGGTAATGGGATCGGCTTCGATACCAAGCAACGCGAGTATGCCGGTTGCCGTCGCCTGTACGCGCTCGCGATACAGGTCGCGGTCTTCAAAAACCTCTGCTGACGGCGCCTTGAACGAACGCAGCACCGATACCGACAGACCAGCACTGCTGCCCGGTGTGTAAATAGCGAGGTCGGTGGTATCGCGGAACTTCTTGATCCGTGCCGGTTTCTGGCCCCAGTCCGCCAGCCCATCTCGCCAAAGGTCTGCTTGCTGCGCGGCGAACTGTTCGACCGTCAACCCCTTGTCTGACGCAGAGCGGGCGTTGACCCAGGGCTGAAAGTCTTCCCCGCGAAGCTTGGGGAAACTTAGCAGGATGTTGCCCATATCACCCTTGGGATCAATGGCGATAACGGGGATATTGTCCATGGCTGCTTCTTCGAGCAGGCCGATGCCGAGGCCGGTTTTACCACTACCGGTCATGCCGATAATCATGGCATGCGTGGTCAGATCCTTCGCGTCGTAGAGCACGACATCTTCGGTTTTCTCTTTCTTGTCGATGTCATAGCGTTTGCCGAGGTAAAACGCGCCGAGTTTTTCGTAGTCCATACCGCACCCCCATTAGTGATGCTGCAGCATGTTACGTTGCGCGTTCTGCGGGTCAAGCGCCTGCCCTAATGGGGACAGTGACCTTAATTAGTTAGGGTCACTGTCCCAATCGCGGCTGAAGCCGCTCCTACGGGGGAGACGCCGCCATCGCGAGAGCCGGATGAGCTGTCAGTGGCCCGGATCGACGCCGAAGATTTTTAACAACAGCGCGACCCGCACCCACATCCCGTTGCGCTCCTGGCGCCAGTACATGGCGCGAGGATCGTTATCGACGGCCGGATCGATTTCGGCACCGCGTGGCAGTGGATGCATAACAATTGCATCGGCAGGCAACAGGCTCATCTCGTGCGGCCCGACTGTAAAATCGCTGAGATTAACGTTAACGCTCTCGTTATCGGTATCCCATTCAGACTGCATACGTGTCACGTAGAGCGCGTCCAGGTCGCCAATGACATCGTCGAGTATCTCGGTTTCGGTAAAGCTGATCGCATGCTCCGCCAGTTCCCGCTTGACGTCCTTGCGCATGGCAAAAGCCTGCGGTGAAATGAAAACCAGCTTTACGTCGTGATAATTCCGCATCAGGTAACACAGCGAGCGCACGGTACGGCCCCGTCGCAGGTCGCCCATCATGCCGATGGTCTTGCCATCGATACCGCCACGGCCTTCAAAACTACGTTCCAGCGTATAGATATCGAGCAGCGCCTGCGTCGGGTGCTGGTCGGGCCCACTGCCGGCATTAATTATTGGAACCCGGCGCGGAATACTGTCCATCAGCGTTGCCGCCCGTGCCGCCAGACCACGTTCCGGTGTGCGCATGATGATGACATCGACATAGGAACTAAAGGTGCGGATGCTGTCATCGAAACTTTCACCCTTGACCTCCGATGACACCGTCGGATCGCGAATCTCGCTTGTTCGTATGCCGAGGATATGACAGGCGTTGTTAAACGACAGGAAGGTCCGTGTCGATGCCTGGGTGAAGTACAGCATGGCGCGCTTGTCAGCGAGCGCCTGCCGCAGGCTCAGGGCACCCTCGGTTGTTTTGGCCAATGTGCGGCTACGATCAGTCAGGTCACATAATTCGTCGAGCAACTCGCGATCGAAAATGCGGGGGTCGTTGACGTGGAAGATTTCACTACTCATCCGGGCGTGGCTTCGTGTAACCTGCGGGCAGCCAAGCATACCGGGACGGATCGCAGGCGCCAAACGCCATAGCTGGTGCAGGAGACTTCATGACCATAAAGCGAGCCCGCTGGCCTTCTGGCAGGGTAGAAACACTGCAACATGAGTCAAAGTTGTTGCGTGGCAACCCGCTGGGCGATCCGCATGTGCGACAGCTGCACACCTGGCTGCCCCCACAGTATGACGATAACAGCGACCAGCGCTTCCCGGTGCTGTTTTGCCTTGCCGGTTTTCTCGGCTCCGGCCCCGGTCATCTCAACTGGCGTAATTTTGACGAAAATCTACCGGAGCGCGCGGCCCGGCTGATACATGAAGGCTCGATGGCGCCCGTCATTATTGTGTTCCCTGATTGCTTTACTGCGCTGGGGGGCAACCAGTACATCAACTCGTCGGCGATTGGCCCGTATGCCGATTACCTCACCCGCGAACTGGTACCGTTTGTCGACCAGCACTTTCGCACCAAAGCCGATCGCCGGCATCGTGGTTGCTTTGGCAAATCTTCTGGTGGCTATGGTGCCATCGTTCACGGAATGAAGTACGCGAAATACTGGGGGGCGATCGCCAACCACTCAGGTGACAGTTACTTCGACTGGGTGTACCTGCCGGACTGGCCAGCCGCTCTCGATGTACTGGCGCGACATCGTCGCCGCAAGACCAGTGCCGGACGTGTCGATGTACCTAAACTCGCTGCGGCCACGGCTGAAGGCACCGATGACGGCCGGGTGCGACGGTTCCTGCAACACATCTGGCGCAAACCAAACCCGACACCGGCTGAAGCCCACTGTCTGCTGCAACTGGCTATGGCGGCGAGCTATGACCCCGACCCGGAAGCACCCAATGGTTTCCTGTTGCCCTGCAACCTCGACACCGGTGAGATGATTACAACGCGCTGGCGTCGCTGGCAGAAGCACGACCCGATCAACATGGTGTCGCGCTATGCCGATAAGCTACGCTCATTGCGAGGGCTGTTTATCGATTGCGGCTGGCGCGACCAGTACCGCATCCATTACGGCACAAGGCTGTTGTCGCTGCGCCTGCACGAGCATGAGGTCGAACATCGTTATGAAGAATTCGATGGCACCCATTCCGGTATCGACTATCGTCTCGATACCAGCCTGCCCTACCTGGTGAAAGCGTTGCGCTAGGGACCGGTGCGCAACGGCCCGCGGCGCCAGCCGGTTCCGGTCACCACAATCACACTGACCAGGATGATCAGCATGCCCAGGAACTGCAGTGGCCCGAGCACTTCATCGAGGATCCACCAGCCCAGTACCGTGGCGACGGCCGGATTGACATAGGCGATGGTCGCCAGCCGGTCCGGTGTGGTCTTGTTAATCAACCAGATGTAGGTCGCATAGGCGAGACATGACCCGAACACGGTCAGGTAGGCCAGTGCCAGCAGCGCCGGCAACGTAAACTGCACCCGGGAGGTTTCTCCCGCCAGCAGCCCCGCCACCAGCAGCATCACACCACCGGCCAGCATCTGCCATGCCGCCATCATCATTGGGGGTGTAGTCAGGTCCTTACTACGGCTGTACATGCTGGCTGCCGACCAGGTGATCGGTGCTACCAGGATCGCCATCTGTGCCCAGAAGTACTGCAGGTCGAAACCACCCTGCGGTGCCAGGATAAATGCCACACCGACAAACCCGGTCACAAGTCCAAGCTTGACCCGGGTCGTCAACGCATGACCCTTGCGCCCGAAGGTGCCGAACCAAGCTGTCCAAAATGCCGAACTGGCTATCAACAATGCTGCCTGGTTAGATTCAACCCATTGTTCAGCCCAGGTGACGAAACCGTTGCCAACGAAGATCATCATGAATCCCATCAGCAAGATCAGGCCCCACTCGTCACGCCGGCGTGGCCAGCGCTGGCCCAGTAACAGGGCGACCACCAGGATGATCAGTCCGGCAGCAATGAAACGCACCCCGGCGAGCAGTCCGGGTGGCAAATCCTGCACTGCGATACGAATACCGAGATAGGTCGAACCCCAGACCAGGTAGACGACAGCGAACGCAGCGATTAGCTGCAGTTTTTGCAGACCCGGTTTCATGTGAACGCTCGCTGTGAGCACCGGCCAGGTGGGCGGCGTTTTGAATGTGCGCGCTATTGATAGACAATAACTGGCAACAACGCAAGCACTAGTCCTCCGGGCACAGGCAGCGCCGCGGTTGGCACCAATAACAGGAGACAGGCGATGAGCGCAGATCAGGCGACTGGCGGTAAAGACTCTGCACGCGGATTCCTGGCCGCGGTCGAGCGTATCGGTAACAAGCTACCCGACCCGGCAGTGTTGTTCATCGCATTGTTGTTCATAACCTGGGTGTTGTCGTGGCTGCTGAGCTATATCTCATTCGACGTTATCGATCCTCGTACCAATCAGGCGTTGTCAATCAAGAATCTGCTGGCGCCGCGCGAACTGACCGAGTTTCTCTCGGTTATGGTGACCAACTTCTCCCACTTTCATCCTGTCGGCGTGGTGCTCGTGGCCATGCTCGGTATCGGCGTAGCCGAGCACACCGGATTCATTAACACCGCGATCCGTGCGTTACTCAATGTCACGGCAAAATGGTTACTGACCCCGATGGTGATTCTTGTCGGTATCGTCAGCCACTCCGCCGTCGATGCCGGTTATGTTCTCGTTATTCCGCTCGGTGGCGTTATTTTCTACGCTGCCGGGCGTCACCCTCTCGCGGGTATTGCGGCCGCGTTTGCTGGTGTTTCCGGCGGTTTCTCGGCCAACTTTGTACCGTCGTCACTCGATCCGTTGTTGCAGGGGTTGTCGCAGGCCGGCGCCCAGATACTGGATCCGACTGTGGTCCTCAACCCACTCAATAACTATTTCTTTACGACCGCCTCGTCGTTGCTGATCATCTCGCTTGGCTGGTACCTGACCGACAAGGTAGTCGAACCGCGCCTCGCCGGCACCGAAATCGACGGTGACGCCGCCGACCTGCCGGAGATGCACGATCTCAGTGACAGCGATCGCAAGGGCCTGACCTGGGCCATCATCGCGATGATCGTTGGCCTGGCGCTGCTGTTCGGAACGGCTATTCCAGATGGATCCGCCTGGCGCTCGCCAGCCAGTGGGGAACTGACCACGGGCGATGCACCGATGATGCGCGCCATCGTCGCACTGATCTTCCTGCTGTTTCTGGTTCCCGGCGTCGTGTTTGGCATCGTGTCCGGTTCTATGAAGAGTTCGAAGGACATGATCGTCGGTATGACGCATGCAATGAACAGCATGGCTTACTACCTCGTCATCATGTTCTTTATCGCCCAGTTTGTTTATGCCTTTGGGCAGTCCAACCTTGGCGTGCTGCTGGCCTTACAGGGCGCAAAATTCCTCGCGTGGTTAGAGATGCCAGCAGCGGTCACGATTGTGGGCATTGTTTTTCTGACTGGCTTTGTCAATATTTTCGTAGGTTCGGCCAGTGGTAAGTGGGGATTACTGGCACCGATCTTCGTACCGATGCTGATGTCGCTGGGTATCTCACCGGACCTGACGCAGGCTGCTTATCGAGTCGGTGATTCGAGCACCAATATCATTACACCACTGATGCCATACTTCCCGCTGGTAGTGGTTTATTGTCAGCGCTACGTCAAGAGCACCGGCATCGGCACGGTCACGGCCATGATGTTGCCCTACTCGATCTGGTTTATCTCAACGTGGACGGTGTTCCTGCTGATCTACTACATGATCGGTCTGCCACTGGGCATACAGTCGAGCTACACCTACCCGCCATCGTAACGGCAGCTTCTGCCCCGGTGGCGGCGCAGCCGCGATTCTTTCTCGCGAAGGTGTGGGTTCGAGGTGATAAAGAAAGAGGTCGGGACTGAAGTCCCTCCTACGGATCGCTGCGCGATCCATCGCGGCTGAAGCCGCTCCTACGGGGATAGGTCCGGCGCGCGTAGCGCGCGTAGGAGCGGCTTCAGCCGCGATTCTTTCTCGCGAAGGTGTGGGTTTGAGGTGATAAAGAAAGAGGTCGGGACTGAAGTCCCTCCTACGGATCGCTGCGCGATCCATCGCGGCTGAAGCCGCTCCTACAGGGGAGGGATTGCGGCTGAAGCTGCGCCTACGCGGTTGCGGGGATGGTGATGGTCAGGCGGGCTCCGCCCTGGGGTGATGCTGATGCGGTGATTTCACCACCGTGTAGTTGGGCGATGCGACGGGCGATGGCCAGACCGAGCCCATAGCCACCGGTTTGCTTGTTGCGGCTGTTGTCGAGACGGGTGAATGCTTCGAACACGGCCGTACGCTGATCCTCAGGGATACCAGGACCGTCATCATCTATCGTAAACAGCAAGTGCGAATTATCGCGACGTACGCCGATATTGACGTGCCGATCTGCATAACGCGCCGCATTGACGAGGAGGTTGCTTACTGCGAGTCCCATCAGTTGCGGGTCGATGCGGATCTCGCTGTCTCCGATCTGGTTGTCGATGCTCACCACTGGCCCGAGATCGCGTGCTTTCTGGACTGTTTCGTCGAGCCAGGCCGTTACCGGCGTCATCTGCCATTGCAACTCGGTGCCTGGATGATCGAGCCGGGCGTAGTCGAGCAAGGTCGCGATTAGCCGGTCAATCTCGGTTACGTCGTTATTGATCTGGCGACTGGTCTCGCCATCGAGCTTATCCTCGACCACAGCCAGGGCGAAGCGGATGCGCGCCAGCGGCGTCCGCATCTCGTGCGACAGCGCACTGGTCAGTTCTTTTTGATTTTCGATCAGGCTGTGGATTCTTGCCGACATTTCATCGAGGTTCGTGGCGAGTCCTGTCAATGCGGTCGTCCTGCCAGCGGTTTTGATGGGCTTGCGGTAGTCGGCTGCGAAGGCCTGTGCTGAATCGCTGATAAGGTTCAGGTCGCGTACCAGCGGCCATGCCCAGACACCGATCACGACCATCACCGCAAGGTAAAACAGTGGCGACACCCAATCTGCAAGTACGGATCTTTCACGTTCAAACGGACCTATGCGCAGGTAACCGTCGAATTGCGGCGCGGCACGCATAAACCAGCTGCGTTCGTCGTCATCGTGCATTTCCTGCACACCAATGTCGCCCACACCCGCAACATCGTCAAAGGGCACAAGGGATACATCGAAACCATAATCGACCGACAAATCCCGCAAACGGGCAATGCGCTGGTCGTCGTCGAGCTGGCGCAACGACAGTTCAGTGTTGTTGAACACCGCCGTCGCCAACTCACGGGTAATCTCATCTTCGGGAGTGAGCCATTGCAGGCCGAGGTCAAGCAGCAGCGCCACAGCGAGCAGACTGCCGACGAGAACAATGTAACCGCGCAGCAACAGGTGCCGGCCAGCGCGGCCGGCATTGTTGCTCACGGCGATTCGCCCCAGGCATCGGGCACCAGCAGGTAGCCTTTACCCCAGACTGTCTTTATTCGCTGTGGTGACTCGGCATTGTCGCCGAGTTTTTTACGCAGGCGCGAGACACGACCGTCGATGGATCGGTCAAGACCGTCATAGTCTATTCCCCGGGTTTCGCGGAACAAGGCTTCACGGCTGAGCACCGTCCCGGCATTTTTAGCCAGAACATAAAGCAACTGGAACTCCTGCGTCGTCATCGGAATCTGTTCGCCGTCCAGCCAGACCTGTTGCGCGCTGTTGCTGACCTTCAGGCCCCCAAGCACGATATCGCTTTGCGCCTTGCGTTGCTGGCTGGCGTTATCGAAACGTCGCAGTAATCCGCGTATACGCGCCAGCAATACCATAGGGTCGGCCGGCTTGGTCACGTAGTCGTCAGCGCCTGCTTCCAGGCCGACCACTTCGTCTATGTCGGTATCACGGGCGGTTAACATCAGGATCGGACCGGCGTAGACGTCGCGCAGTTCGCGACAAATGCTGAGGCCATCTTTGCCAGGCAGCATCCAGTCTAGCAACACCAGGCGCGGCCGGCTGCGCTCAAAACTCGTCAGGGCGCGATCGCCACGGGATTCCACCTCGACCGTCAACCCGTTCTGCTCCAGATACTGCCGTGTCAGACCGGCGAGTCGTTCGTCGTCCTCTATCAGCAGGATATCGATACTCACAGGATGCTCCATACATGGCGGCGGCGGCGCTTGCGGCGGCGGTCACTGGTGTCGCTCGCGAGTACTTCTATCTCGCTGCGTGCGACTTCAGCACCCGTGGCCGCGATCAGGATCAGCGTCAGTGTACCGTCGATCTGGTGCTCGCCCTCGTAGCGGCCTTCGCGCACTTCCTGCCAGCATTGTAGAGGCGTTTCCCGGCCGCTTGCATGCAAACAGAAAGCCCCCGGCTGACGACTGCGCCACGCTGCGACAACACTGGCGTCACACTTACGGTCACCGCCCATGACGCACAGCCTGGGCTTGACGTCCAGAACTACATCGGCATCGTCAGCACGGGCGATCACTGCCGCGCACAGGCACAGCATCATGGCCGACAAAGTTGTAAGCCTAGAAACGATACTGCAGCCCGACATAGTGACCGACTACAGATTCATCTTTGACCAGGGGGCTGTTACTAACGGTCGAAGGCAGCTTTTCTGACTGCACGACACCGACTGCAACCCAGTGTTTTGTCAGCTGGTAGCCCAGCATCAGGCGCCCGGAGAATCCTATTCCTGAACGAGCCGTGTAGCGCGGCAATGCCGGACTGGCCTCGTCGGCGGCGACACCCCAGAAGTAATCGTTGCGGCGATCGCTTTTGTAACTGGCCGCAAACGACGGCTCGACCAGCCAGCGGCCCGAACGGAACGGCCGCGCATAGTTCGCATAAATCTCGTAGCCTTCATGCACACCACTGATGTCGTGGTACAGCGACATCTGCAGGTGCCCCCACTCGCCTGATGTCAGCAACTCCAGACCGGCTTCGATTGCATAATCGCGATCGGGAATCGCGAGCGGCTGCGTAACATTGACTTCCGATATCGCTCCGGTGGTCGTGTCTGTTACCAGTTGCGAGAACGTAACCAGCCGGGTCTTGGTGCGATTGAAAAAGACGCGATCACTGTTAATACGACCGACCACACTGAGCGTGAAGTCGTCACCGTCATGCAGGGTGTAACCGGCATCGCCGTTGTCAAAGAACGCGCGCTCGCCGAACCAGGCAATGTCGAGGTCGACAACGATCGGCACGTCGTCAGACTGGATCAGCGGGTTGCTGTATTCGCCGTAACCTACAGCGATGGCCACATGCCACGGCGATTCGGTCACCCTTTGTGATCCGGGCTCGGCATTGGCATTGGAGGCGGCCGTCAGCCACACAGCGACGGCTACGATAAGTCTTGGCATAGTCATAACAGAATTGTGCTTTCGTGAGTCTGACAAGTCTGTAGCGAAAGTGTGCGCTTTTATGCGATGCACGATGGTGAGCCGACAAAATCGATACAGACCAGGGACCCATCCGCGCGCAGAATAGCGCCGATTGCAGCTGAACACGAGGACACCACATGACAGCCAGATTTCGTAACACTCTGTTTTTGTTGCCACTTCTGATTGGCGCGCCGTTCATCGGCGGGTGCAACAGCGATAGCAGTGACGCGATCAAGCTATCGGAAACACCGGCCGAAGCACTGACACCGCCGTTCGGCCTGGCCAGCACCGCGCTGAAGCCCGGTGCCTTTAATATCGCCATCACGACGCGGGACGCCAACGACCTCGAGGCCATCGAATTCAGCCGGGGGGAGCAAATTCTGATAGAGCTGACCGTTTCCAACCTGGTGGACGATGCTGCACAGCTGGCTCTACCCGATCCCGGCTACCCCGCCTATTGCGTGCGTAAGATTGGCGAGACCGATTGTCGCTGGCATTCGCGCCACGGCTTTTTTTTCCCGCAGGTGATTGTCGACCTCGATTTCGAGTCGGCCCAGGTACGCAACTACCGCGTCAATTACGAGCAGCTGGACAACGACGGTCAGCCGCTGGAGTCAGGCGCGTACGAAGTTCGGGGTGTAGTTGGTTACCACGACGAAGACTTGCTCGGCTCCGCCTGGCACCAGTTCGTGATTCTTTAAACAACGCAACCCTGCATTCCAGGGTTGCAGCCGGCGGGCGGTGGGTCTATCAAGGGGCTTTTGAGGTGTTCCGGCCAGGGTAAGCCAGATAACCGCCCGCCGGCGCAACTCAGAAAGCGTGAACCGAGGGTCCGAGCCAGGGTCCGAACCCCGGTACACGCGTCGCCTCTGTCGAGGCAAACAGGCGTAAGCAACAACAACAACGCCTTAAACAAACGTTAGTAGGTAACGCGCGGAATCGCTATAGGGTGTTTACCCTATTTTTGTGTCAGATTTTTATTCCGCCGTGCCGCAAGGCACCGCAGCTAGGACGCGTTTGCCCAGATAGCGTAGACCACAGCCGCCGGCCAGAAAACGATCAATAGCACAATAAAAACAACAAGGTTGAACTTCGATTGAGAGTGGGGCGCGGCAGGCTCAAACAGTGTTTGCGGTTTTTGCGGCGCATTGGTTGTTTCGCGGTAGTGCATTTGCGAGCGCAGCAGGTTGATGGGCTCGCTGTCCAGGCCTGAACCGCAGTATGGGCAATGATATTCTGATGCTGCGCTGCGTACTTCGACGGCGACGGTTGCACCGCACTTCGCACAATCCTGGCTATGCGCCATGACTTCGGTCTTGCGGCCGTCGTTGCGTACCTTGTCACCTTCGGTGTCAATCACCAGCAGAGCCCGGCCGCGACGATTGATCCTGCGGACGGCCCGTTGCACTTGCCTTCGGCTCATCGAGAACACATCGCAGAGATGATCGATGGCGACCTGGTTATGCCGATCCACCAGTTGCCACATCTGCACCAGTGTCTTCTCGTAACGGCGCACGTACCAACCCGCCAGCAACATCGCCAGTGGGCAACCGACAACCAGGATGAACGCGACGACGAGCCCCGTCGACGGACCCGCATCAGCTATCTCATGCCCGATCCCGAACGCAAACAACAGGGCAAACAGGCTGCTAAAAAAACCTGTCCCCAATAACACGCCATCGATGCGGTAGAGATTGCGATTCACAGCCCGATTTTACCAAGGCCTGGCCCGATTCTGTGTGAACCCGCTCACACCGACATCCCTCCCTGTAGGAGCGGCTTCAGCCGCGATGGCGGCGCAGCCGCCGTAGGAGGGACTGCAGTCCCGACCTCTTTCTTTATCACGTCAAACCAACAACTTCGCAGGAAGGATCGGGGCTGAAGCCCCTCGTACGGATCGCTGCGCGATCCATCTCGTTGCGGTGCTGGAAAGAATCGGGGCTGAAGCCCCTGCTACGCGGCTGCGCCGCCAGCGGGTTCGGCGCAGTCGCGGCAGACGCCGTGCAGTTCGATCTGGGGATAGCGCACTTCGAACCCGTGCGCGGCGCCGCTGTCACGTAGTTCGTGGACCAGGCGTGAGGGGATATGCAGCTCCTGCACCACGTCACAGCGATCACAGATAAAAAACTGCGGCGCGGCGTCGTCACAACACTGGTCGGTCTCGTGCGCACAGGCTACGTACTTGTTGCAGGTCTCCAGCCGATGCACAAAACCCGCCTCGATCAGCGAATTCAGGATCCGATAAGCGGAGGGCGCCAGCACCCGTGCATCGAATTGTTCATTGTAGCGGTCGATAATCTCGTAAGCCGACAACGGCGTGTTGGCCTGCTCCAGCAGCTCGACAAACTGGCGACGCTTGGTCGTAAGCCGGTACGCCGACATCAGGCCAGACCAACTTCGAGTTTGTTAACCAGGTTGCGATTCCACAGATGGGCGACAGCTGCCATGCCTGCACCGATCACCGTCAGTGGCATTTCCCAGGTGGGGTTGGCAACGAGTCCGGCCAGCAGCAACACGATACCGACTGTTCCCATCACAGTCGGTGCAACTTGCTGGTGCAAACGAAAGGCCGCTGGAAAACTCAGCACGGCAAATAACACGGCGAGTGCAGCAAAAACGGTATGGATCCATTCCGACTCGATAATGAACGCAAACACACCGGTACCACCGCCTGCGACTAGCAAGACGCTGGCGGCGCAGTGGATTGCGCAAAGGCCCGACAATGCTGCCCCGAGGAAGTCCTTCATGAGTCGTCTGGTCAACTACAAAGGTTATAGTATACCGTAACATTAAACGCCCTGCCTCAGCCTGGCGCCTATGGGCTACACTATCGCGCTCCCAACTATGACCCCGCCGAGGAAACTATGTCGCGAAAGCTCTCTATTTCCAGTTTTTTCAGTGCCTTACTGCTTATCAGCGCATGCGGCCCCGGTGCGGACGACGACGCAGCGGCGACCCGCACCACCGCCACCGCGGCCCCAGCCGCCAATTCACTAAACGGCCCCTTTGACCAGGCCGGCGCTGATGCCGCCTACAACATCACAGGCGAGTTAATCCACGAGGTCGTGGCGGAAATCGCCAGCGATGCTTATGGCGGCCGTGCACCGGGCACGCAAGGCGATGCGATGACGCAGAGTTACCTGATCGACCAGTTGCAGGCGATCGGCTTTGCTCCAGGGGCTCGCGAACCCGGACCGGCATGGCGCCAACCATTCGAGCTGGTCAGCATTACCTCGGCGCAACCGGCGCAATGGACTTTCACAGCCGACGTTGATGTAACGCTCGAGCAAAGCGACGAATTCATCGTCGGTAGCGGCGTGCAGCAACCCCGCAGCAGCATTGACGACGCGGAGCTGGTATTCGTCGGTTATGGCATCGAAGCACCGGAATACAACTGGGATGATTTTGGCGATACCGACCTCAGCGGCAAGGTGCTGGTGATACTCAACAACGATCCCGACTGGAGTGACGATCTGTTCGCCGGCAAGCGACGCCTCTATTACGGCCGCTGGACTTACAAGTATGAAAGTGCCGCTCGCCAGGGCGCGGCCGGCGCCATCATTATTCATACGACGCCTTCGGCCGGTTACGGCTGGGGTGTCATCCAGAGTTCGTGGACTGGTCCCCAGTTCGAATTGCCGGCCGGCGACGAACCCCGCCTGCAGGTCTCGGCCTGGCTGACTGAAGACGCCGCCCGCGAAGTGCTGTCTGCAGGGGGCCACGATCTGGACAAGCTGACAGAGCAGGCGCGCTCGCGGGATTTCACTCCGGTACCACTCGGTGTCGAGACTTCAATCAGTTTCGACAACACCATCGAGCAGGCTGAATCAGCCAACGTACTGGGTGTACTCGAGGGATCAGATCCCGAGCTGCGCGATGAGTACATCATTTATACCGCGCATCACGATCACATCGGCACCGATCCCAATCTGGACGATCCGATTTACAACGGTGCCCGCGATAACGCCACCGGTGTCGCAATGCTACTGGCGATTGGCCGGGCATTCGCCGCCTTACCCACGCCGCCCAAACGCTCAATCATGCTGGCCTTCGTCGGTGCAGAAGAACAGGGTCTGCTTGGTTCGCGTCACTTCGCCTATGACCCGCCGGTACCACCGGGTCGCCTGGCTGCCAATATCAATTTCGATTCGGGCAATATCTGGGGGCCGACCAACGACATTACCTATATCGGCATGGGCAAGAGCAGCCTCGACGAGGTTGCAACGACGGTTGCCGATTTCTACGGGCGAATCGTCAAACCCGACCAGTTTCCCGATCGCGGACTGTTTTATCGCTCTGATCAATTCAATCTCGCCCGCATCGGTGTGCCGGCGCTGTACGTGAAAGGCGGCACTGACTTTATCGGCCGTCCCGATGGCTGGGGTCGTGACAAGATCAATACTTACACCGCTGAGCATTATCACCAGCCCAGCGATGAGCTGACCGATGACTGGAATTTCGATGGCCTGGTCAACGACGCGCGCTTTGGTTTCTGGGCCGGCTACCTGCTCGCCAACGATCCGGAACTACCGAGCTGGAATGCCGGTGATGAATTCGAAGCCGCGCGTAAGGCAGCTCTGGCCGAGCTGGAACCATGATGCGTCAAATCCCACTGCTGCTAATCGCGGCCATCGTGGTCGCTGGATGTGCCACGACCACCAGCGACCCCGCTTCGCGTGCGCAGAGCATCGCCAAGCGCTACCCGATTATCGACACCCATGTCGATGTGCCCTACCGCCTCGAAGAGAAATGGGACGATGTATCCCTGGCCACCGAAGGTGGCGACTTCGATTACCCGCGTGCCGTCGCCGGTGGTCTCGATGCCCCGTTCATGTCGATCTACGTACCCGCGGCAAAAGAAGCTGAGGGCGGTGGCTTTGCCCTTGCTAACCAGCTAATCGACCGCGTGGAAGCG
>JABDKV010000068.1 GCA_013002045.1 Gammaproteobacteria bacterium
TCGTAGCGGCGCTCCGCCCGGCCCAGTCGCGACGATTCACAGGTTTGTGGTGTGTCGTCGATCAGGCTGGCGATCTGATCCTCGACTTCAGTATCAAGTTTGCTGCCATTGCGATCAAAAAACTTGATGCCATTGTCGTCGAAGCGATTATGCGAGGCGCTGATAACCACACCGAGGTCGGCGCCGAGCACGCGGGTCAGGTGGGCTATGCCGGGTGTCGGCATGACCTGCAGCAGCTTCACATCGACGCCGGCGGCGACAAACCCGGCTTCAAGCGCAGCCTCAAACATGTAACCGGATATACGTGTGTCTTTGCCAACCGCCACACTGCCGCCTTGCGGGGCCAGCACACGACCAGCTGCACTGGCCAGCCGGACTGCAAAATCGACCGTCATCGGACCACTGCCGACCGTTCCGCGTACGCCATCTGTTCCGAATATCGATCCCATCTGGTGCTCCGTCAAAATGCGCGAATCGCAGCCGCTACTGTCACCGCATCGACAGTCTCGGCTACATCGTGGGCACGGATAATACTGGCCCCTCTGGCTGTCGCCAATGTAGCCAGTGCCACGCTACCGGCGAGGCGCTGGTCTACTTTACGCCCGGTTAGCGCGCCAAGCAGTGACTTGCGTGACAAACCGACCAGTAACGGCACGCGTAGTGCAAGAAAACACTCCAGCGCCGCCAGCAACTGCAGATTATGTTCAACCGTCTTGCCAAAGCCGAAACCAGGATCGACCACGATACGGTCACGATCGATGCCCGCAGCCTCACAGGCTTCGATGCGCGCCGCCAGGAAATCGAAAACTTCGCTGACCACATCGTTGTAAACCGGCTCGGACTGCATCGTCCGTGGCGTGCCTTGCATGTGCATCAGGCAAACCCCGACGGCGGACCCGGCACAGACTTCGAGCGCGCCAGGCTCGCGCAGACCGTTGACATCGTTGACCAGGTGCGCCCCGGCGGCGATCGCCGCCTGCATTACCTCTGGCTTGCTGGTATCGATAGAAATAATTGCGCTGGTGTCACAGTGCAGCGCCGTGACCACGGGCACGACCCGTTCCAGCTCTGCAGCGAGCGGCACCGCAGCGGCGCCAGGTCGGGTCGACTCGCCCCCGATATCGATAATGACAGCGCCTGCTGCGATCATCTGACCGGCATGTTCCACCGCTGCAGCGGTGGTGACGAACTCACCACCGTCTGAGAATGAATCAGGGGTGACATTGAGCACGCCCATAACGACGGGCGTGCTCAGGTCGAGATGACGATCTCCGAGACGGAGCTTAATGTTGCGAGGCCGGCCCACCGATCGGTGTGTCAGGATCAGGTTTGGGCGGCAAGTCGCCAGTGGCCGGTGCCGGCGAACCTGGTTCGTCCCAGCCTTCCGGCGGCCGCGGCTCGCGACCTTCCATGATGTCCTTGATCTGGTTCTCGTCGATGGTCTCATAGCGGATCAACGCATCGGCCATCTTGTGCAACTTGTCCATGTTGTCCTGGAGAATCTGGTCCGCACGCTGGTAGTTGGTGTCGATTACACGGCGCACTTCCTCGTCGATTGTGTGCGCGGTGCCATCCGATACCTGCTTGTGCTGGGTAACCGACCGTCCGAGGAACACTTCACCGTCTTCCTCACTATAGGTCAGCGGCCCGAGCTTCTCAGACAGACCCCACTTGGTCACCATGTTGCGAGCGATATCAGTGGCACGCTCGATATCGTTCGACGCACCGGTGGTGACCGCATCGTCTCCGAAAATCAATTGCTCGGCTATGCGTCCGCCGAACAGGCTGGAAATCTGGCTCTCCAGACGACGCTTGCTGTAGCTGTAGCGGTCTTCTTCTGGCAGGAACATGGTCACGCCGAGAGCGCGGCCACGCGGAATAATCGTGACTTTATAAACCGGGTCGTGCTCCGGCACATTCAGGCCGACAATGGCATGACCCGCTTCATGGTAAGCGGTGAGCTTTTTCTCGTCCTCGCTCATGACCATCGAGCGCCGCTCGGCACCCATCATGATCTTGTCCTTGGCCTTTTCGAACTCTTCCATCTCAACCGTGCGTTTATTGGCGCGCGCAGCGAACAGAGCGGCCTCATTAACCAGGTTGGCGAGATCGGCGCCGGAAAACCCCGGTGTACCCCGCGCGATGATGTTCGGTCGCACATCGTCACTCAACGGGACCTTGCGCATGTGGACCTTCAGAATTTGCTCACGGCCACGAACGTCGGGCAGCGGCACAACGACCTGGCGATCGAAACGACCCGGGCGCAGCAGCGCCGGATCGAGCACGTCAGGGCGGTTAGTTGCGGCGATAACGATGACGCCTTCGCTGCCTTCAAAACCGTCCATCTCGACCAGCAGCTGGTTCAGGGTTTGCTCACGCTCGTCGTGACCACCACCGAGACCGGCGCCACGATGACGACCGACCGCGTCGATCTCATCGATAAAGATAATGCAGGGTGCATGCTTCTTGGCCTGGTCGAACATGTCACGCACACGTGACGCACCAACACCGACAAACATCTCAACGAAGTCCGAACCGGAGATGGTAAAAAACGGCACACGCGCCTCACCGGCGATAGCTCGCGCCAGCAGGGTCTTACCCGTTCCGGGCGAACCGACCATCAGCACACCGCGTGGGATCTTGCCACCCAGGCGCTGGAACTTGCTCGGGTCCTTAAGGAACTCGACGATCTCGCTGACTTCTTCCTTGGCTTCCTCGACACCGGCGACGTCGCTGAAATTGACGTTGACCTGGTCCTCACCCAACAGACGCGCTTTGCTCTTGCCAAATGACATTGCACCGCGACCGCCAGCACCACCCTGCATCTGGCGCATGAAGTACACCCAGACACCAATCAGCAGCAGGATCGGGAAAGAGGAAATGAACAACTGCATCAGCCAGGTCTGCCGTTCCGGCTCTTTGGCCGCAAACTGCACGTCGTTGTCGGCCAGGTCGCCAATCAGCGCCTTGTTGTCGGTCTCGGGACTGTAGGTCACGAAGCCACCGCCGTTACGCAGCTGCCCGGTAATGGTCGTGCCATCGATCAGGACGCGCTCGACTTCGTCACCTTCTACATACTCGAGGAAATCCGAATACGGCAACGTCGTCTGGCTCGGGCCGGGGCTGAAGCTCTGGAACACCGACAGTAAGACCACTGCGATAACGACCCAGAGGATGATGTTTTTGGCGAG
>JABDKV010000073.1 GCA_013002045.1 Gammaproteobacteria bacterium
CTGAAAGCGTCGGCGACTACTGCAGCGGCACCAATCACGTTCTGCCGACCTATGGCTGGGCTCGATCCTATAGCGGACTGTCAGTCAGCGATTTCGGACGCACCATGACCGTCCAGCAGCTGTCGCAATCCGGACTGTTGCGCATCGGGCCGGTGGCGCAGACGCTGGCAAAACTCGAGTCACTTGATGCCCACGAACGCGCTGTTGCCGTACGCCTGGCCGCCATCGACAAAGTGGCCGTGGCATGACTGATATCGCATCCCGCCTGGCGCGACCGGACCTGCTTGGCCTGCAACCCTATGCGGCCGGATCAACCGAACGCCACCTGGTCCGCCTGCATACCAACGAAGCGCCCTATTCGTTAACCGCCGAAGGTCTTAATCGTTACCCGGAGCCACAACCTGTCCGACTGCTCGACAGACTCGCTGATTTTTATGGAATAGCAACGAATCAGCTTTTGCTGACCCGCGGGAGCGATGACGGTATTGATCTGCTGGTGCGTTGCTTTTGTCGGGCCGGTATCGATCGCATCCTGGTCTGCCCACCGACCTTTGCCATGTATGCGCAGTCCGCGCGACTGCAGAATGCTGCCGTTGCCACTGTAACGCTTGAGCGCGATCGTGGCTTCGCTCCCGACATGGACGCAATCGCGGCGACGGTCGATGACCACACCCGCCTGGTATTCCTGTGCTCACCGAACAATCCAACCGGCAACCTCGTCGATTCCGACGCCATACTGGCGTTATGCCGCGAGCTGGCTGGCCAGTCCCTGGTAGTCGTCGACGAGGCCTATATCGAGTTTGCCGACCGCGACAGCCTCGCCGCAAAAATCGACAGCACACCCAATCTGGTCGTACTGCGTACGCTGTCCAAGGCCTTCGGTCTCGCCGGCGTACGCCTGGGGGCCCTTGTTGCAGAGCCGTCCGTGATTGACCTGCTGCGTTGCGCCCTGCCCCCATACCCGCTGGCAACGCCGACGACTGACGCGGCACTGGCGACGCTGTCGGAGGACAAGCTACAACGATTGCAGCACAACATCGACGAGATACGGCAGCAACGCAAATGGCTACAGTCGGCACTGCAATCTGTAGCTTTGGTCAGACGAACATGGCCATCCAGCGCCAACTTCCTCCTTACCGAAGTCGATGAGCCGGCTGCCGCGCTAGCCACGGCACGCGCGGCCGGGATCCTGGTACGCGATGTAGGCCAGATGCCGGGACTGCAATCGTGCCTGCGAATCACTGTCGGCAGCGCCGAACAAAATCAACGCCTGCTGGCGGCATGGAGCTAAAGTCGATGGACCACACGCCATACCTCTTTATCGATCGCGACGGCACGCTGGTACAAGAGCCGCCCGACGAACAGGTCGACAGCCTCGACAAGATCCGCCTGGTGCCGGGTGTCATACCCGCCCTGCTCAAGCTACGCAACGCCGGTTTTCGTTTCATCATGGTCAGTAACCAGGATGGACTGGGCAGTTTGACCTTCCCGCTCGAGCAATACCAGCTTGCGCAGACTTTTATTCTCGATCTGTTCCGCAGCCAGGGGATTCACTTTGCCGACGTGCAGATTTGTCCGCACCGTCCCGAAGATCACTGTGACTGTCGCAAGCCAAAGACCGGCCTGGTGCAAAGTTACCTGGACCAGCCGGGGTTCGATCGGCAACGCAGTGCAGTAATTGGCGATCGTGCTACCGATGCCGAGCTGGCTTCCAATATGGGCATTGCCAGCTTCATGATCGACGACGACGACAGCTGGGATCGGATTGTACGCACGCTTGTCTACCCGCCACGCACTGCGAAAGTGTCGCGTAGAACGCGAGAAACCTGCATCGACGTCTTCGTCGATCTCGACACGACACCGATCACCGATATCGAAACCGGCATCGGCTTCTTTGACCACATGCTCGAGCAAATCGCGGTGCATGGCGATTTCGCACTGCGCCTGCGCTGCGACGGCGACCTCGAAGTCGACGAACATCACACCGTGGAAGATTCGGCTTTGACGCTGGGGGCGGCTCTGCGTGAGGCTCTGGGTGACAAACGAGATATCGGTCGCTACGGCTTTACACTGCCGATGGATGAATCGCTGGCGCAGGTGGCGATCGACCTCAGCGGTCGCCCGTGGCTCGAGTTCGACGGGCAGTTCACGCGCGAGCAGGTCGGTGCATTGCCGACTGAGCTGGTGCCACACTTTTTCCGTTCGCTCGCCGAAGCACTTGGCGCTGCAATCCATATCCGCCTGACGGGTGAAAACAACCATCACATGATCGAGGCGGCGTTCAAGGGTGTCGGTCGCTGCCTGCGCCAGGCGCTGGCGCGCGACGGCACCGGTATCCCCAGTTCGAAGGGCACGCTATGACGATTGCCATTGTCGATTGTGGCGGTGCCAACACCGCTTCCGTTCGCTTTGCGCTGCAACGCCAGGGTTGCGACGGGACCGTCACCCACGATGCCGGGCTGATCCGCGCTGCCAGCCTGGTTATCGTTCCCGGTGTCGGCGCCATCGACGACACCATGCAACGTCTGCAGCGTCACCGCCTGGACGAAGTCATCCCGACATTGACTCAACCGGTGCTCGGAATCTGCCTCGGCATGCAGATTCTGGGCACACGCTCGGATGAAGGTGAATCGGACTGTCTCGGTATTGTCGACAACGTCTCGCGCCGGCTGCACGCAGCGCAGGGTAGACCGGTGCCACACACGGGCTGGAACCGGGCGCAGGTGAGCACGCCGGATCCGTTGTTCCAGGGCATCGGCAACGATAACTGGTTCTACTACGTCCATAGCTATGCCCTTGCCCCCGGACCCGACACCATCGCGACGACCATGTACGGCCAGCGCTTCAGTGCGGCACTAAGGCGCCGCAACTTTTATGGCGTGCAGTTTCACCCCGAACGCTCCGGTCGCGGCGGTGCGAAGCTGATCGGTAATTTCCTGCAACTGGCCGGGCGTGACATCACCAGGGTGGCCTCATGATCCTGATCCCGGCTATCGATATTCGCGATGGCGCCTGCGTGCGGCTGTTACGCGGCGATTTCGATACCACCACCGTTTACGACGAGGACCCCGTTGCACCGGCGCGACGCTATGCGCGTCTCGGGGCGCCGCTGTTGCACCTGGTCGATCTGGATGGGGCCGAGCACGGTCAGCGACGCAACAGTTTGATCATCGCCGCTATCGCACAAATCTGTCCAGTACAGGCCGGTGGTGGTATCCGCAGTGCAGACGATGTCGCGGCCATGCTCGATCTCGGGGTAGCCCGGGTCGTCATCGGCAGTCTCGCTGTGACTGATCCGCGCCAGACGCAGGCACTGCTGGAACGCTTCGGACCCGGCCGAATCGTACTAGCTATCGACGTGCGCAGCCTCGACGGACAATGGCACGCTCATACCCATGGCTGGACCGTCGCCCAGGCGGACACCATCGACGACGTGCTGGCGTGCTATATCGATGCAGGACTGCGACACGTCCTGGTAACCGACATCGATCGCGACGGCGCGATGACCGGGCCGTCAGTGGCGCTCTATCGTGATCTCACCAGTCGCTATCCCGGGCTGCAGCTACAGGCCTCCGGTGGCGTACGCGACCTCGGCGACCTCAATGAACTCCGTTCCAGCGGGTGTGCGGCGGCAATTAGTGGCAAGGCACTGTTGGAAAACACCATCAACGAGCAGGAGGCCGGGTCATTCTTGCAAAGCGCATAATCCCCTGCCTCGACGTGCGTGATGGCGTAGTGGTCAAAGGCATTCGCTTTCGCGGTCACCGCGTCGTCGGCGAAATTGTCGAACTCGCGCAACGCTACCGCGATGCCGGTGCCGATGAACTGGTCTTCTATGACATTACTGCCAGTCCCGAAGGTCGTACCGTCGATCGTCGCTGGGTCAGCCGAGTGGCGGCTGGTCTCGATATTCCGTTCTGTGTTGCCGGTGGCATACGTTCGGTTGCCGACGCCGAGGCCCTGCTCAACGCCGGTGCAGACAAGATCTCGGTCAATTCGCCGGCGCTGGCCGACCCCGATTTAGTCAGTCGCCTGGCACACCGGTTTGGCACCCAGTGCGTTGTGGTCGGTATCGACAGTCGGGCCAGTGACACCGGACTCGAGGTGTTTCAGCTAACCGGGAGCACCGATACCAGCACCACCACACAGCGATCGACGCTGGGCTGGGTCCGCGAGGTACAGGATCGCGGCGCCGGCGAGATCGTCCTCAATTGCATGAACAATGATGGCGTCCGACAGGGATACGATATCCAACAATTACGCGCAGTTCGTGCGGTTACTGACATTCCGCTGATCGCTTCGGGTGGTGCCGGTTGCATGGATGACTTTGCCGGGGTGTTTAACGACGCAGCCGTCGATGGCGCGCTGGCAGCCAGTGTCTTCCATGACGAT
>JABDKV010000124.1 GCA_013002045.1 Gammaproteobacteria bacterium
GCCGCAGCGCATCCGGATAGCGATTAACCGTAAGCTCACGACTGCGATAGGGTCCGGTTCGACCGGGATTTGAACTCGCATACAAGCCGATCACCGGCGTCGCGGCTGCCGTCGCCATGTGTGCCGGACCCGAATCGGGACAGATCACGGCATCCGCCTCGCTAATCAGCGCATACAACTGGCGCAACGATGTTTTGCCTACCAGGTCGGTCACGGCCGCTTGCGAACGCGCCCCGATCTCAAGTGCATAGTCACGCTCCAGGCTGGTCGGCCCACCGGTCAACACGACATCAGTCTCGTAACTGTCGGCGAGGTAGTCGACGATCTCGGCATAGCGCGCGACCGGCCAGTTGCGAAAATTTCGCGCGCGTTGGCTGCTGCAAGGGCTCAGTACGACCAGCCCGCGGTCGGCATTGCGTTGCTGGCGGGCGAAGGCGGCATCTTCGTCGCGGATGGGTATGTCCCAGCGTGGTGCCGTACGTTGCAGGCCGAGGAAATCGACGAAGCCGAGCAACCCATCGAGTACGTGCTGGTGTGGTCGATGCGGTATACGTTCCCGGGTAAACAGCCATTGAAAGTCGCGCGCACGTGCTCGGTCGAAGCCAATCCTGCGCTGCGCCTTTATGTGGCGACTGACCAGGTTTGCGCGCATTGACGCATGCATATGCAGCAGGATATCGAAGCGTCGATCACGCAACGGCTGTAGTTGCTGCGAGCGACTGCCGGCGCGCTTGTCGAAGGTGATAAACTCCACGCCCGCGACATCGGCAAATAGTTGCGCCTCGAGCTGACCGATGACCCAGGTGAAGCGCGTCTGTGGCCAGGCCGACTGCAGATTACGCAACACCGCGAGCACGTGGCAGGTATCGCCGATCGCCGACAATCGCAGGATGCAGACCTCGGCCGGGGCGGGAGTTTCTCGTACCTGGCTCATCGCAACATGACCTTCGCTAGCGGCGCGCTTGCCGGTGAGGCAACAAAGTGAACGACAACATTTCCGGACATGATAGTCGCGCCACGCCCGACGGACACCTCATCGTAGCGTCGCGCTATGCCGAAGGCTTCGCCGAGGACATGTTCGAACCACGTTACTGGGAGAACGCCAATGCCGTCACCGGCACCGCTGGTGGGCGTGGCATGGTGCTTTTTGTCGATAGTGGCCACGAGCAATGGGTCCTGCGGCACTATCGTCGCGGCGGGCTGATGACGCCGGTGATGGATGACCGGTATTTCTGGAGTGGGCTACAAAACACGCGTGCGGTGCGCGAGTTCCGGTTGTTACACGACCTGCATGAGCGCGGCCTGCCGGTGCCGCGGCCGGTTGCGGCGCGGGTCTGCCGGGATGGCCTGTTCTACCGCGCAGACCTGTTGACGGTGCGTATCGCCGACGCACGCTCACTGGCCGACATCGCCAGCGAATCGATGCCAGACGACGCCACCTGGCGCGCTATAGGCCGCTGTATCCGCCGTTTTCATGACATCGGTGTATTCCATGCCGATCTCAATGCACACAATATTCTGCTCGACCAGCAAGGCCAGGTGTACCTGGTCGATTTCGATCGCGGCAGGATTCGTTACGGCACACGCTGGAAACAGGCCAACCTGCGGCGGCTCAACCGATCACTGCACAAGATCGGGCTTAGCCTCGGCTCCCCCGAGTTCGAAAAGCAACAATGGCCGGCACTACTGGACGGTTATGAACCCGGTGGGGCGGCGGCGAAGTCGTAGATATCCGGCGCATCCGGCAGGTTCTTGAAGCGTCGGTGGATCCACAGGTATTGCTCCGGCGCCTCGCGTATACGCTGCTCGACCAGTTCGTGAAACAGCAGCGTATCGGCTGCGTCGTCACCGGAGGGGAAATTGGCGATCGGTTCGCCAATCACGATGTGATAGCGGCCACTGGCGGTATCGCGCCATGGCAGGAATGGCAACACCGGGGCCCCGGTCAGGCGCGCCAGGCGCGATGTTGCCGTATTGGTCTGCGCCGGGATGCCGAATAGCGGAACCAGTTGCGCAGTCTTGCCGCTGTAAGCCTGGTCTGGCGCATACCAGACAGGAATGTTCTTGCGCAGGGCGCGAATCATCTGCCGTATGTCGTCCTTGCGAATGGTCCCTTCGGCACTGCGCTCGCGTCCACGGCGCATGACTTCGTCGAGTAGCGGGTTGCGATGGGGCCTGTATACAGCGTGCAAACCAACGCGTTCCGCCAGCATGCGACTGCAGATCTCGAGACAGGTGAAATGCGCGCTCAGCAGGATTGCACCTTTGCCGGCGCTCAGGGCGCGATCGAGATGTTCGAAGCCCTCGTAGTTTGCCATGCGCCCGATGCGCTCATCGTCCGCCCACCAGGTCAGTCCGATTTCGAACACGGCCATCCCGAGCGAATCGAAGTGGGCTCGCACCAGCTGCTCACGTTCGCTGGCATCGAGTTGTGGCAGGCACAACTCGATATTGCGGTTGGCGATCTGGCGTCGTTCCTTCAGTAACGCGTGACCGCTGCGACCGAGCAGGCGGCCGAGCGCCATAAGCGGCCGGTACGGCAACAGGCAGGCCAGCCGGACCACCCCGAGCTTGAGCCACATAGGCCAGTAACGGGGTGCGATCAGACGGCGTAATGGTTGCTGAGCTGTTTGCACGGCGCAGATACTAAGGCAAAACCGGCTTCATGACAGCGTTGGCGACTGCTACCATGCCTGACTGCAGATGTGGAGCAAGTTGCTGAAGATTCCGCAGTTCGAAAATTGTCGTGTCGCCGTAGCCGGTGATGTCATGCTGGACCGTTACTGGTTTGGACCGACCAACCGTATCTCGCCCGAGGCACCGGTACCAGTTGTCCATGTCGGTGGCATCGAGGACCGGCCCGGTGGCGCCGCCAATGTTGCGCTCAATCTTGCAGCGCTGGGTGTACGCCCGGCCCTGTTCGGTATTACCGGTCGCGATGAGTCGGGGCAACAGCTTGCGGCGCTGCTGCAAGGCCGGGTCGAATGTCATTTCGGCCACGGCGAAGCGCCCACCATTACCAAGTTGCGCGTACTGAGTCGCAACCAGCAATTGATTCGGCTCGATCTCGAGCAGAGCTTCGATGCCGATTCGTTTCCGGGTGCGGCATTGCAGGGCAGGTTAGCCGAACTCGATGTGCTGGTGCTGTCCGATTACGGCAAAGGCACCTTGCGTGATCCGCGCTCGCTGATCGCCGCCGCGCGTGCCGCCGGGGTAGCGGTGCTGGTCGATCCCAAGGGTCGCGATTTCGAACGCTATCGCGGCGCTACGCTGCTGACGCCAAACCTGGGGGAGTTCGAAGCGGTTGCCGGCAGCAGCAGCAGCGACGCCGAACTGGTGGAGCGCGGACGGGTTCTGCGCGAAGCTCTGGACATCGACAACCTGCTCATTACCCGTGGCGAGCGCGGCATGACACTGATCGACGCCGGTGGCGAGCCTTTGCACCTGCCGGCTGAAAGTCGCGAGGTCTACGACGTTACCGGCGCGGGCGATACTGTTATCGCCACGCTGGCGGCCAGCATCGCCGCGGGCGAAAGCCCGGCGCAGGCTGCGGCCCTGGCAAACCTGGCGGCGGGGCTGGTAGTGCGCAAACTCGGTGTGGCGACGGTCAGTCGCTCCGAATTGCGACTGGAGTTGCATCGGCGCGGCATCGGCGGTCGCGGCCTGCTGAGCGAATCGCAATTAATCGAGTTCGTGCGTGAGTCCCAGGCCCGCGGCGAACGGGTCGTCATGACCAACGGCTGTTTCGATATCCTGCATGCCGGTCACGTCAGCTACCTCGAAGAAGCCAAGTCACTGGGCAACCGGCTGGTCGTCGCGGTCAATGACGATGACTCGGTCAGCCGTCTCAAGGGCAGCGATCGCCCGGTCGTACCACTGACCGATCGGATGTCATTGCTGGCCGGCCTCGCGGCCGTCGACTGGGTCGTGCCCTTCAGCGAAGACACACCGCAACGACTTATCTGTGCAGTGCTGCCCGATGTGCTGGTCAAAGGTGGCGACTATCGACCCGAAGACATCGCCGGCGCCGATTGCGTGCGCGACAACGGTGGCCACGTCGAGGTGCTCAGTTTCAAGTCGGGTCGCTCAACCAGTTCGATAATAGAGCGAATTCGTTCGCTCGATCCGTCGTGACACGACTCGCCTATGTGGTGTTGTCGTACCTGCTGGCGCCGTTCGTCGCCGGCTTCCTGCTGATTCGCGGAATTCGCAATCCGGCTTATCTGGACCGCTTCGGTGAGCGATTTGGCTTTTCCCGCAATCGTCTCGATACCTGTCTGTGGGTGCATGCGGTTTCGGTAGGAGAAGTGCAGGCCGCCAGTGGCCTGGTACGCGGCTTACGACGCCGCTACCCGGAGTTGCCAGTCGTCATTACCACCGTCACGCCAACCGGCGCCCAACGGGTGCAGGACCTGTTCGGTGATGATGTCACCCATGTCTACGCACCGTACGACCTGCCCGGGGCGGTCAGGCGGTTTTTTGATCGGCTGTCACCGTGCCTTGCGATCATTGTCGAAACAGAGCTGTGGCCAAATCTTTATCACGAGTGTGGCAGGCGCGAAGTACCGCTGGTGCTGGCCAGCGCGCGTATCTCGCCGCGCTCGGTAGCAACATACCGGCGCTTTGTCGGGTTGTTTCGTGAAGCCCTGTCACACGGAATCGTAATCGCTGCGCAAAGTGATAACGACGCCGAACGCTTTCGCAGCCTGGGGGCAAACCCGGCGCGTACCCACACCACTGGCAATATCAAGTTTGATATGGAACCGGTGACGGGCATTCGCGAAACTGGCGAAGCGTTACGTGCGCAGCACGCGGCAGACAGGCCGGTCTGGGTGGCCGGTAGTACCCACGACGGCGAGGAGCTGCAGGTACTACGGGCGCACCGGCGACTGCAGGAGCAGTTTCCTGATGTGTTGCTAATGCTGGTTCCGCGCCACCCGGAACGTTTTGCCGGCGTTGCAGAGCTGGTTCGTGGCGAGGGTTTCTCGCTGGTGACGCGCAGCAGTGGCCGTCAGTGTTCGGCGGAAACGGACGTGTTCCTGATCGACACGCTCGGCGAACTGGTGTCGATGTATGCGGCGGCCGACGTCGCCTTTGTCGGTGGCAGCCTGGTGCCTATCGGGGGACACAACCTGCTGGAACCGGCCGTTCTGGGTAAACCCATTCTGACGGGGCCGCATACGTTTAATGCGGAAGACATCGCCGAGCTTTTCATCGAGCAGGGGGCTGCACTGCGCATCGAGAATGCCGATGACCTGGCTGAACAAGCCGGGCATCTGCTGGCAGACCGCGAGCTGGCCGCAGGTATCGGCGAGAAGGGCCGCGAGGTAGTGTTACAAAATCGCGGTGCGCTGGATCGCCTGCTGGCGCTGATCGACCCGTTGATTCAGCTCAGTCCCCGGGCGCCGGCTTCGACACTCAGTCAAGCCAGCCATTGACCTCGCGCAGGTCGTCGAGAGACAACGTCCCGGCGGCGCGTTTCAGGCGTAGCATATTGATGACGTAGTCATAGCGGCTGCGCGCAAGATTGGTGCGCGCATTGAGCAGGTTGCGTCGCGCATTGAGCACGTCGACACTGGTTCGCGTACCTACATCGAAGCCCGCTTCGGTTGCCCGCAATGCCGTTTCCGATGAGGACAGGGCCTGCTCCAGTGCCCGTATGGTAGCGACATCGGACAACACACCAAGGTAAGCATCACGGATTTCGCGTTCGGTTTCACGTGCGACGCGTTCCAGGCGTTCGCGTGCGGCGCGGTGTCGATAGACTGACTCGCGTACCCGTGAAGAAGTGCTACCACCGCTATAGATAGGCAGGTTGAACTGTAACTCAACCGCACCGGTCGAGAAGTCACTGCGTGTCGGTGAATCAATGGCGCCCGGTGCCGGTGGAAAGCGCAGTTGCTGGTCACTTTTCGAATCGAATTCGTTGCGTCGAACTACCAGGTCCAGTGTCGGAAAGTGGCCCGCGCGTTCGACGTTGATCGTATCTTTAGCGATTTCCACATCGAGACGCGTGGACAGCAGTGACAGATTATTCTCCATTGCCGTGTTGACCCAGGCCTCGTCGTCAGCCGGTACTGGGGCGGACAGAGCCAGTCCGGCTTCCAGTCCTTCCAGTGATTCGACGTAAGAGCCGGTCAACTCACGCAGGTTTTCCCGCGCCGTCGCCAGCAACCGTTTTGCCTGGATCTCGGTTGCGATAGCCTGGTCGTAGGCGGCACGCGATTCTTCGACGTCGGTGATGGCGATCAGCCCGACTTCAAAACGGGTCTCAGCCTGCTCCAGCTGACGGGCAATGGCTTCTTTGTTGGCCGCCGCGGCTTCGACATCATCGCGGGCTGCAAGGACATCGAAATAGCCTACCGCGACGCGCACGATCAGCTCCTGCTTGACCACGGCATAGTCGACATCGGCCTGGGCGACAACTTTGTCGGCTTGCTTGAGGCTTAGCCACTGGTCCCAGCGAAACAGCGGCTGGGTTACCGACAGACCGTAAAAAGTCTGGTCAGTATCGCTATCAATCAGCGTGTCGATAAAGCCATCCTGCCCGAACTGCGAACTCAGACCATCCTGGCCCTGGTCGGTCTCGGTGGCGAACAGCGCAACCTGGGGGAGCAGGCCGGCTCTTGCCTGCGGACGGGTCTCCAGCGATGCCAGCCTCAGCGCATCGGCCTCGCGCAGCTGCGGATCACTGTTCAGCGCCGAGTCGTAGACATCCAGCAAGTCGGCCGCGTAGGCGCCGGGAAACAGGTAAATGGCCATCAGGACAAGGCAAGTAGCTGATTTCATTTTGCTTTTCCAGTCGTTCGGCTAATTTCAGGCGGTTTGGTGTTATATATAACTATAACAGCAAAACCGGGTCGGGAACAGTCGCGTTCAGTAGGTCGGAAGTGTCGGATCGACCTGTTCTGACCAGGCAAGAATGCCCCCATCCAAGTTAAGGACGCCGCTCAGGCCGTTTTCGTTCAAAAAGTTTGCCACTTGCTGGCTGCGGGCGCCGCTGCGGCACATCACGACCAGTTGCTTATCGGCTGCCGCTGCCCGGATCCGGTCGAGATTGTCGACTACCTCGCCCATTGGGATATCCAGGGTTCCGTCTACCGCCGCCGTTTCCAGTTCCCATGGTTCCCGGACATCGAGCAGGCATACATCGCCCTGGGCCAGTCGCGGGGCCACCTCGGCAGGGCTGATAAGGGCCGCGTCCATCAGAACCGGAAAGGGGCGGGCCGGATGACGTTTTCGAGACTCGGGACGACGGTCTCGAACAGGCTCTCGCGGATGAAGTCGTCGTCACCGGCACGGGTCACCAGCACGGCCTCCATTACCGGTGCCTGGCCGACGACGATAAATAAACGCCCGCCAGGTTTGAGTGCCTGTGCGTAGCGCTGATCGTAGACCGGAACCGAACCGGTTACCGCGATGACGTCATACTGGTTCTTCGATTCAAGCGTTGTAGCATCCTGCTGGAGTAGCTCGACGTTGGGCACTCCAACACGAGCCAGTGTTTCACGCGCGCTGTCGACCAGTTCCGGGTAAATCTCAAGACTGGTCACGCTGGCGCCGAGCGCGGCCAGGCAGGCTGCCGTGTAACCACTCCCGGTCCCTACCTCGAGCGCGCGATCGCCGCGTCGGACGGCAAGTGCCTGCAATAGCCGACCCTCGACCTTGGGCGTGAGCATGGTCTGGCCCTGGCCAATCGGGATGGGTGTATCGGCATAAGCCAGGTTGCGGTACCCGTCGGGGACGAAACGCTCGCGTGGCAGGTCCGACATGACCTCGAGCACGACTGGATCGAGGACCTCCCAGGTGCGCACCTGTTGGTCGATCATCTGCTCACGGGCAAGGTTGAGGTCCATGATGTAGTGTCTCCATGAAAGCGAGCGCCGGGGAAGATTACGTAGTTTAACCGGGTGAGACAAGCTGGTGTTATGTGAAAGGCTGCCGCCTCCTGCATATCTGTGTAATATGCTGAATGTTCTAAAGATAAGACCGGCAAGGGGATATACGCCGGCACCGGGCAATAACGCATTCCAGGTTGAATGGATCGGGACTTAATGACTGCTATTTCGAAAGAGCTGCTCGAGGCGGCTACGCGCCTCAGTAAAGACGCCTGTCGGCCGCTGGCGGGTTCACGAAAGGTTTTCGTCGAAGGCCAGACACCGGGCATACGGGTGGCCATGCGCGAGGTCCACCAGGCCGATACACCGGCGATTTTTGCTGCGGCTGAGAACCCGGCGATCACGATTTACGATACTTCGGGGCCGTATACCGATCCCGATGCCAGCATCGATCTGGTCAAGGGACTGGCGCCGTTGCGGCAACCGTGGATCGAGGCGCGCGACGATACCGGGATCCTGGATCGCGCTTCCGCCGCCTACACGCGGGAGCTGGAGCAGCGGGAGGAAACCGAGACCATACGGTTTCCCAATCGCCGCGCTCCACGGCGTGCGACCGCCGGCGACTGTGTCACACAGATGCACTACGCGCGCCGTGGCATCGTCACCCCGGAGATGGAATACGTTGCGATCCGCGAGAACCTGCGTCGTGACGAGATGCGCAGTGCCTATGAAGAGGCGGGTCTGTTGCGGCACCAGCCGGGCGAGAGCTTTGGCGCGGTATTGCCAGCCAACGTGACCGGAGAATTCGTGCGTGATGAAATCGCGCGTGGACGTGCGATTCTGCCGGCCAACATTAACCACCCCGAGATCGAGCCGATGATCATCGGGCGCAACTTCCTGGTCAAGATCAACGCTAACATCGGCAATTCGGCAGTGACTTCTTCGATCGCCGAAGAAGTCGAAAAGATGGTCTGGGCTATACGCTGGGGCGCCGATACCGTCATGGACCTGTCGACCGGCAAGCACATTCACGAAACCCGCGAGTGGATCCTGCGCAATTCTCCCGTACCGATTGGTACCGTGCCGATTTACCAGGCACTGGAGAAAGTCGATGGCCGCGCCGAGGAACTGACCTGGGAAATATTCCGCGACACATTACTGGAGCAGGCGGAGCAGGGTGTCGATTACTTCACCATCCACGCCGGGGTGCGCCTGCCGTATGTGCCGCTAACAGCAAAACGGGTCACCGGGATTGTCTCGCGTGGCGGGTCGATCATGGCCAAATGGTGCCTGGCGCATCACGAAGAGAGTTTCCTTTACACCCATTTCAACGAAATTTGCGAGATCATGCGTGCCTACGATGTGTCTTTCTCGCTTGGCGACGGACTGCGTCCGGGAAGTATCGCCGATGCCAACGACGAAGCTCAGTTTGCTGAGCTCGAAACGCTGGGTGAGTTGACGCGGATTGCCTGGGACCAGGATTGTCAGGTAATGATCGAAGGCCCCGGTCACGTTCCTATGCAACTGGTGCGAGAGAACATGCAGCGTGAGCTCGACGACTGTCACGAGGCGCCTTTTTATACTCTGGGCCCGCTGACCACTGATATCGCACCCGGTTACGATCACATCACGTCAGCTATCGGTGCCGCACAAATCGGTTGGTACGGGACGGCGATGCTGTGCTACGTGACGCCAAAGGAACACCTGGGCCTGCCCAATCGCGACGACGTCCGCGATGGCATCGTGACCTACAAGATCGCCGCCCATGCCGCTGACCTGGCGAAGGGGCATCCACTGGCTCAGGTGCGCGACAACGCCGTATCGAAGGCGCGTTTTGAGTTTCGCTGGGAAGACCAGTTCAATCTCGGGCTCGATCCGGAGAAAGCGCGCGAGTTTCACGATGAGACCCTGCCGAAGCAGGCGCACAAGGTAGCGCACTTTTGCTCGATGTGTGGTCCGCACTTTTGCTCGATGAAAATCACCCAGGAAGTGCGCGACTATGCCGCTGAAAAAAGCATCACCGATGCTGAGCGGGCATTGTCCGATGGTATGGCCGAGAAAGCGGAGGAGTTCCGCTCCAGCGGTGGAGATATTTATCGCGAGGTTTGAGCGTTGTCACTGATCGAAGTCATTGTGGTGTTGGGTGGACTGGTTGCGCTGGCCGTGACCTGGTTCCTGACGCGACGACGTTACGTCGCCCGTCTCGACCGCCTCAATGCCGAACTCGACAACATCGCAATACATCGTGAATTTAGTCAGCGGGTAACCGAAGGCGAGCGCGACGACGCCATCTCGCGCCTGCAGCGTCGTGTCAACGACATGTTTGATTCGCTTGCCGCAGATGACCATGCCGACGATGAACGCGAGAACCTGTTCCGTGATCTCGCCGATGGTGTGCATGAGGCCGTCCTGGTCCTGCGTGACCATGTCATTTACGCCAATCCCCGTGCCGCCGCGTTACGCGGCATGCGCCAGGACGACCTGGTTGGAAAACCGATGATCGAACTGTTTCACGCCGATGATCGCGAGCGTGCCGCCCGTATGTTGCGTAGCTCCCTCGGCGGTGCGCCGCCGGAAGCCCCGGTTGAACTGCGCATGGTCAATCGTGACGGTGATGCCATCTGGGTCGAGGCAACTACGCGGTTGATCGATTACGACGACCGCCCGGCGCTGGTGTTTGCCGCCTACGACATAACCGACCGCAAAGAGCGTCTGGAAAAATTGTCGCGTGAACGAGATCGTGCATCGACGACGCTGCACTCGATTGCGGATGGCGTCATCACGACCGACGCGCAAGGCAAGATCGACTATATGAACAATGCGGCGGAGAAGTTGCTCGGCGAGCCGCTGGGTGACGCACGTGGCAGGGCACTGGTCGACATTGTCAGTCTGGTGGACGAATCCGATCGTAAGCCGTTGCGTGACCCGGTGGAGCAGAGCCTGGCACAAAAACGCCGGGTCAATCTTGGTCGTCGGGCAATGATGCTCGCCGCTGGCGAGGAATACTCGATCGAATTGAGCGTGTCACCAATCCTCGACGATCATGAAGTACAAGGCACCGTCATCGTCTTGCACGATGTCACCGAGCTGCGCGGGCTGGCGCGGCAGATGACCTACCAGGCCAGTCACGATGCGCTGACGGGCCTGATCAACAAGCGCGAATTCGAGCGCCGGCTGGAAGAAGCTCTGGTCAGGACGCGTGGTGATGCCCAACAGCATGTCCTCTGTTATATGGATCTCGATCGTTTCAAAGCGGTCAACGACACCTGCGGGCATATGGCCGGTGACAAAATGCTGCGCGAGGTGTCCGGGCTGATACGCGAAAAAGTACGTGATTCCGATACCGTGGCACGTCTCGGTGGCGACGAGTTCGGCATGCTTCTTAAGGGCTGCCCACTGGAGAAGGCACGCCAGATCGCCGACGATGTCTGCCAGGCAGTCGAGGATTACCGCTTTGTCTGGCGTGATCGTATTTTCCAGATCGGCGTCAGCATCGGGCTGCTGGAGATCACCAGTGAGAGCGGCAGCGTCGCCGATGTGTTGTCGGCTGCCGATTCGGCCTGCTATATCGCCAAGCAGGGTCGCACCCGTGTCCATGTTTATTCGGCACGCGATGAATCGGTAGCGCGGCACAAGGGCGAGATTGCGTGGTTGCAGCGCCTGCAACAGGCACTTAAAGACGACCGGTTCGAACTTAGTGTGCAGCCGATCGTGTCAGTCGATGGCAACGTCCCGGATGGGCCGGCATGCGAAGTTCTGGTCCGCATGCTCGACGAGAACAACAACCTGATTGAGCCGGGTGATTTCATTACGGCTGCCGAACGCTATCAGCTGATGCCGCGTATTGATCGCTGGGTCGTAAAGACCGCCTTCGCAGCGCTGGCCAGCGGCGGCCTGCGACTGCCTGACAATCGCAGCCTGACGATAAATCTTTCCGGACAGACGATTGGCGACGGTCAGTTTCTCGAATACGTGGTTGAGTGCCTCGATATGACGGGAGTCATACCCGACCGGGTCTGCTTCGAACTGACCGAGTCCTCGGTCAGCACCAATATTGGCCACGCCCGGCGCTTCATCGAGGTGCTGCATGGGATGGGTTGTCGCTTCGCCCTCGATGATTTCGGTAGTGGTGTCGGCTCGCTGGCCAACCTGCGCGACCTGTCGATGGACTTCATCAAGATTCATGGCTCGTTCGTACGCAAACTGCACGACGATTCCGTCAGTCGTGCCATGGTCGGTGCGATGATCAGGCTGGCCCGCTCACTGGATATCCGGGTCGTGGCCGAGCAGGTCGAAGATCGCCAGGCCCTGGAGGCCGTTCGTGGGATGGGTGTGGACTTTGTCCAGGGCTATGCGATAGGACGACCGCGCCCTCTGGCGGTCAGCCGTGCAGCCTGAATACGCTTTCAATCGGTCGTTTTTCACGTAGAATACCGCGCCATCGCGTTCTGACCGGGCAGTAGGGATCGGTCAGGCCCGCCATTTTCATTGCGTCAGCGCCTGCCGGTGGACCCGGGTCTGCCGGTTTTTGCTGCGCGACAACTACGTTTTGGAGAGAAACAACAATGGACACCAGCTATATCCCGGTGATCATGGGGATCATCGGCCTGGTTTCAGCACTGCTGATCTATGTCATGGTCAAGCGCTATCCCGCTGGCGAAGGCAAAGTCGCCGACATCGCGGAGCAGATCCACCAGGGCGCGATGACCTTCATCCGCCGCGAGTACTACCTGCTGTGGGCATTCACGCTGGTTGTGGCGACGATTATCTACTTTACCCCGGCGTTGGGCAGCCATACGGCCGCGGCGTTCCTGGTCGGTGCGCTGTGCTCATCTGTCGCCGGTGGTATTGGCATGTATACAGCCACCCGGGCTAATGTCCGCACCACAGTCGCCGCCCACAACGAGGGCGCCGCAACGGCGCTGAGTGTGGCGTTCTTCGGTGGCTCGATCATGGGTCTGACGGTGGCCTCGATGGGCCTGCTGGGCCTTGGTGGGTTGTACATCTGGTTTATCGGTAGTGCCGAGGGGCTCGACACGGCGCATCACCTGCATGGCTTCGGTATGGGTGCATCGACAGTTGCCCTGTTTTCGCGTGTTGGTGGCGGTATTTTCACCAAGAGTGCCGACGTCGGCGCCGACCTGGTCGGCAAGATCGAAGCCGGGATTCCTGAAGACGATCCGCGTAACCCCGGTGTTATCGCCGATAATGTCGGTGACAACGTGGGTGACGTCGCTGGCATGGGATCGGATATCTTCGAGTCCTACTGTGGTTCGATGATCGCAACGATCGCAATCGCCTCGACCATGGCCGGCGCAGCCGAGCTTGGTGGCCGCAGCGGCCTGATGTCGTTGCCATTGCTGCTGTCGTCAGTCGGGCTGGTCTGTTCGTTGCTCGGCATCCTGATCGTCCGACTTGCGTCGGGCAGCAAACCCGAAGTGGCCTTGCGTATGGGCACCTTCGGCTCCGCAGTGATATTTATTATCGCCGCCTGGTTCGTCGTCGCCAGCCAGGGGCTGCAAAGCGGTATCTGGAATTGCGTACTTGCCGGGGCCGTCGGCGGCATCGTCATCGGCCTGATCACCGAGTACTACACCGGTGGCGCGCCGGTACGCAAGATTGCCAAGTCCGGCGAGACCGGTCCGGCGACCGTCATGATCAGTGGCCTGGCGACCGGCATGCAGTCAGTCACGGTCCCGTTGCTGACCATTTGCGCAATCATCTACTTCGGTAACATGTTTGCCGGTCTGTACGGTGTCGGTATCGCGGCTGTCGGTATGCTGGCCACGGTCGGAATCACCATGGCAATCGATGCATATGGCCCTGTTGCCGACAATGCCGGCGGTATAGCCGAGATGGCCGGTATGGGCGAGGACACGCGCCGTATTACCGATTCGCTCGACGAAGTCGGCAATACGACGGCTGCAATCGGCAAGGGCTTCGCCATCGGTGCAGCCGCGCTGGCGGCACTGGCCATCATCACCGCCTACATCGAAGTCGTCTCCTCGCAGAACCCCGACTTTTCGCTGGAATTATCGAACCCAACCGTACTGATCGGTGTCTTCCTGGGCGGCATATTCCCGTTCCTCGTAAGCTCGATTACGATGACCGCAGTCGGTGATGCGGCCTTTGACATGATTCGCGAGATCCGACGCCAGTTCAAAGAGATCCCCGGTCTGCTCGAAGGTACGGCTGAGCCTGATACAGTCCGCTGTGTCGATATCGCGACGACCGCGGCGCTCAAACGCATGATACTGCCCGGGGTACTCGCAGTGGGCTCGCCGGTAGTGGTTGGCCTGACGCTGGGTGGCGAAGCGCTGGGTGGCATGCTCGGTGGCGCGTTACTCGGTTGCGTCCTGATGGCGCTGTTCATGGCGAACGCCGGTGGTGCCTGGGATAACGCCAAGAAATACATCGAGAAAGGCAATCTCGGCGGCAAAGGCTCGGATACGCATAAAGCTGCGGTCGTCGGCGATACCGTTGGTGATCCGTTCAAGGACACCTCGGGACCATCGATGAACATCCTGATCAACGTGATGGCTATCGTATCGTTGGTGATCGCGCCGCTTGTTGCCTGATCCAGGCGGCCGTGCCTTGCTGAAGAAGCCCGCTCCGGCGGGTTTCTTTTTGCCTGCGATCAGGGGCCTCGCCGGGGACAACGCACAGACGTGACTGGGTCCCCACCCCCACCGCCCCGTTCGACGCTAAACCTCGCAGGCCATCCATGGCCTGCGAGGATCGGGGACGACTCGCTCGGGCGTCCTGCTTCGCTTGTCGTCCACGACGCGTCGAACGGGGCGGTGGGGGCGGGGACCCTCGCGAGATTGGGGCTTGGTTAGTGTCGGCCCATCGCGAGATTGGGGCGGCGCAGCCGCCGTAGGAGCGGCTTCAGCCGCGATTCTTTCCAACGTCGTGACCATGTAGGAGCGGCTGAAGCCGATCCTACGGGGCGCCGGCGGTGAGGCAGCTCAGATTTCGAAGGTGGTTTTGAGCTTCTTTTTGACGGAAATGTTCTTCAGCGTGACGTACTTTGGCAGGCCGTCCTTGTACGGCGGGGGTGACTCGCCGCGGATCAGCGGCGCCAGGTAGCGGCGCGCCTTGGCGGTGATACCAAAGCCGTCCCTGGTGATATAGCTGCGTGGCATTTTCTTTTCGCGATTAGCGACAGCTGCCAGCTTGGCGGTGCCGATTTTCCAGCGGTACGGTTTGTCTGAGACGCGGGTGATGATCGGCATAATGGCGTTTTCGCCACGCACCGCCAGTTCTACCGCCGCTTTGCCCACTGCGTAGGCCTGGTCGACGTCGACTTTTGAGGCGAGATGCCGTGCCGAGCGTTGCAGATAGTCAGCGACCGCGTAGTGGTACTTGTAGCCAAGTTCGTCCTTGACCATTTGTGCGACTACCGGGCCGACCCC
>JABDKV010000141.1 GCA_013002045.1 Gammaproteobacteria bacterium
CCGCAAGGGCGAGAGCATGCATAAACATCTGTTCGGTGCATATAGGTGTGCCGGCAGTAGCCGCTTGGATACGTGATTTGCATTGGCGGCAGCCGCCGCGCTTGAGCTAATCGCTGCCAATGTCGCCGAGAGAAAGGCGAAGTAAGCCGAAAAAGCGAATCACCTGTATTGGCTCGGCATGCTTAGATCGCATTTTTAGCCTGGAAAACAAGATTTAAGGCACTAAACCGGGGATGTAAGCGTAGCGGCCCTATTGCTGCTGGGGTTAAAAGTGGTCCGACCCCTTGTGACCCCTTGTGGTGCTGTTATGTAAAATTAGCCGGCAATTCCAACTGCAGCAGGCTCGTCTATACTGAACTGAAGGCACGAAGAAGAGTAGGTGTTGAGAAACACTTGCGAAAAAATCAGGGGCGCCTATGAAATTACTTAGAGCTTTGCTGGCTCCGGCTTTAGTACTTTCTCAGATCTCTACGCCCGCCATCGCGGAAACCGTAGAGCTTGATGCGGCTTCGGTTGCAGCTCTGGTCGAGCTACTGCCGCCCACCGGGGAAGAATTCGGATTGCGCTTTGCGCCGACGACGCCGCAACTGCTCGCGCTGCAGGTGGGCGACGTCATCGTGATTCCACAGACGCCGATACTACCTACTGGTCACATGGGCCCGGTCCTGAGCCGCACAGATAATCCCGGCGAGATTATCCTGACGACCGAATCTGACCGGTTTGCCGGAGCCGTCGACCCGGCTGACATCGGTGCCAATTTCACTTTTACGGTGACACCCCCGGTGGAGGGTGATCCTGAGCACACCTGCGAGATAAGCGAAGAGGGTTACGACAGCGACGGCGACCAAACCAATGACGCGGGCATGGCCACCGGCAACTGCAGTGCTGGAAACGGTGGCGATCATGCGTTCAGGATGACGTTGGTCGACGGTGTCGAGATCAACGGTGTACTGACTATTGCGCCATTCGATATCGATGCAACGATCTTCTTCGAGCAGTTCGAACTACAGAGCCTGTCGATAAGCAGCACCAGCCGTATCTCGTTTACCGGCGAGATCAGTGCTGAGTTCGACTACGATCTCCCCGAAGACCCGCTTTTCATGGGGGAATTCCCGGTCGCGAATTTCCAGCTCAACATTGCGCAGGTCGGCACCGTGAATATTGCTATTGATGCAGAAGTCTTCGTCGGGACAACCGGCTTTATCCGTGCCGGCGCCAAGGCGGGTCTGAGCACCACCGCCGAGGTCCTCTATGGCATCGAGTGGGACGGGGAGGGGCCGCCGAGTACGTTCGCGCAGCAGGGCCAGGCCGATATTCAGATCAGTCCGCCAGAACTGACTGACGATACCGAGGCGGATCTCACGCTGTACGGTGGAGCCAAGCTCAAGCTCGAGACTGACGTGACCTACGGTGGCTTCCTGCCGGTCGCCGGGACGAATGTGATTGTCACCGCCAAGGGCGATGTGAACTTGCATGTACTACCCATCGCCGACCCATGGTGGGAGATCTCGGGCACACCTAACTTATACGTCGATGTCGTTCCCCAGCTGTTATTCGCCAACCTGGCTGAGTACAGCTTTGTCATCATCGAGCCCGAGCCCGAAATTTTCTTTACCTCGCAAAACGAGTTCCCCTTCTCAACCCAGCCAGTGCGAAGTGCGGGCGGTAATGTCGCCGGCGATGCATTGCGCTGGTCCAGGGCCTATTACGAACCGGAGATACGCACCAACGACGTAGCTCCAACCAGCGACGGCGGTGCGATTGCGGTCGGTGATGACCTGCAGTTCGGTGTGATATTAAAGACCGATTTCCAGGGCAACCGTGAGTGGCAACGACGGCTGGAGGGCGACTACAAGCCACTAACGATCCGGCAGCTCGCAGATGGCGGTTACGTGCTTGGCGGCAAAGTAGGTACCAAGTTGTGGCTGGCGCGATTCGACGCGACCGGCGGCCTGGTCTGGTCAAAAGAGTACGCGTTTGACGAAGGGCAGCCGCAGGATTTGTTTCTTTATCCCGTGGCCGGCGGTGTCCTGGTCGGTGGCGAATTCCTGACTGCCGCTCCGGAGCTGGACTTTGCACCCTATGCGATGCAAATCGGTCTGGATGGCACGCCAGGTTGGGCATGGCTGTACGGGCAGGCCGAACTGGACGAAGAGGTCCTGGGTTTTACCGGTACAGCAGATGGCGGGTTGATGTTGGTCGGCGAGACCGACTTCACGCCAGTCGGTCCGGTGATCGCCGGGCAAAACGCCTATACATTGCGATTGCTTCCTGATGGCACTGTCTACTGGTCCCAGGTCTGGGCCAGTGCCAACGTGGATCGACTTTACGCCGCAGCGCAGGCGCCGGATGGCAGTTACCTGGTCGGTGGAGTCTCCAACGGCACAACGCTCGACCAATCGACCCGCGGACTACTAATACGTTATCCGGCCGACGATAAGCAGCCGCCGGAGAACGCACGTTGGTTGACAGCGATCGGTGGCAATGTCGACATTAGTCAGAGTTGGTGGGATGAAATTCGCAGCATAGTGCCCACCCGCGGTGGATTTACAATCGCGGGACACACGCTGCTGGGCGAAGAGCGCAAGGCGTGGCTGGCGAAGGTAACCGAGCAAAACGACGATCCCGACCTGATCTGGTCGGCTTTTCATGATGGTGGTGCGCA
>JABDKV010000155.1 GCA_013002045.1 Gammaproteobacteria bacterium
GCAGGTGGCGCCTTGCTGATGGCGGCGACGGTGCTGGCAATGATGGCCGCCAATTCGCCTTTGTCCGGCCTGTATGCCGCGCTGCTCGATACCACCGTGGCCGTGACGGTCGGTGCGCTCGAGATCGACAAGCCGTTGCTGTTGTGGATTAACGACGGACTCATGGCGGTGTTCTTTTTTCTCATCGGCCTGGAGATCAAGCGCGAGATAGTCGAGGGCGAGCTAAGCTCGCCCGATCGCATCGTCCTGCCGGGACTCGGTGCACTGGGTGGCATGGTGGTACCGGCAGCCATTTACGTCGCGCTGAACCTGGGTGACCCGGTCGCACTCGATGGCTGGGCGATACCGGTGGCCACCGACATCGCCTTTGCTCTTGGGCTGTTGTCGGTCTTCGGCCGGCGCGTGCCAATCGCACTGAAAATATTCCTGATGACGCTGGCTATCTTCGATGACCTGGCCGCTATCGTTATTATCGCGTTGTTCTATTCCGGGGATCTGTCGAACACGGCGCTGCTGGTTGCCGCCGGCGCGCTTGCCGTTGCCATCGGCATGAATCGTGCCGGTGTCACCCGCATATCAGCCTATCTGCTGGTCGGGGTCGTACTATGGACCGCTGTGCTCAAGTCCGGTGTGCACGCCACCCTGGCTGGCGTGTTGCTGGCACTTTGTATCCCGATGCGCGATGACAGGGGCAAGTCGCCATTGAAACGTCTCGAACACGATCTGCACGGTCCGGTGGCCTATGCCATCCTGCCGCTATTCGCGTTCGCCAACGCTGGCCTGTCGTTTGCCGGGATGAGTGTTGCTGACCTGGTCCACCCGGTCACCCTCGGTGTCATTGCCGGCCTGACTCTCGGTAAGCCGATTGGCATCCTGTTGTTTGTTGGTGCCGGCGTATTTACCGGTCTGGTGCGGCTGCCCGAGGGGGTCACCTGGCCGCGCCTGATGGGCGTCTCGTTCGCCTGTGGCATTGGTTTCACCATGAGCCTGTTCATTGCCGGTCTCGCATTCGAGCATGGCAGTGGGGATTATTTCGCCGGGGACCGGCTCGGTATCGTCACCGGTTCGATACTGGCGGCGATTGCTGCCTACCTGATTTTTCAGTTCACGCTGCCAGCGGACGCCGGCGATCAGAACAACTGAATCAGGCTGTAGATCGTCAGGCCTGCCAGCCCACCGACCAGCGTTCCGTTGATGCGGATAAATTGCAGGTCGCGACCGACCTGCAGCTCGACCCGGCGGGCCGTCAGTTCGGGGTCCCAGCCACGCACCGTCTCGGTAATCACATTGGCGATACTGGTACGGTACTGGCTGACCAGGTATTGCAATGCGTCGGTGGTCCAGCGATTGATCTCGGCACTCAGCTGCGGATCTTCGCTTACCGTTTCACCGAGTCGCACCAGTGCATTGGAGATGCGTTGCAGGAACTGGCTGTCGGGGTCACCGGTCTGGTCACGCAGGTACGCCGACAGGTGCAGCCAGACGTCGGCAAGATAGCGTTGCACCGCCGGGTGATCGAGCAGCTCGTCTTTGAGCTCCTCGCCACGTTCGATCAGTTCAGGATCGTGCCGCAGCCGCTCGATGAAAGCCTGTACTTTCTCATTGAACTGCATGCGCGCTGAATGGTTTTCGTCGGTACCGATCCGATTGAGCGCACCTTCCATTTCGCTGACGATCTTGTCGTAGATTTCCTCGTCGACAAATTTGGGAATCCACCAGGGACTCTCGGTGCGAATCTTCATGCGTATCGCGAAGCGGTTATCTTCCAGGGTCTGGCGTGCGGCTCCGACCGCTGCATCCATCAATTGCTGGTGATGGTCGGAGCGCACCAACAGGTCGAGCACGCGCCCGATCAGCGGCGCGACCGTTACCTCACGCAGGCTGCGGTGCAGGTTGCGGCGTACCAGGTCGCGTAACGCATCGCTATCCACCGTTTGCAGTAGCCAGTTGAGAATACCGGCCACGTCGTGGGTCACTTTTTTCGCATTCTCCGGCTGACTTATCCAGGCACCGATGGTGGCAGCGAAATCGGTGCCTTCGAGTCGGGGTCGCAGCGCCTCGGGCGTGAGGAAATTGTCGCGCACAAAATTGGCCAGGCTTTCACCGATACGCTCTTTTTGTCGTGGGATGATTGCCGTATGCGGGATGGGGATACCGAGCGGGTGACGGAACAGCGCAGTCACGGCGAACCAGTCAGCCAGTGCCCCGATCATGGCAGCCTCGGCGAAGGCGCGGACATAACCGAGCAGCGGGTACTGATCGTAACCCAGGTGCGCCAGCACGAACACGACTGCCATGAGCACCAGCAGTCCGGTCGCGAGCATTTTCATGCGTCGCAGTCGGCGCTGTTGTTCCTGTTCGCGCAAGCCCGGTTGCATGATCAGTCGTGGAAGGCGGGGCTCAGCTCGTGTACCGCTTCGAGCAGCGCTTTCATGTTGGCCGGGTCGACGCCGGGGTGGATGCCATGCCCGAGATTAAATACATGGCCGTTACCGTGACCGAAAGACTGTAGCGTTTGCTGCACGGCTGCGCGTATTTGTTTGGGTGTCGAATACAGCACGCAGGGGTCGAGATTGCCTTGCAGCGCGACCCGATCGCCGACCCGCTGGCGGGCGTCACTGAGATCGGTGGTCCAGTCCAGGCCCAGCGCGGTGGCGCCGGTAGCGGCCATCGCTTCCAGCCAGGCACCGCCGCCCTTGGTGAACAGCACGACAGGTTTGTCTGTTTGCGCGCGCAAAGAGGTGACGATCATCTGCATGTATTGCAGCGAGAATTCGCGATACGCAGCAGGCGTAAGCGTCCCACCCCAGGTGTCGAACACCATTAGCGCATCGGCTCCGGCTTCGGCCTGGGCGGCAAGGTAGAGACAGGTGGCTTGCGTCAGCAATTCCAGTAACTCGTGCAGCACCTGCGGCTCGCGGTAAAGCAGGCCGCGTATTTCCGAGAAGGTCTTGCTCGAACCGCCTTCGACCATATAAGTGGCAACGGTCCAGGGGCTGCCGGCAAAACCCAGCAATGGCATGGTGTTGCCGAGCTTCTCCCGTACCCCCGCCACCGCATCGAGTACGTAACCGAGGTCGCGCTGGGGATCGGGTACCCTGATCTCGCGTATGTCGTGTCGGCTACGTACCGGGTTGCGGAACTTCGGACCTTCGCCCTCGGCAAAATACAGGCCGCGGCCCATCGCGTCGGGTATCGTCAGGATGTCCGAAAATACTATGGCGGCATCGAGTTGCGGGTAACGGCGCAGCGGTTGCAGCGTGACCTCGGTCGCCATCTCGGGCGACTTGCACAATGTCAGGAAGTCACCGGCCTGCGCCCGAACGGCGCGATACTCGGGCAGGTAACGGCCAGCCTGGCGCATAACCCATACCGGCGTGCGGTCGACTGGCTGGCGTCGTAATGCGCGGATCAGGCGGTCGTTTTCCAGCGACCGGCTCATGCAAATACGTCAGCGATGGTTTGCTGAATGGCTTGCGCCGCTGCCCGTGGGTCGCGCGCATCGCGTATCGGCCTACCCATGACGATGTAGTCGGCACCGTTGCGAAAGGCCTGGGCAACATCGACGACGCG
>JABDKV010000166.1 GCA_013002045.1 Gammaproteobacteria bacterium
GCGTTCGCGCCAGGTACCAACCGTCTTCTCGCAACATTCGGAGGATCGCCCTGACCTTCATGCCGCCAGAATGACGGCGGCCTCTGCGACAAGGCTAGAGGAGAATCTGGGCTATTTGCCGCCTAACTATTATTGGGTAGGAAAATCACTGTCAAATAATACATGAAAATGCCGGTTTTTCGGATGGCGGTGGTGGCGGAGCCCACGTATAACACGAGGTGACAGTGGAGAAAGGCTGACTTGGTCAATGAGGCAAAGGCTGCATGGATGCGAAGCCAAAATTGCTTGAGGTTGTGCGTCGCACTATAAGGGCTCGCTACTACAGCTACCGCACCGAGAAAACTTACATTCACTGGATTCGTCGCTACATCCATTTTCATGGGCGACGACATCCTGCTCAGCTGGGGGCGCCGGAGCTTGAAAGCTTTCTCTCCAGTCTTGCCAATGAGCACAAAGTTTCGGCTTCGACGCAGAACCAGGCGCTAAGCGCACTGCTTTTTCTTTACCGACATGTACTGAAGATCGACGTACCGTGGCTAACCGAAATGGTACGGGCCCGTCGTCCAAAGCGGGTGCCGACGGTTTTGACCCGAGCGGAAGTCAAAGCTGTTCTGGGGCACATGCGCGGCACCAATGCGCTTGTCGCCAGTTTGCTTTATGGATCCGGGCTGCGTTTGCTTGAGGCGCTGCGGCTGCGAGTGAAAGACCTGCAATTCGACTATCGGCAGGTCATCGTACGCGGCGCCAAAGGTGGCAAGGATCGCGTTACAGTTCTGCCCGATACGCTGGAGCACTTACTGCGGCAGCAGCTTGAGCATGCTCGTACTTTGCACTCGACTGACCTGGGCGATGGCTTCGGCGCGGTACAGCTGCCACACGCACTGGCACGCAAATATCCTAATGCGGCTCGGTCGTGGAGCTGGCAGTATGTCTTCCCGTCGCCGCGGCGCAGTCGGGACCCACGCAGCGGCGTGGTCTCGCGGCATCACATCCATCCGAGTTCGCTACAACGCGCCGTCAAAGTAGCGGTGCGCGATGCTCGCATTGATAAACCGGCCAGCTGCCATACATTCCGGCACTCGTTTGCCACGCACCTGCTGGAGAATGGCTACGACATTCGTACTGTGCAGGAGTTGCTCGGGCACGCCGATGTGCGTACTACCATGATTTACACCCATGTCATGCAACGCGGCGCCGGCGGCGTGATCAGCCCTTTGCGTTGACCATTCGCCGTCCGCTTAAGGGCAGTTCGCTAACGCGCTAGGCCCAGGCGCGGCGAAGAACAGGCTCTTGAGTATGACCAGGTCGGCAAAGTTCACCGCGCCGTCGCTGTCCAGATCTGCTGTCGCGTCTGCACTAAACATGACATTCTTGAACAGACTCAAGTCGGCGAAATTCACAGCACAGTCGTTGTTCAAATCACCATCGCAGCGATTGCCGAACCCGTCATTGTCGCTATCGACCTGGGATGAATTCGCAACATCCTGGCAGTTATCGACAGCTGCTCCAACACCGTCCTCATCAGCATCTGCACACGACTCACAACTACCCCAGCAAAAAGTCTCGGTCTCGATAGCGCCGGAACCGTAAGGCACCGCAACACCATAGTTGCTCCATTCATCGCACGGTTTGTAATCACAGGCGCTACCCAGTGGCGCACCGCCGATGTCGCTCCAGCCGTTGCGGGAGTACAGGTACTCGTGTTCCCCGGCCGGCAACATCAGGCTCAACTCCCAGGTGCCGTCGCCGTCGACATCACTCATCGGGTTGCAGGTGCCACACCAGTCATTAAATGTGCCGTTCAGGTAGATCACATCGGTCGGGGCCATATCGAGTGCAGTGACATCTACACTGAACGACACAGCACTGGTCGTTTGCTGCGGTGGTTCGGTCATGTGCAACTGCAGCTGACCGCCTTCCAGGTCGATGTTATTCGAAATAAATGTACAGAAATTGCCGCCAAATCCGCCGAACTCGGTTATCTGCCAGCGCGATGGATCGAACTGATCGAACTCGTCGCTCCACTGCAGCATGAAATTATTATCCGTCCCGGCATCACCGCTACCCGGCGTATAGGCGTAGTAACGCACATAGTCATAGCTTACCTCGGTCGGAAGAACAGCCGCATCCCAGGCGCCCACCCAACCGGGTGCGTCGGCGGCATAGTGATTCATCAGGATCCGCATCGGGTATACCAGGCCGCTTACATAGCCGGCATCCTGTACGTAGACCAGCTCATCGTCGACAAACCACCGCACCACACCTGGCTCCCACTCGATGGCGTAGTCATGCAATCCGGCGTGCGGATTAAACGCCATCGGCACAATTTCTGTCGCACTCCAGGGGCCCGGGTAGTGTGTCGTGAACTGGACCGAGTCATCGCGGTTGCCGGTCATCTCAATATCGATCTCGTTATTCTCTGCCGGCCAGTTGCAGCCGAGATCGATGTTGTAAAGAAAAAACGCACTGACAATGCCGTTTCCCTGGGCCGACTGCATGCGTGTTTCGAAGCGCCCGTATTGGTACGCCTCGTGTGTCATGAGCTGGCCGCTGGCGCACTGCTGCGCCATGACCGACCCACACCAGGTCTGCAGAAACAGCGTTGTTGCGATTATCGACGCTCTGAGCATGACGCCAGCATACCCAATCACCGCGACGCGCGGCTGCGTTCACACATAACGTACTGATTATCAGGCGTTGGGCGCGGCTACTCAGCAGGTTGATCAGGAGATCGCGTGTATACGGTAAGGCTGTTTAGAACCGGCAATGGCATTTCAACCTGGGCGCCGTCGGGCCAGTCGATCCGGATTGCCTGCACCTGCTCGCTCTCACCCAGACCAAAAGTCAGCGGCAGCTCTACTTGCGACAGGTAGCTACGTGACGGCACCACACGTTGCCGCTGCATACCGGCGGTGGTTTCAACCTCGACCACGGCACCGATAGCGTCGCGGTTAGGCCCGCCCTGCTGCAACAGGATGCGAACCCAGTTGTGATTGGTCTGCTGGTCGTTGCGCAGCAGCAGCGCTGGGCGACCGGTCTGCGTGATCAGCACATCGAGATCACCATCCGCGTCAATATCGGCGTACGCGGCACCGCGCCCGACCACCGGCTGGTGCAGATCACCCGCGTCGCTTACCGGAACATAGATCCGCTTGCAGTCGAGGCCGCAGTTCCAGAACAGTTGCGTCGGCTGCTCATAATTCTGCGATGGTTGCACAGTGTTGATTTCGTTTTCGACATGGCCGTTGGTCTGCAGCGCATCGAGGCGACCATCAAGATCGTAGTCAAAGAAAAACACACCAAAGCTCAGTGCGCGTCGCGATTCGGGACCGATACCGGAGACGATAGCCTCGTCGGTGAACAGGCCCGTGCCTTCGGGTGCAACATAGAACGAGGTCATCTCGTTGGCAAAGTTGCCGATCGCGACAGCAATGTCGTCGTTATTCAGATACCAGGCAGCATCGATGCCCATCGCGCCGGTGGCGCTGCCGCTGTTGTCGTAGGCGACGCCGGCCAGCGCACCGATTTCCTCGAAGCTGCCATCGCCGCGATTGCGAAACAGGAAATTCTGCACCGTGTCGTTTGCCACCAGCACATCGGTAAAACCGTCATCGTCGTAATCGAGCATGGTCACGGCCAGGCCCTTGCCCATAGGCAGACCGGTCGCCGGGTTATTAACCTCGACACCGGCTTCAGCCGACACATCAGTAAAGATGCCGCCGTCGTTGCGGAACAGTTTAGAGTTGGTGCCGGCGTAGTTGGTGGGCGGCCCGTAGGCCCTACCGACCCCCGTCAGGCGATAGTCGACTTCGAAATCGATCTCGCGTGACCACTCGACATAGTTAGCAGAAAACAGGTCGAGGTCACCGTCATTGTCAAAGTCGAAAAAGGCGGCACTCGAACTCCAGTCCTCGGCGCCACCGGCCACACCCGTCTGCGCAGTCACATCCTCGAAGCGACCGTCACCGAGATTACGAAACAAGCGGTTTGCGCCGACGGCAGTGAGATACACATCTCGCCAGCCGTCGGCGTCGTAGTCGGCTACAGCGACCCCCATGCCGTATAGCAGCACATCGAGGCCGGAGCCGGCGGTGACGTCGGAGAACCGGCCATTGCCATCGTTGCGGTACAACGCCGCCGTGGTCGCGGGATCGCCATGCCACGGCCATTCTGTGCTGTTGACCAGCAACAGGTCGGGGTCGCCATCGTTGTCATAGTCGAAAAAGGCGGCGCCCGATCCCATGGTCTCGGGCAGCAATCGCTCGCCGTAGGCGCCGTTGCTATGCACGAAATCGATACCAGCCTCGCTGGTGACATCGGTGAAGGGCACCGCGGGCGGTTCATTGACCATAGCGACGCTGAGCGCGGCCTGTGCCTCGGCTTCCTCCACCTCGACAACCTGTTCCTGTCGTGTCAGCAACACCCAGGCAATCGCGCCGACCGCAATAAGCACTGCCAGTGCGGCCACCGAGCGCCGGAAGGCACGCCCGATGACCTCGTCGTCCTGGACGAGTTCTTCATCTGTATGCTCATCCCGTCGATCATTCACTTGCGCTATCTCCAGCCGGCTGGCTGCCGGCCAACGCATCGGCTTCATCGAACAGGTGCAGATCGTAAATCACCACGGCGTCCGCAGCATGATTGGCGTTGCGATCGTTGCGTCTTGCGATGGCAATGGCACGGTCGCGGGCATTGTCGTCGGGCTTATACTTTGCATGCAGTTGCCGGTGCCGTTCGGCATCGACGTCGTTGCCGCCGCC
>JABDKV010000228.1 GCA_013002045.1 Gammaproteobacteria bacterium
TTGGGTTGCCTGTTTATGCTGGTCGGTGGCGCACTGGCTGCCAGTGACCGGCGTTATCGACGCAGTCGTCAACCGTCAGTGGCCCGCGAAGAGGTGGCGCGCGCATGATTTTTCGTGCGTTGATACCGGCATTTATGTTCGCCATCCTGATCGTGTTCTTCTGGACCGGCCTCAGTCTGGATCCGTCGAAAGTGCCATCGCCGCTCATCGGCAAGCCCGTTCCGGCATTCGAGCTGCCTCGGTTGTCGGTGCCGGAGCAGACGCTGTCGAGCGAGCAATTGCAGGGGCAGGTGAGTCTGTTCAACGTTTGGGCCACCTGGTGTGTCGGTTGCCGCCAGGAACACGACATGTTGCTGGCGATTGCCGACGAGAACCTGGTGCCGATATATGGACTCAATTACAAGGACGAGCGCGAGGCAGCGCTTCGCTGGTTGCGTGAGCTTGGCGATCCCTATGCGGCCACCGCTGTCGATGCCGACGGACGCGTGTCTATCGACTGGGGTGTTTACGGTGCGCCCGAGACTTTCCTGATAGACCGCGATGGCATCGTGCGTTACAAGCACATCGGTCCGCTGAGCGCCGAGGACTGGGAGAATGAACTACGGCCGCGCATCCAGTCACTGCTAGACAACAGCACATGAGGGTTTTGCTGGCAGCCTTGATGCTGCTGCCGCTGGCAGTAGTGGCGATTGACCAGGACCCGCCGATGGCGGATCCGCAACTGCAGGCGCGCTACGAAAAACTGAGCAACGAGTTGCGCTGCCTGGTTTGCCAAAACCAGTCGATTGCTGATTCCACAGCCCCGCTTGCGGACGACCTGCGCCAGCAGGTGCGCGAGATGCTGATCGCGGGCCGTAGCGACAATGAGATATTGGACTACATGGTCGAGCGTTACGGCGACTTTGTCCGCTACCGTCCCGCATTCAACGATCGCACCTGGTTGCTTTGGGTTGGTCCCTTTGCGGTCATCGCGATAGCGCTGGTCATCGGTGTACGGGTCGTACGTCGAGGCATGGGCGAGGTCGAGTCGGACTGATGGCAAGCCCTGAATTTATTGCCCTTGCCGCGCTGATGGTGATTGCGGCCACCCTGTTGCTGGTAATCCCGTTGTTACGCAAGTCGAGCACGCCGGCGACGATTACAGCGGCCGTGGTCATCGCTGTTACGCCTCTGAGTGTCGCAGGCTTGTACCTGGCCTTTACGTCCTGGTCAGCCCAGCGAGCGGTGCCAGTTGCGGCCGACCAGCCACCTTCAGTGGAACAAATGGTCAGCGGGCTGGAGCAACGCCTGCGCGACCAGCCTAACGATTTGGAAGGCTGGATGATGCTCGGCAGGTCGTATGTCGTAATGGGTCGTTACAACGAGGCAGTCACCGCCTACCAGCGCGCCCGGCAACTGTCCGGCGACGAGCAGGCCGAAGCGCTGACCGGTTATGCCGAGGCGCTGGCACTGGCCAGCAACGGCCGCCTGGCGGGTGAGCCTGCTCAGTTGTTCGAGCGCGTTTTGCAGATGGCGCCAAATGATCGCAAGGCATTGTGGTATGGCGGTCTCGCGGCGCTCGAACAGGACGACCCCGCATTGGCAACGCAGCGGTGGCGGACCCTACTGGCGATGAATCCGCCTGAAGCCATGGCGCGTTTACTGCGCGAACAAATTGCATCGATCGATGGTGCGCCCGCACAAGTTGCGCCGGCGCAAGCGGCGGGCGCGCAGGGCGGCCTGCAAGTTGCAATCACGATTCCCGAACAGGTACGGGCAACGTTACCGGCTCAGGCGCCGGTATTCATACTCGCGAGGCCTGTGGGTGAGGGTGGCGCGCCGCTGGCTGTCATACGCCGAACCGTCGCCGAGCTGCCGATGACTGTCGTACTGACCGATGCTGATGCCATGATCCCGACCCGCAAGCTGTCGGATCATGAGCAGGTCGAGGTAGTGGCGCGAGTCGCGCTCGGTGGTACGCCTACCGCGCAGCCAGGCGATGCTTACGGCAGCAGTGTGACCCGCAACCGTGGTGAAATAACTGTCTCGATCGACCGTGTGTTTTGAAGTTGACAGTGACAGGCCTCGATTGGCAGAGTCAGGCAAAGATTGTGGGGGAATACGATGAGTGACGAGTTAAAGGCACAGTTTGAAGCAGCGACCGTAGCGGCCAAGGCGCTCCCGCGTCGACCGGGCAACGACGACATGCTTGAGATGTACGCGTTGTACAAGCAGGCGACAGCGGGTGACGTCAGCGGCGAACGCCCTGGCGGTTTCGATTTTGTCGGCGCGGCCAAGTTTGACGCCTGGACAGGGCTCAAGGGCGTAAGCAATGAAGAGGCGATGCAACGCTACATCGATAAGGTCGAATCATTGAAGAGTTAAGCCCGCTGCCGCAGATGCACTTCCGGCGTCTGCCGGCCATTCTGCCGATGTACCTGCAGGCTGCTGTGTCGACACGGCCACGTCATCCTGCGCCCGACACCGACATTCCCGTCCTGCATGCGACCGCATCGCCGCTGGAAGCGAACGTCGGACACATCAGGCGCTTTGCCCGACTCGTGGGGCACCGCCACGACAATGTGTTGCCGCCGACCTATCCACAAATCCTGGCTGCGCCGTTACACCTGGCCATGTTCACCGCGCCACAGTTTCCTCTGAATCCGACCGGGATCGTCCATTTGCGAAATACGATCACGATCGAGGAACCGATCGATATTGCTGCACCGCTGACCTTGCAAACGAGTCTTGCCGAAGGAGAGGAGTCTGTACGTGGCCGGCAGCTGGTGATGACTACGATCGCAGCGATCGGTGAGCGGCCGGTATGGCGCGCCGAAGCCGGACTCCTTGCTCGCTTTGCCAATCCTGCCGGTCGCGATAAGCGGGCCCGGCGCCGCATACGGACCAGCGGTTTGCAAGCCATAGAGACGATCGATGTCGGTGCCAATACCGGGCGTCGCTATGCGCGGGCATCGGGTGATTACAATCCGATTCACCTCAGTACCATCAGTGCCCGCCTGTTTGGTTTCGACCACGCCATTGCTCACGGCATGTGGTCTTTGGCCCGGGTGCTGGGTTGCCTGGACGAGATTCCGGCTGCCGCTAATATTGAAGTCGAATTCCGCCGGCCGCTGCTGATGCCGGCCAGCGTCGAGGTCGCTGCGGACCCCGTGCAACCCGGGGGATTCGCGTTGCGCGATGCAACAACGGGCAAAAACTACCTCGAAGGCATGATTTCCGAGGTCACATAAGACCGAAACGTGACCTGATTAACGCCGCCTGACCCGCACCATCCCTAGAATCATCAAGGGAATAGGCTGCTATGCACCTGCATACGGCCTGCATGGGTTTGACATAAGCTGGCAGGAATTCGCCTTGAAGCAATTTGCACTGACAATATGCCTGCTAATGGTGGCCGGGTTGGCGGCCGCGCATGGTGATGTCGCCGAGGAAGCCGACGAACATGTGCACCGGGTACTGGTCATCGGTGCCATTGACCAGAATCTGGACAGTCGTTTTAGTGAGTTGCGCCCCATTGCTGACTACATCGGCGGTGCACTCGCCGACCTGGGTATAACGCGGGTAGAGATCTTAGTCGCTGAGGACCGGCGCAGGCTGGCCCGGTTAATGCGCGATGGGCGGGTCGACTGGGTCAGTGCCAACGTCGCCAACACGGTATACCTGCAGGAAGCGGCAGGGGTGGAAATCCTGGTGCGCAAATGGAAGCAGGGTGCGCCACAAATCCGCAGCGTATTTTTCTCCCGCGCTGACAGTGGCATAGATTCACTCGACGATCTCGCCGGGCGCTTGCTGGCGATGTACCAGCCGGAATCGACTACCGGTCATTTTCTGCCGGTTGCCGAACTGATGCGCCACGATATGCGCACAACCATACTCGATACGCCGCGGCACAAAGTACCACCCGGTAGTGTCGGGCTGGCGTTCGCCGGCAGCCATCTCAATACCACGACCTGGGTGCACAAACGTATTGTCAGCGCCGGTGTCGTCAGCAACGTCGACTGGGAATCAGTCGACACGATGCCGGAGGCGTTTCGCAATGACTTCGTCATCTTCCACCAGACCGATGCACTGCCGCGTGCACTGGAGCTGGTGCGACCGACACTTGACGAGGATCTGCGCGAGGGTCTGAAACACGCATTGTTGTCGATGGATGACGACCCGGCTGCCGCCGCGGCCTTGCAGGCCTACCAGGGGACCCTGCGTTTCGATGAACTCGAGACAGAGGACTGGGATGTACTTAGCAAGCTGCGTAGTACTTTCGCGCAATTGATGTTTGTCCAGTAGCGCGTATGAAATTCAACCTGCAAGCAAGATACTCCCTGATCATGTTGACACTTGTCATCTCGATCGTGGTATTGCTGTCCACAGTGCTCTTGCTGCAGTTCCGAACCTCCGCACGCGAGATTACCGAGGTGAGTGCGGCCTCGCTGGAAGAAGAGCTCACCCAGGAGTTGATTGAGCGGGGTGTAGTCACCGCCGGCTTTCTCGCCGAGAACCTGGCCTCACCTCTGTATCGATACGATATGGAATCGATGCACGACCTGATCCAGGATCATCGGTCGCAGACCGACGTGGTCCATGTGCTCGTGCATGATGCGGCAGGACGGGTAATCCACGACGGCACCCTTGAAATTGACGCCTTTGGTACAGAGCTTGCGGCCATTGATACCAGTGATGGCGTTCGATTCGATGGCGAGACCATCGAGGTCTATCGTCCTATTCTCTATGCGGGTCAGGGCATCGGTGGCATCCGGGTAGGTTTGTCGCGTGCACCGATTGCCGATGAGATCAACGCCATGATGGCGGGGTTGCGGACGGTCAGCACCCGTGGCCTGCGTGCCACGCTGATCTCTGCTGTTTTGACTGCATTACTGTTCGTTGGCGTCGGCATGATTATCGCGATCGTTGTGTCGCGTAGCCTGGCAGAACCAATTCGACGTCTGGCGCGGCAGGCGTCGCGTATTGGCAGTGGCGATTACTCAGATACACTGGCTGTCGATCGCAGCGATGAGATTGGCGACCTCGCGAATGCGTTCCGCGACATGAGTCGCAGCCTGCGGGCCAGCGATGGCGAAGTGCGCTATCTCGCCTACCACGACAGCCTGACACGGTTGCCCAATCGGGCCCGATTAAAGCAATTTCTCGCCGAAGCGGTCGCGCGTGCGCGCCGTCGGGATGAACGCGTTGCCTTGTTCTTCATCGATCTCGATGACTTCAAGCGTGTAAATGACACGCTGGGCCACAAGGCGGGTGACAAGCTGCTCAAGGAATTCTCGCAGCGCCTGCGTGATTCTTTACGCGAGATGGATCATATCGATCCCGATCATGAAGACGGTCAGCGTGATCTGATCGCGCGACTCGGTGGTGACGAGTTCACAGTCGTGCTCGAAGATGTCAAAGAGTCGCGCGATATCGCGCTGGTTGCGCAGCGCATACTCGATGAACTGGCAGTGCCGGTGCTGCTCGGCGGCCAGGAAGTCGTCGTCGGTGCCAGTATCGGCATCACGGTGTTCCCCGATGATGGTGACGGCGTCGATTCCATGCTCAAAAACGCCGACGTGGCAATGTTCCAGGCCAAAGAGCGCGGAAAAAATCACTTCCAGTTTTACAACCAGTCGATGGACCAGACCGCTGGCCAGCGCCTGGCCCTGGAGGGTGACTTGCGCCATGCCTTGTCCCGGGATGAGCTCCGCGTTCACTACCAGGCTATCGTCGATACCACTACCGGCGCATTGATCGGTGTCGAGGCGTTGTCGCGCTGGCACCATGCTGTGCATGGCAGCATTCCGACCGAGCTATTTGTGCCACTGGCAGAAGAGAGTGGCCTGATCGTCGAATTTGACGAGTGGTGCCTGCGCTCGGCGGCTCGCGATCTCAAGCGCCTGCACGCGACGGGCTTCCGTAACCTGTACGCGACAGTCAATATTTCAAGTGTGCATTTCCGCGAGCAACAGCTCGCCGAGATCGTCGCCGAAGTACTAAACGAATACGACCTGCCGCCGCGTTGCCTGCGCCTGGAATTGACAGAAAAGACCATCATGCGCAACACACGGCGCGCCTCGGAAGTGCTGGTCAGGCTGGAAGCGCTCGATGTGGGTGTATGGATCGACAACTTTGGTGCGGGTTATTCCTCGCTTACCCATCTGACCAAGCTACCCATCGCCGGTCTGAAGATCGACCAGGAGTTCGTACGCCGGATCGGCCGCGGTGCCAACGATCGCACCGTTATCGCTACGATCATCGCTATGGGTCATAGCCTTGGGATGCTGGTTAGTGCCGACGGAATCGAGGACCAGGAGCAGCTTGAGTTCGTGCGCAAAGCGGGCTGCGATGCTGTACAGGGCCACTATTTCTCGCGTGCGATGCCACTCGATGACCTCGTTCAGATGCTCAATCGCCGGGCACCCTATCGGGCCGGTGCCGTGGCGCCATCAAAATTGCCCGCGACTACCGGGTAAGAAAAACACGCAGCGACCTGCACCGCCGCCATTGATATACTAGACGCTGGTTAGACGGGTCAGGTGACCCTGTCGCGAGTCAGCCCGTCCGAAAAAAACAAAGCCATGTGGTTTAAGTCCAAAGCACAGCACGCCGATCCGATGGTTCGACGGCAGCATGTCGAATCGTTGCCGGGCACTGATCCGGTATTGCTCACCGTGGCACAGGAGGATCCGCATCCCGATGTGCGTAGCGCAGCGGTGGCACGGCTGATCGATCTCGAAATCCTGCATCGGCTGGCGCAGAACGATGCCGATCCGCAAATACGGGCGCGCGCCACAGCGCGACTGCAAACGGTACTGGCCGGCAACGACGGTACCGATGTCCAGGTGGAGCAACGTCTGGCTTTCCTGGAGAAACACGGTAACGACAAGTTGTTGCAATTTACCGCCAGGGCGGGGCAGGAAACACAATTGCGCCGCCGTGCCTTGCAGCAGTTGCTGCAGCAGGACCAGATGGAGCAGTACGAGTCGCTATTTTGTGATATTGCGGCGGAAGACAGCGTCGGCGAATTGCGTGAAGCGGCAGCGTCGGCGGTGCACAGCGAAGAGCAGCTGGAAAACCTGGTTCAACGAAGCAAGACCCGAGACAAGGCCGTCTATCGACTGGCAAAGGAGCGCCTGGACGAGTTGCAGGCGCTGCGCGGTGCACGAACCAGGATCGAAACCTGTTTGTACGAGGCGGAGGCGATTGCACGTGAGGCGGCCGACTGTGATGCGGCAGAAATGGCCGCTATGGAGCTGCGCCTGGCCACAGTGCAACAAAACTGGGACAGGTCAGTCGCTGTCCTCGGTGATGTCGATGCGGAAACAGCTTCGCGCTTTGAACAAACGATGGCCGCGACGCGCTCACGCTTCGAAACGGTGCGCCAGGAGAAGCGGGCTCGTACAGATCTGCTGAAGTTGCTGAAAGACAAACACGACAAGTCCGAGGCCGAGGGTCTGGATGAATTGCGGTCTCAATGGACGGCGCTGGGGGGTGCATCAGCTTCTGAGGACAAGCAATTTCATGAGCTCATGCAGTCCCTGGAAGAACATCGACTGCGTTCTGAGCGTGACACTGAGCGTGGAGCGAAGGTCGAGCGATTCCTGAAATCGGTCGATGACCTTGCCTCAGTTGATGTGGTTGATGCGCGACGAGTCAATGACCTGCAGGAACGCTGGCAAAGTCTGCGCCTTCCGGAAGACGAAACGGCCCGGGCCGGATTCGAGCAAGCTTTTGCTTCCAAACTGGATGCACTGCGGGCGCGGATCAAGGCCACCGAAGCCGAGACCCAGGCGACGCTCGATAAAGCCAGGGGGCTGGTTGAGGCGTACGAAGCCGCGCTCGCGGCCGATCAGCTGAAAGAGGCCTCGTCGGCCCACGACAAGGCCGTCAGTCAATTGAAGAAATGCGTGGCCGCCGAATTCGGTTCACAGAAAGGTGCGCTGGAGAAGCGTCTGCACGATGGCGAAGCCAAGCTGACGGAGTTACGGCGCTGGCGTCACTGGGCCACTCAGCAGGCACGCGAGAAACTTTGCAAGCGTGCCGAAGAGTTGAGCGAGGAAAAAAACGATCCGCCGACGATCGCCAAGCGGGTGCGCGAGCTACGCGATGAGTGGAAAAAGCTCGATCACGCAGACGGTGCGGCACCCAAGCCCTTATGGGAACAATTCGATACCGCCTGCGAGAAAGCCTATGCACCCTGCCAGGCTTATTTCGACAAGCAAAAAGAGCAGCGTGACAAGAACATGGAGGCGCGCGAGGCGCTGTGCGAAAAGCTCGAAAAGCTGGTCAGCACAACGGACTGGGAGAACCCGCAATGGCGCGAGGTGACTGATGTCCTGCGTGACACCCAGCGTGCCTGGTACAAGAGTGGTCCGGTCGACCGGCGGAAGAAGAAAAAAATCGATAAACGGTTCGCCCAGGCGGTCGCAGCGGTCGACGCGCAGCTCGAACCTAAGCGCAAGTCCGAACTGGCCAGACGCGAGGCAATGATCGAGAAGATCGAATCATTTACGCCGGAATCCCGGGATTCGATCCGACAAGTGAAACAGGCGCAGCGAGACTGGAAACCTGCCGTGCAATGCGACCGCAAGACCGAGCGCAAACTCTGGCAACGATTCCGTACAGCCTGCGATGCAGTGTTCGAACAACGCCGCAGCCAGCTGGCTGAGGTCGATCGCGAGCGGGCCGAGCACCTCGGCGAGAAGAAGGCGGTCATTGCCCAGTTAGAAGAGGCCTGTGAATCGATGCAGAAGGCGCTCGACGACGGCACAGCCGACCGTGCCTGCGCCCGCGACCAACGCAAGAAATTGAAGCAATTGAGCACCGGCTGGCGCCGTATCGGTCCGGTCCCCCGTGACCAGGAGAAAGGTGTCGAGCAACAATTCCGCAAATCCTGCGACCAGCTGGAGAAATTGTGTGCCGGTGCCGAGCAACTGCAACGACAGAAGACCATGGCCGACCTGGAGGCGGGAGCCGGCTTATGCGATGACATCGAGCGGGATATTGCGGCCGGCAAGGCCGTTAGTGACGAGCAGCGGGATCAACTCGCAGCGCTGCGAGATCGGGATGAATTGGCGCCACTGCATACCCGTGTCGACAAACTGCGGAATGTTATCGAGGGCGACGACCCGGCCCGGCGCGAACTGCTGCAGCAGCTGGAGCAGAACCTGGAGACCAAACAAAAGCTTTGCCTCGAACTCGAAATCGCTGCCAACATCGATTCGCCTGACGAACACAAGCAGGAACGAATGGCGCACCGGGTGAACCAGCTGTCTGCCTCATTGAGCGGTGGTGGTGCATCCAGGGATGCAGCGGCACTGCAGCGTGAGTGGTTCGCCACCGGAACTGTGCCGAGCGCCGCGGAATCGGCCATCCAGGCACGTTACAAGCGAGCCATCGAAGCCCTTACCGGTCGTGCCACGACCTCTGAATAACGAACAGCGACGACTCCACCAGCAACGCCGGGCTGAGGCGGACTGGTATCGCTGGGGACCGTACCTGTCCGAGCGTGCCTGGGGAACGGTGCGCGAGGATTACAGTCCCGGCGGCGACGCGTGGTCCTACTTCCCGTTTGAACACGCCCACATGCGGGCCTATCGCTGGAGCGAAGACGGTCTTGCCGGATTCTGTGACAGTGAGCAGAGACTGTGTTTCGCTGTCGCCCTGTGGAATGGCCACGATCCGTTGTTAAAAGAACGCGCATTCGGCCTGACCAATGCGCAGGGAAATCGCGGCGAGGAAGTCAAGGAATACTATTTCTATCTCGACGCCACACCGACACATAGTTGGCTACGTTATCGTTATAAATATCCACAGTCGGAATTCCCGTATGCGACGATCATTGACGAGAACGCCGGTCGAAGTCGCAGCGAAGCGGCGTTCGGGCTGCTCGATACGGGTGTTTTTGATGCCGGCTACTGGGATATCGACGTCACTTATGCCAAGCACGATGTAGACGATATTTTTATTCGTATCGCCGCGACCAACCGTGGCAGGCAGGCAGCCTCGCTGCACCTGCTGCCAACAATGTGGTTTCGCAACAGCTGGGCATGGGATGCCGACAGTCCGCGACCACGGATCGAGACCGAGGCCGAGGCGCGTGAGTCGGGCTGGGGTGTAATAGCACGACATGACAGCCTGGGCAGTTATCGGCTCAGCGGTCGCCAGCCGGCTCGCTTGTTATTTACCGACAATGAAACGAATTCTCGCGCGCTGTGGGACAGACCTGGTCCACCTTTCACCAAGGATGGTTTTCACCGGCTGCTAATCGACGGCGATGAGGCTGCAGTCAATCCCGATCAGCGTGGCACAAAAATGGCTGCACTGCGGGAACTGCAAATCAGTCCCGGTGAAACACAACATTTCGACTTGCGTTTACAAGCCAGCGCGACGGAGGACAACGGCTTTGGCTCGCTCGAACGGGTCTTGTCAACACGCCGCGCCGAAGCGGATGCTTTTTACGATGAGTTGCAGCCCGAGGCGACGACCGAGGATCATCGCATCCTGCGCCAGGCATTGTCCGGCATGATATGGAACAAGCAGTTCTATCATTTTGATGTCAATCGCTGGCTCGAAGGCGACATTGTCGCACCACCACAGCAACGCCGTCGCGGGCGCAATTCCGACTGGCGACATGTGCGGGCCGCCGATATCTTCAGCATGCCAGACAGCTGGGAGTATCCGTGGTTTGCTGCGTGGGACCTGGCTTACCACTGTGCACCACTGGGCCTGGTCGATACCGGCTTCGCCAAGCAACAACTCGAACTGCTGCTGGGTCACCGTTACCTGCACCCCACAGGCCAGATGCCCGCATATGAGTGGAATTTTGGCGACGTCAATCCACCGGTGCATGCGGCGTTCGTGTTGCGCGCCTTTCGCGCTGACATGGCGGCGACGGGCGAGGCGGACTACGGCTTCCTGCAGCGCTGTTTCAACAAGCTATTGCTGAATTATTCGTGGTGGCTCAATCGTAAGGATCCCGACGGCGAGAACCTGTTTGGCGGTGGATTTCTCGGGCTCGATAACATCTCTGTTTTCGACCGGTCAACGGCACCATTACCTGACGGGTACCGGCTGGTGCAGGCCGATGCCACAGGCTGGATGGCGATGTATGCACTTAACATGACCGTCATTGCGCTGGAGTTGAATACGCGTTACCCGGATTACGAGCCGGTTGCGATACAGAGCTATGAGCAGTTTCTTGCCATCGCCGAGTCGATCCGCGGCTTCGATCCCGCCGGCGTATCGTTATGGGATGTCGAGGACGGGTTTTTCAAAGACGTCGTCGTTGCGCCCGACGGCGATGTGCACTGGCTCGATATCTATTCCTGGGTAGGACTGATCCCGTTATTTGCCTGCGAAGTCCTGGCGCCAGAGTTGCTGGCTCAGGCGCCGGCTTTTTCTGAAATCCTGCGGCAACACAAGGGGGGTGAGGTGCATGGACATTTCATCACCGAGTGTCCGCATACCGGAAACGAGCGCGGCGAGCACCTGCTGGCGCTGGTCGACCAGACCATGCTGTACCAGGTGTTGCAACGGGTGCTCGACGAGGAGCACTTCCTGTCACCATTTGGTGTGCGGAGCCTGAGTCGTGAGCACGCCAGCGAGCTGCCGGTCGGGGTAGTTCCTGGCATAGGTGAACTCCACATACGCTATACACCGGGGGAGGCCGAGAGCCCTATGTATGGCGGTAACTCGAACTGGCGCGGACCGATCTGGCTGCCAACTAACTATTCGCTGGTTCAGGCGCTGGAGCGCTACCATCGTTATCTGGGCGATGAATTCACCATCCCACTAAGGGATGGGCCGGTAACGCTGCGCGAGGCGATCGATCAAATAGCTGATCGTGTCGTTGGTCTCTATCGGCGTCGCGATGATGGCACCATTCCGGCATTGCGACCCGACAGCCCGTTCCAGGACGATCCACACTGGAAAGAGCTGGCTCTGTTCTATGAGTACTTCCATGCCGAGACCGGTCGTGGTCTTGGCGCCGCCCACCAGACCGGATGGACCGGATTGCTGGCTAATCTGGTCATGCGCAACTATTTGAAATAACGTAAAGAAAAGCATTTAAGCTGCTGATATAAATAATTAAAAAAATATTCTAAAGATTTCCGGGCGCTAGCCGTTACCGTACACAGGAAGAGGCGACTCTGGAGAGTCCGTTATGTTAAGCGGCTTATCCCTGAACTACAGTACGGTTTACCTGCAGAAGCAAAGCTTTCGCTTTGACCGTTCCGTGCAGCCGGTACCCGGTGGTGACACCTTGCAGCGCGCGGCGTCGGTCGAGTCAAAAGTTAGCCTGAACATGACGCGTACGGTCGCGGTGCAAGCTTATGAAGGCTACGGCAATAACCGTAACCCGGCACTGACCATGGACCGGCCTCCGGGCCAGGCTGAATTGCTCGATCGCATGCGTGGCGCGATGTTCTCCGTCGCTGGCGATGATCGCTATGACAGTGCGCTAGACTTTGATGCCGATGGGCGCATCAACTTTGCCGATGTGCGCACCCTGTTTGCCGACGAAGAGCCCGCCACGGCGCCGGTGGTAGAGCTGGCGCCCGCACCAGCGCAACCGGAACAAAGTGCCGACGAGACCCTGAAGCGGCTGCGTGCATCGATGTTCTCGGCAGAAGGTGACGATGGCTTTGATGCCACGGTCGATCTCAATTCCGACGGCAAGGTTAACTTCGCCGACCTCGCCATTTTCCGTAATGGTGGCGAAATCCCGACCGATCCCGAACCGGCTCCGCAGCCGGCACCGTCCCCAGGCGGCAGCATCGTGAACGAGATTCGGGATGCGTTCTTCGCCACACAGGGCGATGAAGGCTACGATCCGGCGCTGGATTTAAACGACGATGGGCGCATCAATTTCGCTGACCTCGCGGCGTTGCGGCGTGGAGACGATGTCGAAGTAGATGACGATAATGATGCCGATGACGACGACGATGACATTGCCAGCGTCATCAGCGCGCCACAGCCTGCACCGGACGAGGCGGATACCGACAACCGGGTGAATCGCTTTGAGGCAATACGCGACGCCTTTTTCTCCCAGGCCGGTGACGAATCGTTCAATGCCATGGCTGATCTGACCGGAGACGGTCGTGTCGATTTTCGCGATCTTGCCGCCTTGCGTCAGGACGACGACTAAACCCGTCCCTCACATTGCAAGCGCGCCGCGTTTTCCTGCAGCAACTCGAGCAGGCGCTCGATATGGTTCAGGTGAGTGCGGAAACTGAGCACAGCCAGCCGCAAAACAAATCGTCCATCTAGCATGGTGGAAGAGATAAACAGTTCACCGTCCTGCTGAATGGCGGCCACCAGGCGCCGGTTGAAATCGTCGGTATCGCCATGCTCCGGCACATAACGATAAGTCACCACTGACAGGTCAGGTTCCGGTCCCGCTTCGAATCCGGGCAATGCCGCAATCCGGCGGTGGAAATAGCGAGCCAGCATCAGCTTTTCTTCGACACAGGCACGAAACGCGGCCAGCCCGCAAATGCGCAGTGGCAACCACAGCCGCAAACCGCGGAACGGGCGTGTCAGTTCCGGTGATAGCGAAGCGGGTGACGGTCGCGACTCGGATGCCACCGCGTCCTGCATATAGTTGGCCTCGTAGGCGAATGCCTTAGCCAGCAGGTGACCCTCGCGGACCAGCACCGCACCGCTGCCGTAAGGCAGGAAAAGGCCCTTGTGCGGATCCATGACGATTGAGTCGGCACGTTCGATTCCCTGCAATTTGCGCCGTCCTTCTTCGCACAGCAGGAACGCCGCGCCATAGGCGCCATCGACATGCAGCCACATCGACTCGCGGTCCGCAATGCCGGCAAGCCGGTCCAGCGGATCCACCGCCCCGGTATCGGTGGTTCCCGCTGAACCAATCACCAGCCACGGCCGTAAACCCAGCCGTCGATCCTCGATGATCTGTTGTTCCAGCGCAGCTGCATCCATGCGATGAAACGCATCCATTGGCACGATCCGATGCTGCACTTCGGTCAACCCGGCAATGCCGATGGCCTTTGTCAGGCAGTGGTGCATCTGAGCCGTGTAGTAGATGCAGTTGATCGGGACGTCCGCGGCGCGGATGTTATGAGCCTCGCGCGCGGTCACGATGGCCGAGAGGTTGGCGATGCTGCCGCCCGAGGTCAGATCACCGGCGGCGTGTTCACCGTAACCCACCAGCCCGGTCATCCAGGTAACCAGCTGGCGCTCGAGCTCAACGGCTGCCGGCGAGGCGAAATTGATGCCGGAGTATCGATTGAAAACGTCGGCAAGGTAGTCGCCCAGTGAGGCCGGATAGACACCGCCACCGGGGATATAACCGAGGTGGGCGCCAGAGGCGGGGTTAATGCCAAAGTGGTCGACGGTCGCGCCCAGTTGCTGCAGCAGCGGTTCGAGCGACTGGGGCTCCTCGGACAGCTGCAACGGTACTTCGGTGTGCTCGCCGCCTGGCACAAAACCGGGCATGCCGGGCAGCTTTTCAAGAAAGGCATCGGCATAGTCGAATACTTTGGTGGCCAGTTCACGGCGTCGTTGCGCCTGCGGTTCGAGCGGCGAGGCCGCCTCCTGGCGGGCAAGAATGGCTTCACGTTCAGCTTCTAAACTACTTTCAGTATAATTCATAAGTTACTGTTAATTATTTCGAATAATCCGACCGCAGCGCCAGACCAGGTAGCCAGTCAGCAGCCAGAAATGGCGGAAGGCAGGGTTGTCTGTCTGACCATGATAGAAGCGGTAGTAAATCTGCTGCACGATCGCAGCAAGCCGAAACAGCCCATAGACCTCGTAGAAGGCAAAGTTGTCGAAGTCGATCGGGCTGTGGTCGCGATAGTAGTCGATGACTTGCTCCCGGGTCAGCATGCCTGGCAGGTGGGTAGGCTGTCGCCGGGTCGCGCGCCGGAGTCTGTCGTCGTCTGACTGTACCCAATAGGCCAGGGAGTTGCCCAGGTCCATCAGTGGATTGCCAATGGTCGCCATTTCCCAGTCGAGTACGCCGACAATCTTCGTCGGGTCGGCGCGATCCAGGACGATATTGTCGAAGCGAAAGTCATTGTGAACCAGGCTCAGCGTTTCGCTGTCGGGCAAATGCCGCTCGAGCCAGTTCATTACCCGTCGCGCCCGCGGGACGTTCCAGGTGCGGGCGTCACGGTAACGTCGCGTCCAACCGGTGATCTGGCGCTCGGTATAACCGGCACCGGTGGCCAGCGTGTCGAGACCTTCGGCTGCATAGTCGATACCGTGAAGAGCCAGCAGGGTATCGAGCAGGCTATGACACAGTGAGCGGTACTGCTCAGGTTCGAGGCGAACCTGGGGCGGCATGCGCTTGCGCGGAATCAGGCCCTGCAGTTTTTCCATGACATAGAAATCGCTGTCGAGGATCTTGTGATCGTCGCTTAATGCGATCATTTCAGGTACCAGTGGAAACACCGGGCGAATTGCGTGCTGGATGCGATACTCGCGCGCCATGTCGTGAGCGCCGCGTGCTTTTGTTCCCGCAGGTGCACGACGCAGTATCAGTGCGCGTTCGGGGTAACGCAGTTCATAAGTCCAGTTCGATGCGCCGCCGGTGAACTGGCTGACCGTCGGTAGCCCGGTCAGATTGTCGACGTATTGACGCAGCCAGCGGTCGATGAGGGCGACCGGAAGTTCTTCACCGCGTCGAACCGAGGATTGATATGCGTCCGCTACATGTTCTGCATTGTCAGTCAATTTAAAAAGAATCCGAAACTTCAGCACATAATGTGCGTCTGCAGTAAACTACCTTAAACCGAAGGCGGGGAGAAAACTTATGAGTCGAGCGTGGATTATCTTGTGCGGAATCGTTCTGTCGGGCGTCGCGCTGGCGCAGCCCGCGAATGAGTCTGCCGATGGCACTGGCCTCGAATCGGCTGACGGGACTGGTCTGGAATCCGCCGATGGCACCGGTCTCGAATCTGCTGACGGTACCGGTATGGAATCTGCCGACGGCACAGGCATGGAGTCTGCCGACGGCACAGGAATGGAATCTGCCGACGGTACCGGAATGGAATCTGCGGACGGAACAGGGCTTGAGTCTGCCGACGGGACGGGCCTCGAGTCTGCTGATGGCACAGGCTTCGAATCCGCCGATGGCACCGGTGCGGAAATGGCCGCGCCTGCCTCATATACCGTGAAAACCAACGACACCCTGGGCAAGATAGCAGCGGCGGTATATGGCGATGCTTCGCGCTGGTCGGAAATATATAACGCTAATAAAGACAAGTTATCCAACCCCGATAGTATCGAACCGGGCACGGTGTTGGTCATACCGCCCAAGTAACTGGCAGCCGGGGTCGCACCGATGGCGGAGCAGGTGTCGTCGCGGCGGGGACTAAGACAGTTCTTTAGCGAACTGCGTCGCCGTCATGTTCTGGAAACGGCCGGAATTTACCTGGCTGGCGGCTGGCTGCTGATCGAAGCAGCCGACATCCTGTTTCCCGTTTTTTCCTTGCCGGATTTTTTCATGCGAATCCTGGTATTCAGTGTATTCGCGGGCTTCCCCGTAATCCTGTTTCTGTCGTGGATATTTGATATCAGTCTCCGTGGGCTGATTCGCACGGACAAAGCGCGCGCGGCGGCCACCATCAGTTTCGACGACATACCACAGCGTTCTATCGCGGTCCTGCCTTTCTCCAATATGAGCGGCAGCGCCGACAACGATTACTTCGGTGACGGTCTCGCTGAAGAACTGCTGAACCTGTTGGCAAAGATTGAGTCGCTGAAGGTTGCCGCTCGTACGTCGTCCTTCGCGCTACGCGACCAGAAGCTTGACGCACGTGAGATTGGCTCCACGCTCGGTGTCTGGCACGTGCTTGAAGGCAGTGTGCGCCAGGCAGGGCAACGCATTCGCATTACTGCACAGTTGATAGAGGCTCCCACCGGTTATCACCTGTGGTCGGAGACCTTCGATCGCGATCTCGACGACATCTTCGCCATCCAGGACGAGATTGCGACGGCTATAGTCGACGCGCTGCAACTGGCGATTGCCGGCAAGCGTTCGCAAAGCCGCTCAGATGCGGAACTGCCAACAGAGAACATCGAGGCCTACCAGTATTTCCTGCGAGCTACCTACCTGTGGCAACGGCGTGGTGCGGACGCCATCGGCGGCGCAATTCGCGCACTGGAGCAGGCCGTTGAGCTTGATCCCGACTATGCGGAGGCCTATGCCCGACTGGCGGCCGCCGAGGCCATCCTGCACGAGTTCACACAGGAGCCGCGCGAGCCGGGATTTGCACGCGCTGAGGCGCACGCGCGTAAAGCCATCGCGCTGGACCCCGGTCTGGGCGAACCACACGGTGTGCTCGGTTACATGGCGCTGCGATTGTGGAAATGGCGCGAATCCGAGCTGCACTTTGCCCGGGCGCTGCAACTGCAGGACACGCTGCCGACTCTGCACCAGTGGTTTTCAAACCTGCTGAATGATCTCGGCGAACATGAGCGCGCGGAGCAGGCGCTGGCGGCTGCGCATGCACTCGACCCGTTATCGCCCACTGCGAACAACCTGGTCGCCTTTACCGCTTTCCTGCGTGGTCATGATGACATTGCCCGGAAGCACTCGGCACTGGCGCGTGAATACGGGATTGGTGGCGGCATACCCGACATTGTCGACTTCGTCGTCAGCCTGCGTCGCGGTGACCGGGCCGATGCACTGACAATCTGGCGGCCCCACCTGGTGCGTTGTGGCCTGGAACCGAACGACTGGCTTGAGCCTGTCGTCGACGGCATTCTCGACAGCTCCGGTCGTGAAGCAGCCGGAAAAGCGCTGCGGGACGCGATACAAAACGGGACTATCGATGAACGGCAGGCGTTCTTTCACGCGGCATTACTTGCCGATGAGCTTGTCTTCGACGTAGCTCAGGCCATGCTGGCCGATCACGTTCTGACCCATGTCTGGTTGTTCCTGCCCGAGGCCCGGGCGTTAATCACCGATAAGCGGTTTTTCAGGTTAATGGACACCATTGGCCTGGTCGATTACTGGCGTGCGCAAGGGACACCTCCAGCCTTCGAAAGGGCACTCGGCGAGCGCCTACACTAAGCCTGCTCTGCGGGCAATGCGGTCGCCGCCAGGTCATGCGAGCGATCTCGCATACGAATACATCCCGCCTTCTTTGGCCAAACTTTCGCATCGGTCCGGGCACTTAGCGGACACACCGAGAAACTAAATAAAGTCCCGCGTATTACTGCATTTTGCTTTGTGGCGAAACGTGGATAATGCGCCCCAACTCCGGGGGGAGTTTCATCTTTTGGAACTGAGTTGATGGCCTGCAGTTAACGTATTGCAGACTGTCAAGGGGACTGTGAACCACATCACTACGTCAGGCGCGGGACGAGAGCATAGTCACCGCACTGCAAAGGGCAAACCCGTCGAAAGTCGGGGGCGCAAAACCACCGGTCTAAGGGGAATACCTATGACAGCGGAGTTGCCAGTGAACGGGCGGCCTGTAGCTGCTCTCAGCAACTTTAAAATTAGTCTCTTGCCTGTCGTGCGACGCCTTGTGCTCGCTGCAGCCGTCTCATTGCTGGTCGCGTCCTGCGGCAGCGGTGGTGGTGAAGATAGCGACAGCTCCACCGCCAAGACGCCGCCGACGACGACAAACGACAGCGCGCCGCCGCCGCCACCACAGACGTTTCAGTTGATTATTGCTTTATCAGGTCAGGGAGAGATCTCTGGTTCCGATCCTGCGTTTCAGTGCGATGATCAGTGCGTAATCGAAATCGAGCCGGGAAGTACCGTGCAACTAACGGCCACGCCGGCCTCCGGGTATCGGTTTAGTCACTGGCAGGGTGATTGCAGCGGTGACGAAGCGACCGAATGCGTATTGCAAATGGACGAGAACAAACTCGTCTTTGGTAATTTCCGCCAGAATGTGACGGTCTCGGAGAATGCTACTGCGCCTGAACCCGTCATAACCGGGCCGACCACGGGCGTTGTCGATACGCCGTTGGCACTGTCGGGCGCGCAAAGTAGTGACGCCGAGAATGACCCGTTATCGTTCCAGTGGGCGCTACTAAGCAGCCCGGCTGGCGCAGTCGCCGGGTTTTCTGCTGCTTCACTTGTAGAGACGACATTTACCGGTGACACGGTTGGCACTTACATCGTTGCATTGCTGGTAGACGACGGCTTCCACAGTGCCTTCGGCACTCACACAATCGTGTTGAGTGAGGATGCACCGCCGCCTGCGCCTCCACCTGTGCCGGAACCGCCACCGGCGCCGGAACCGCCGCCAGCGCCGGAGCCGCCACCAGCGCCGGAGCCGCCACCGGGTGTAACCGGCGTGTTGACGATCGAGCCAGGCAATTTCGATCCGGGAACGACTCTCAGTATCAGCCTGGCCGACGACGACCTGAACAACGACAGCTCAAGCACGCAGTCGGTACTGGTCAATGCGATCAACCTGTCATCGGGTGAGATTGAGTTGATCACGCTCGCCGAAACCGCATTCGACAGCGGCGAGTTTACCAAGCTGTTAAACACCCAGGCCGGCGTTGCCGGTGTCAGCAACGATGGTGTCATGAACGTGCAGGATGGCGATTTTGTCGAAGTCAATTACTTCGACGGCACATCGGGTACGACCATCAAGGCGAAAGCCTTTGTCGGTGATTTGCCACCGATGATCAACGCACCGGAAATGGGTTTGACGAATTCGACAGGGATCGGCACGGCCGTCACCTTCGGTGTGGTGTTTGGACCAGACCAGCTGCTACCAGGGGAGTCCCCGATGATTGCCATCGGCGACGCCTTCGACGGCCAGGCCAATGTCATGACGACCTATCCCAACGGTGCGGCCCAGCATGTGCTGTTTAGCCACCACGCCCCTAGCCTGGCCGCCGGCGCCAACCTGCCGATTAATTTCTTTACCGGTCCGGGTGCGTCGGGTGCACCGCTGACACCAGCCTCGTTGCCGGCACAGTATTTAACGGGTACCCGTGTCGATGTCGTCGAGAACGGCATCGAGTGGTCGGTTAGTGTGGCCGAGGCCATGCTGATCTCGACCGAAACGCATTTTGATGGTCCGGTTGCGGCTGAGTGGGTGTTCCGGGGGCCGCTGACGAACGCTACCCAGGGCCTGCATCCCTGGCTGACCGCGCGTTTCTACGTGCGTCTCTACAGCAACGGCGAGACCGCGACCATACCGGTGTTGCAGAACATCAAGGCATTCAAGTCTTCTCCTGCCAAGCAAATCTACCTTGACTCGGCGACCTTTGCGGTCGCTGGCGAGACACGGATGAGCGAAACCGCGACGACCATCGGTCACCACAGTCTCGGCACACCGGATGAGGTCTACTGGTGGAGCGCCAACGACGGCAGCTACAGCCAGTCGATGTACGTTCTTCACGATTTTTACTACATGCGTGATAAGGCGCAGTTATTCCCGAACTTCAACGATAACCACAGCTACGGTGATAGCTGGTATTCGCAAAAGCTGTCGGAGACGCTGGCTGACAATGGCCTGCAAGGCCTCGCGCTGTTGAACGAGAATATGCCATCGTCGTCGTGGCGTGGACTGGTAGGGCCCCTGCCAAAAACGCACCTGGCATGGTTGCTACTGCAGCGCCCAAACAATGGGCAGCTACAACGTGAGCAGGCGTACCAGATCATGTTCACCAATGCGATGAAGATGGGTTCCTATCATGTGCAGGTCGAAGACGAGACCACGCACGAACCCATTTCGATAAAAACCCATCCGCAGGCTGACCTGTACGGTAGCGTAGTTGCCACGGTTCCTGGCTGGATCAACGATTACCCGATTGCCGACACCGCGCACCAGCCGGTTATGCATGGCGTGCCTTACTTCACCACCGGCTGGTCGTTCTTTATGCGCCAGGCCAAGGTGTGGCAGACGTTTAACTGGTTGTATCGCCCCAACGGCAGTACACGACGCCCTGATCCGAGCCGGCCTGAAATCTGGTCTGAGCAGCAGTATCGTGGGCAGGCCTGGATTCTTTACAACCTGGTCGATCTGGTTCGCATGTTGCCGGACTCCGCGCCGGACCGTGACGACTGGTATGCCTTCTACGACAACGGCATGGACTGGTACTACGAGAACTACATCAGTCCCGGTACGCAACGCTCGGAAGCAGGGTTTTTCACCATGCGATATCCGTTTGGTGCCTGGGGACAGGCCTCGATGATGGATTTTCTGGCCTTGTCGATCGCTAATGCCGCCAACATGAGCGACATGACCGGAATCGGCGATACCAACCGCGTTCGCGCCGTCGCCGAGTATGGTTTGAGCAGTGCTATCAACCGGCTTACCCATCCTGATGCCGTGCCTGAAATCTGGGCCCTGGATCGCTGGTGGTTGCGTGATACACCGGAATCAACCGGTTACTCGGCGCCGGTGCTGCAGACCATGGCGCATATCACGGAGATGACCTTCACTCATGGCATCGACAACGCTGCCAAGTATCATCCGTTTCCGCAGCGTCATCCCAAGGGTGGTCAGCCGCTGGGCGGTACCTTCGGTTCAGCCGAACGTGCAACGGAGTTGAACGAACGCGTCGCGGCCTGGCACTGCTCGCCATCGGATCCGACCTATTGCCTGGATGCCAATTACCAGCCTGGCGACCAGTTGACGTACAAGTGGCCACCGGGACGCTTCGATCCGGCGGCCAACCCGACCATTTACCCCGATGGCCGTTTCATAAACGGTTACTCAGGATGGAAGTCCTACCCGGCATACTGCCAGGGGGCGGTAGCTGCAGCCAGCGATTCGGGTCTGCCCAATGGACAACTGGCCTGGAGTCGTTACAAGGGCTTCAATAACCAGTGGTACTTCGGCATCGATGAGTACCAGTTCGATGTCTTGCCACGGAACTGATTAGTAGAAACGTTGTAGTATCCTGCGGACCTCTTTTGATAGCCGTGGTTTCTGACAAACGTGAATTGGATATCTGACGTTCCGCGTCGGGCCATTGTAGTTGTTGCGATTGGGCTGGGTGGTTGCGCGGCAGCGACTCCACCTGCCGCGATCGCGACCGTAAACCTGCCGTCAACGCAGCCCGACCAAACCGTTGCGCCAACTTGGCCCGACATCGAAGCCGCATCAGAGGGCGCAGGCGCAAACGCGCCTGACCTGGCGGCAGGTCGCTGGTACGAGCTTTGCAATACCCGGCTTGATTCGGTCGCACCCCAACCGTTGCCACCCGGTGTCGAAGGCGTCAGCGCCGTAATCGATGACTGGTCCGGCGCGGTGCTGGACAGCCGGCGCTCGCGCTTACTGGTTTGGGGTGGGGGCCACGGTGGTTACGCCGGAAACGAAATCTATGCTTTCGATCCGGCGACCGGAAGCTGGTCGATAATCTGGGGACCGACACCGCTCGAGCAGATTCCACAGGGACCGCAGGGCTTCGATGAATACCCGGACGGCAACCCGGGTTCTCGTCACACCTATGACAATCTCGTGTATGACGTTGCGAACGACGCGCTGTGGTCGTCCGACGGATCGTTGTGGCAGACGGGTAAGAGCACGTCCGGTACCTGGTCATTTGACCTGCAGACGAACCAGTGGCGCAGGTTGCCGCCAAACCCGGCTGCGCAAATCTGGGCACAGACGGCCTATGACCCAAAACGCCGTCTGATCGTTCGTCGGGTCAACAATGGCGTTTTTACCTACGACCCGCAGAAGCAACGCTGGCGCAAGACTTCACCGGGCGCTTACTCGCACTGGCATATCAACGGTGAGATCGATCACGACGATCGCCTGTTCATTATGACAGGCGGCCAGCGTTTCGATGTCTACAATCTCGATTCACAGGCATTTACACGCCCGAAATCGGGTGGCGACCAGACTATCGTCAACGCCGAGGCACCGGGCCTGAGTTATCACCCGGCCCTGGGGGAAATCGTGGGCTGGGCTGGTGGCGAGAAACTCTATCGACTGAGTATCGCGCGGCGCAACTATAGCTGGACGGAAGTTACACCGGCGCATCGTGGTCGCGCGCCCGGCAAACCGAACAATAACGGTACCTACGGCCGGTTCCGTTACGTACCGACGCTGGACGCGTTTGTGGTTGTCAATAACACTGACGAAAACGTTTTTGTTTACAAGCTGGGTGTGGCAGCCGACGCTCCGGAGCCGGCAGACTGCGTCAACGCCGCGGCACTATGGACCACTCCGGGGACGCATTCGGATCGTGTGGACTGACACGTTTTTCCCAGCGTTGCCACGCAGTTGTACTACCAGCGATCCCGCTATCGACGGCACTTGCCAGAGCCACCTGCATATATAGGGGGAATCCGCGCGGGCGCTCCGGCCGCCAGCGCAGGAGCTGGCCTGGTCGCAGTCCAAGCATCGATGCCATTTTCGCGCTACCACACCCCGCATTGCGTAGCTCGGGTGCTACTGTCTCGCGGTACGCGCGACCGATATCCGGGTAGGGCGGGGCGTTGGGGTGGTCGCGAAAGTTGAGCGCATGCAACGACGCAAAAACGATGCAGTAATCCGGATCGGTCATACGCAATACGACATTCCTGCTTTTAAACTCGTGTAGCGGGCGCGCCTTGTCGTAACCCAGGCCGGCAGCATAACCGGTAGCCCAGGTCAGGAAATCATCCATCCAGGTGATGTAGTAACGGTTTGCAGGCCATGACAGTCCCTCGGTAACGATTCCAAGCGCGTTAGGCGCCGTCGGTGCCTCACCATTGAGTCCAATGTAGCGTTGCAGGTAATAATCCAGGTTGTTATCGAGGAGTTGCTGCCAATAAGGTGCTTGCGGGTGGTTGTCCGGCACAATCCATGCGCTTTGAGTCAACAGGCGCAGCCCCCAGGCCTGGCCGCGAACCTGGTGGGTATGTATGAGTCCCTTTTCGCCGTGACGATGACGCGGCGAGCGGTACAGATTGAAATACGTACCCCAGAACAACAGCTCTTCGAGATAATAATAGTCGCCAGTCAATAGCAGCGGCACGAAAACCAGCGACGGCATGTGTGCCGCATCCGGTTTATACGGTACATCGCACTCGCTGTTGCACGGTGGCAGTGGGTGTGAGCCAAAATCCGGAACGGCGAGCGAAGTTTGCGGGTAATCGACTATCGACAGCGGCAAGCCGGTCTTGCGGTCGCGATAGTGGATGGGAAAACTGCCTGCACGATCAGCCGTTCCCAGTAGCGCTTCGCGCACGTCGATGTCACCGGTAAGCAGGTACTGCACTGTCCATCGCGGGAATGGACCGATGTCCGCCCGATCGCCTGTGTCTGGCATCCACGGATGTGTCAGCCCCGGACCCAGGGTCGCATTGGCGGGCATCCTGTTCTTTGCTGTGCCGTTACGCCATTGCGCTGCCAGTGCCGCATTTTGCCTGGGCGGAATGCGTAGCCGAGGGTCATACTGCGGGACCACGCCGATCGCCACCCATTCATCGTAGTTGGGCATCGCGACCGCAGTGGGGCGCGCGCCGTGCCAGAATTGTTTGCGCCAGCGAGCCTGACGGTAGTGCGTCAGCGCGCGCTCTTCATATTGCTGGTTACCGACCTGCACCAGCAGGTCGTAGTCGATGTTGTGTGGGTTCTCGGTAAAGGTCCAGTTGTTCTCGACAATGACATCGACGCGGACCGCGCCGTTTTCGGGGTAGTGGCGAACGTCGAAGTAGCCGTACAGGTGCGGGTGCTCTGAGCCCTCGCTATCCCGTAGCGAACCACCAAAGCGAGTCTCGGTGACCATGGCACCTGATAACCAGCGCTCGCCCACCGGCGCAAGGTCGCGCAAGTCCAGTGTGTAGCGTCGTCCCAGGCTGGTGACAGTGACAGATGCGCTGAATCCGGTGGGGTAGGCATCAGGTAGCGGCAAAGTTTCGGCTGCGGGAACAGGGTATAAATCGAGCGGGCGTGACTTGCGACCGCGATTGTCTCCGAGGTCGACTGTGATGACGGCAAAGCGTAGCGAACCGTCTGCGTGAGTGGTCACGATGTCAGTTTGCGTTGGCAGAGCGGTGCTACGGATGCGTGCTGTAACGACCTGGTCAGGCGCAACGGCCCCGGCGGAGAAAATCGCGCCGAAGGTGATAATGCCGTTGCCCGATGTCTGCGACTCGCTGACGGTAAACGACGCTACTGAACCGGTTGTCGTCTCTGCTGTCGATTCAGTTGTTGTCTCGATTGCAGCTTCAGGGGCTGGTGTTGCCTCGGGTGCTGCAATGCATGACGTCATCAGCGTCATTAGCAACAGGGGTGCAAGCGCGCGGCTTGCTGCGGTTAATCGGAGCACGATGGAAGGTTATCATGGGTGGCCAGGATGGGTTGGGAAAACCGGTGGCGATAGTGCGACGATTTATTGAGTTAATGTTGGTACTGGCGTTGTTGCCAGCGGGTGCAACCGAGTGGCTGGTATTGCACGACGCTGTCGTTATTGACGGTCGGGGGAACCCGCCGAGGTCGGTGGCGGCACTGGTTATTCGCGATGGCATTGTCAGTGACATTGATCCCGTGCAAATACAGACGGAAGTGCTCGACAGTGTCACTCATATAGACCTCGGTGGTCGTACCGTGATCCCCGGGCTAATTGATAGTCATGTGCATCTTTCAGGGTACCCTGGTGATCGCGCCGGCATAGAGCAGCGCATGCAACAGGCATTACGCGGCGGCGTGACCTCGGTTCGCGATATGGCTGGCGACACGCGTGCGCTGGCAGATGCGGAGCGCGCCATGGCGCGGGACGAGTTTATCGGTCTCACCGTTGCTTACAGTGCGCTGTTCGGTGGCCCGTCGATGTTTGACGATCCGCGCATTAGTCTTGCCAGTGTCGGTCACGAGCCCGGCAATGCCCCGTGGGCGCAGGCGATAGAGGCAGATACAGATCTTGTTCGCGCGGTTGCAGCGGCCAGGGCAACCGGTGCCACGGGTATCAAGATTTACGGCAACCTGGACGCCGGCCTGATAACGGACATCACCGCTGAAGTGCATCGTCAGGGCATGCAGGCGTGGGCCCACTCCACTGTGTTCCCAGCCGGGCCGGTCGACTTGCTCGATGCCGGTGTCGATGTGCTATCGCATGCCCCTTACCTGGTTTGGGCTGCCGCGCCGTCCATTCCTGACGACTACGGTGCCCGGCGTGAGGGTGATTACGCAGCGATCGATCCGGAGCATCCGCGTATTCGCCGCTTGTTGAAACGCATGGCTAAAGAACAGGTCCCTATCGACACGACTTTGCTGATTTACCGCGACGCGATTCAGCAGGCGGAGGGTGACGCCGGGAGCTGGGCCACGGCCGCGTTTGCATGGGGAACGACTGTCGTCGGGCTGGCGCATGAGCTGGGGGTGCCGATTGCAGCCGGTACTGACCGTTTTACACCGGACGATTGGTCCCTGCCGGATTTGCACGAGGAATTAGTGGTCCTCGTCGAGGAGTCAGGTCTGACTCCGCTGGAGGCAATAACAGCGGCGACGTGGAACAGCGCACGCGCGGCGGGACTGCAGTCATCGCGGGGATCGATAGAGACAGGCAAGGCAGCCGACCTGGTGGTACTCGACGCCGATCCCGTAACTGATATTCGGGCGACGCAACAGATCGTCATGGTATTCAAGGACGGTAAACTCGTGCATGCCAGGAATGAGCAGTGAAAGAGCACTATTGATTTCGGGTTGGATGGAGACGGGTTGGTGAGTTACAGGAATAGCGGAGACCGATCCGGAGCCGAGGTCGGGGGCGATATCGAGTTGCGGATCGAACCGCAGGAAAAAGACCTGGGTGAGTTCACGGTACGGCGAGTATTGCCGGCAGCCCGCCGGCGGATGATCGGGCCTTTTATT
>JABDKV010000236.1 GCA_013002045.1 Gammaproteobacteria bacterium
CTCGTGCGACAGTACTACCTGCGCGAGGGCAGCCATGTCGGCGATATCCAGGTCAATCTTGTCGAAAAGTCGGCGCGCAAGCGCAAGAGTCACGAGATAGCGACTTCGGCCAGGGCGCGGCTGCACGAGATTGGCTCCCGTTACGGTGGATCAGTCAAAGTGGTGGAAGTACCACCCGGTCCGCCCGTGCAGTCGCCGTTGGTTGCCGAGATTTACGGGCCGGATTACCCGGGCCAGCAAATGATCGCTGCCTCGCTGCGCGAGTTGTTCGCGGCAACGCCTGACATCGTTGATATCGACGACAGCGTCGAGGCTACGGCACCACGCGTTGTCGTAGAAGTCGATCGCAGCAAAGCGGCTTTGCTCGGCGTTTCGCAGGCCAGCGTCGCGCGAGCGCTGCAGACGGCACTGAGTGGTGAGGACGTCACTTTCGTTCGAGATGGTTACCATAAATACCCTGTGCCGGTGCGCCTGGAACTACCGGTGCCTGACAAGAGCGAACTTGACAGCCTGCTCATGATTCGGGTCGCAGGTCGGGAAGGCAACCTCGTGCCGTTGAGCGATGTCGTCAGTGTCGTGGCTTCCACGTGGGAGCAAACCATCTATCACAAGGACCTGTTGCCGGTGGTCTTCGTAACCGGCGATATGGCGGGGCGTTTCGATTCGCCGCTTTATGGCATGTTCGACATGGTGGCCCGCATCGGTGACGAGGGCATCGACCGGCAGGCGATCGAGCAACGCTTCATCAGTCAGCCCGACAATCCCTTCAATTACAGCCTCAAGTGGGACGGCGAATGGCAGATAACCTATGAGACGTTCCGCGATATGGGTATCGCCTATTCCGTTGGCCTGATCCTGATCTACCTGCTGGTCGTCGCGCAATTTCGCTCTTACGCCGTACCGCTGATCATCATGGCGCCGATCCCGTTGACCATTATCGGCGTCATGCCCGGACACGCGTTGCTGGGTGCGCAGTTTACGGCCACCTCCATGATCGGCATGATCGCACTGGCCGGCATCATCGTTCGAAACTCCATACTGCTGGTTGACTTCGTGCGCCAGGAAGTGGCTGCCGGCGTCGACTTCCAGGAAGCCGTAATTCGTGCCGGAGCCGTGCGTGCAAAACCGATTGCGCTGACGGCGCTTGCGGCCATGCTGGGGGCGTTCTTTATTCTCGACGACCCGATATTCAACGGGCTCGCGGTGACGCTCATTTTCGGCATCCTGGTATCGACGGCTCTGACCCTGATTGTCATACCGGTGCTTTACTACGCGTTCGCCTACAAGACCCAACAATGACCCCAGACATCCGTTAGACTCGTCCGCGATGAAAAGCTCGTCGTTCGCACTGGCAAAAGATGCGCTGAGCAGTCTGCGCGATTTGCTGCCGATCATTATCGTTATTGGCGTCTTCCAGGTCTTTGTGGTCAAGCAGCCGGTGTCGGGTTTCGCGTCGCTGATACTCGGTGGGCTGCTTGTCGTTTTCGGCCTCGCATTTTTCATTTACGGTCTCAAGATGGCGCTGTTTCCGATCGGTGAAGCGCTGGCCCACGCGCTCGCCAAAAAGGGCAGCATCTTCTGGCTGTTTGCTTTTGCCTTTGTGCTCGGCTTTGGCACCACTATCGCGGAGCCCGCGCTGCTGGCTGTCGCAGCCGAGGCGTCCGAGGTTGCGGTCGACGCGGGCGTCATTGCCGCAACCGAAGAAGCGCGCTCGAATTACGCGCTGGGCCTGCGGCTGGTAGTCGCATTGTCCGTCGGTGTTGCCTTGCTTATCGGCGTGTTTCGTATTGTTTCGAGCTGGTCACTGCCCGTCATGATCATCGGTGGCTACATACTGGTGATTCTCGCAACGACCATCGCGCCGGCGGAAATCGTCGGCGTCGCCTACGATTCAGGCGGCGTTACGACATCCACCGTTACCGTGCCGCTGGTGACGGCACTCGGTGTTGGGCTCGCCAGTTCCCTGAAAGGCCGCAATCCGATGCTCGACGGCTTCGGCCTGATCGCGTTCGCGTCCCTGACGCCGATTCTTTTCGTGCTGCTCTACGGAATCGTACTCGCATGGACCTGATACTCGAGACTTTCCGCTACATTGCCAGCAGCGCCTTCGATGTATTGCCCATCGCGGTATTCCTCTTTGTTTTCCAGATGTATGTCATCGGCCGGCGATTCCCGAACGTCCGCCAGATTGCGATCGGTTTCGTCTTCGTCATCGTGGGCCTGGGACTGTTCCTGGAGGGCCTCGAGTTGTCGCTTTTTCCGCTGGGGCGGCTGATGGCGCAGCAGTTGACCGATCCGGAGTTTCTGGAGGCGACCCGGCTCACCGTGATGGGAGAACTGGGCTGGCAGGACTTCTACTGGGTGTACCTGTTTGCGGCGGCCATCGGCTTCAGCACGACCATGGCCGAACCGGCCCTGATGGCCGTGTCCATCAAGGCCAACACCGTGTCGGGCGGCGCGGTGGGTGTCTGGGGTCTGCGGGCCGCGGTGGCGATCGGGGTCGGGGTGGGCGTCAGCCTCGGCTGCTACCGGATTATTGCGGGACTGCCGCTGGAGTATTTCATTGGTGCCGGTTACGCCGTCGTCATCCTGCAGACGACAATGGCGCCGAAACTGATCGTGCCGCTGGCCTACGACTCGGGTGGCGTGACCACGTCAACAGTGACGGTGCCGCTGATTACCGCACTCGGCCTGGGACTGGCGGAAGCGGTTCCCGGGCGCAGCCCGTTGCTGGACGGCTTCGGACTGGTGGCTTTTGCCAGCCTGTTTCCGATAATCTCAGTGCTGGCTTATGGACAGCTGGCCGTCCTTCGACATCGAGCGGACCAACCTGCTGCTGAAATAGCAGTTGAACAAGAGGAACAAGACCATGCACTTTAAGCTGATAGTCGCCTTCGTTGAGGATTCGAAGACGGATGCCATCATGCACGCTGCACGCCAGGCCGGTGCGACTGGTTGCACGGTGATCAATAACGCCCGGGGTGAAGGTATCGAGGAGAGCAAGACGTTCTTCGGCCTGACGCTCGCGACGCAACGCGATGTCCTGCTGCTGCTCGTCGAGCAGCACCTGAGCCGCCACATCCTGGAACATATTGGTGAGGTGGGGGAGTTCGACAAGAAACCCGGCACCGGGATCGCCGTGTTGATCGATGTCGAGGACGCGGTCGGCATCGTACACCAGGCACAGGAGCTTGCTGACATAGTGGAGGAAAACCTATGACCGTTCAGAACTGGGGGCCGGTACGAGACTGTATGCGCACCAACGTGACGGAGGTCGATGGCCATCTCGATGTCTTGTCGGCGTTAAAAGTAATGAAGAAGTCCGGCGTTACAAGCCTGATTGTCAAACGCCGCGATGAGAACGATGAGCATGGCCTGGTGCTGTTTTCCGACATTGCGAAAAAGGTCATTGCGAAAAACCGCGCGCCCGAAAGAGTCAACGTTTACGAGATAATGGCCAAGCCGGTGCTCACGGTGCGGCCCGACATGGAGATTCGTTACTGCGCGCGGTTATTCGAAAACTTCGGTATCAGTCACGCGCCGGTCGTGGAGGATGGCAAGATTATCGGCATGGTGAGTTACTACCTGCTGGTACTGCACGGCCTGCCTGACCTGGATTGACTGCGGCCGGCGGCAATTCATTATCAAGGCGACTCGCAAGGCCGAAACAGGCCGCCGGGCGATACGTAGAAGTACGATACGGCTCGGGTCAACTACCAGTGTCATCGGGCAACTCGCAGCCAGCATAATCGCGACTCGGCGCTCGGATTCGCTTCGAGCCGTTTTTCTCCAGCAAGCAAAAAAAGGGAGCCAATCTTGTCGAACAGGTCGGCCTGCACGTTTCGCGTAGCGATTACTTTGACCCTCTGCACCCTGTTGGTGCACGTACCGCAAAGCGAAGCGCAATCCAACGATGGCTCGTCGATCGACGAGATCGTTGTCACGTCGCGCTATCGAGCCGAAAAGCTTTCGGATGTGCCTGACTCGATCACACCGTTTACGGCAGAAGACATCGAGCGCTACGACATCGGGCGTATCAACCGCGTTGCATCGCTGACGCCCAACCTGCGTTTTTCCGATGACCAGGAAGTCGGCGTGAGCACGCTGGTTATTCGCGGAGTTCGCCAAAATCGCGGCACCGGCCAGCCGCCGGTGTCCTTTCGCATTGACGGCGTCAGCGCGACCAACAACCTCCTGACGACGCAGGAGCTCTTCGACATAGAAAGTGTTGACGTGCTGCGCGGGCCGCAGGGTG
>JABDKV010000247.1 GCA_013002045.1 Gammaproteobacteria bacterium
CCGGCATCGTTGCCGCCAAGCCAGCGATCGAGCGCAGCAATGCGCTGGTCCGCCGGCAAGGCCGAATACGCTTCGACGTGATGTACCAGCATGGCCTGATCCACTGCCGGATCATAGCTGCGGGGCAGCCGTGTCATGCGTTCACGAATGCGGTCCCGATCACGGTCCTGGAACCCGATCTTGCGTTCGTTGTCGGGTTTTTCGGTCTCGATGCTGAGTCGGTACAACGTTGCCGCGGCTGACAGCAGTGCCGCACGGCGACGCAGGAAATCGTCGTAAATCATGCGTTGCTCGCGACCGTCACGGTATTCCCTGACCAGCGTACCCAGCTTGGCAAGGCTGTCATCCTGACGGTCGTTGTCAGCGAGCCAGGTGCGCAGCTCAACCTCGGCGCGACGCTTGCGATCAACCAGCCCGCTCCGGGCAAAACCCTCGATCATGCCACCGTAGTTCTTGATAACGTTGTTGAGTCCCTGGACCAGCGCCGAGTACTTGATTGCAGCGTCTTCCCGATCCCGGGTCTCACGTTCGATTATCGCCAGCACTTCCTCGAAGTGCTGCTTGCGTGTCGGGTAAAACCAGTTGGAGACATCTGCCGCCTCGAGTGCCAGCCGATGACGGTAGGTGCGGCCGGGGTAGCCGACTGCCATGGCGAAATCGCCATCCTCCAGCCCATCAGTCGAAACGGCCAGGTAGTGCTCAGGCTTATACGGCACATTGTCCTGATCGTATTCGGCCGGACTGCCGTCCGGTGCGACATAGGCCCGCAGGAAGGAATAGTCACCGGTGTGACGTGGCCACATCCAGTTATCGATATCGCCGCCATAGGCACCGATACTGCGGGGTGGTACATAGACCAAACGGACATCCCTGATTTCCAGCTGGCGAATCAGGTAAAACTCCAGCCCCTGGTAGAACATGTAAACGTTGCAGCGAAAACCGGACTGGCGTTCGCATTCCGCGACCAGCGACTTTTCCCGGGTCTCCAGTGTGCGTTGTCGGACCAGACCGTCGGTGTCAGCATCGAGGCCTTCGAGCATCGCTGCAGTCACGTCTGTGACCTCGACCGTTACATAGATGCGGCTACCCGGCCGACCAGGGAGTTCTTCGCTGCGTTGCTCGGCCAGGAAACCGAGCTCGAGCAGGTTTCTCTCTGGCGTCGAGTTGTGCTGCAGAGAACCCTGCACACAGTGATGGTTGGTCACTGCCAGGCCATCGGGCGAGACAAACGAGGCAGAACAACCGCCCAGGCCGACGATCGCGGCCATCGGGTGCTCGGTCAGGCTGTTGAGTTGAGCGGGATCGACTTCGAGACCGAGGTCTCGCAGTGTGTTCCCCAGGGCCGGTAACTGGTGCGGCTGCCACATGCCTTCTGCAGCGAAGACATTAAGACAAACCAGCAGGGCGAGCAGAGCGGGAAAAAGACGCATATAAAAGGCCGGATGGCAGTTGAGTACGGGCGCGCGTGAGTGTAAACGAAAACCGCGGGAAACTCAGTCCTGCCCGAGGTAGGCCATCCAGCGTCGCAGCCAGTGGGGGACATCCTGGCCATTCATCGGACGGGCAATGAAATACCCTTGTCCTTCGTCGCACCCAAGCTCGGTAATCAGGTCCCAGTCCTCCTGTCGCTCGATGCCCTCGGCGACCAGGTGCAGCCCCAGTTTTTGTCCCAATGCGATTGACGATTCGACGATATATCGCGCTTCTGCATCGCCGGCCGCATCACGGATGAACTGCTGATCCAGCTTCAGTTCGCTGAACGGAATCGTTTTCAGCTTCAGCATTGTGGAATAACCGGTGCCGAAGTCGTCGATGGACAGCGAAAAACCTTTCATTCGCAGTCTGGTCAGGATCTCCAGCATGGCAAGCGGGTCGTTGCCAAGCCAGCTCTCGGTGATCTCGATGACGACCTGGTGCGGCAGGATACCGGCGGAACGAGTCTGTTCTTCAAACCACTCCGGCAAGTCGTAATTGCCTAGCGAGCGGGTAGAAACATTGACCGCCACTTTCAGGCGCAGGCCGGAATCAAGCCATTCTGCACATTGGTGGAAGGCTTCGTGAATAACCTTTTCAGTCAGCATACCGATCAGACCGCTCTTTTCGGCCGTGTCTATAAATGCCCCTGGCGCCTGTAGTCCCTTTTCCGGGTGCGCCCAGCGTGCCAGCGCCTCGACGGCGACAAATTCAAGCGTTTTTACCGAGATTTTCGGCTGGAAATGAACGATGAACTCGTCCCGTTCCAGGCCACCACGGATTTCGTCGGCACTGAATTTGGGTCGTGGGGCCTCGGTGCTCGCTTTCCTGGGGGCGTCGGGGATCGGCGATGTAATGACGTCGAGCAATTCGCTGACCTCGAAGGGCTTGCGCAGACTGCCCATCAGCCGCAGGCCGCGTCCGGTTGCGAGTCTCTCAGCCGCAGCGAGTATGCGTACATCAACACTGCTGGCCAGCAGGATTCCTGCGTCGCAACCCTGCTCTGCAAGGTCGCGCAACACCTGCAAACCGTCGCGTCCGGGCATCAGCAGGTCCAAGACGATAATGTTGGAGTGCTGCAGATTCTCGGGTGTGATAGCGGCGGAACCGTCGGCGATGGTCGGCGCAAATCCGGCACGTCGCAGCGCCGCTGCCACCACAGCAGCGGTTTCGGCGTCATCATCGACGACCAGGACCCGGGTACGGGTGTCAGCGGCGGTTGCCGTTGCAGTCATATAAAGCGCTACCTTGCATAGTTCTGCCGGGGCACAGTTTGACTAAATAAAACCGGGTCCAGAAGGACTTGGTTCGCGTTTTTGACGAGTTCAGGTGGCCCGATGCCGCATTGCAGCATCAGTGATATACTACGTTTCCCTGTCCCGCGAGATACGTGCATATGGCCAGCCACGCTCCAGTTGTGACCACTGCAGATTCGGCTACAGCCGATCTCAGGCGTATTTTTGATCAACAGAAACAGGCGTTTACGATGTCTGAGCCGTTTACCCTGCGGCAACGGCGGGCACAGCTGGACAAGCTGGCAGCGGTCATCGCGGCCAACCGCGAGTCGGTTGTAAAGGCAATCAGTGACGATTTTGGTCATCGCGCCGCCGCCGAGACCCTCTCAGCCGAAGTCATGGTCACTCTGGAATCGATTCGCTATGCCCGCAGACGACTGGCTGGCTGGATGCGACCGCGACGTGCGCGCACCGGATTGCTGATGGCAACGACGCGTGCGGCGACGGTCTGCCAGCCCAAAGGTGTAGCGGGCATCATCGCGCCGTGGAACTACCCGTTCCTGATGGTTTTTCGACCCCTGGTGTACGCATTATCCGCCGGCAATCGCATCATGGTGAAGCCATCGGAGTATTCGCCGGCTACCTCTGCGCTGATGCAGGAAATGATGGCAGAGCATTTTGGCGAGGATCACATCGCGGTCGTCACCGGGGAAGCCGAAGTGGGTATCGCGTTTTCGCAATTGCCCTTCGATCACCTGCTGTTTACCGGGTCGACCGAGGTCGGGCGTCACGTTATGCGAGCAGCGGCCGAGAACCTGACTCCGGTGACCCTGGAACTGGGTGGCAAGACGCCGACGATTATTTGCAACGACGTCGACATCGATATGGCGGCCGAACGGATCTGTTTTGGCAAGATGCTGAATTCCGGGCAGACCTGTACCGCTCCCGACTACGTTCTTTGTGCGCCGTCACGCCAGGACCAGTTGGTTGCAGCTTTAGGCGCTGTCAAGGCACGCATGTTTCCGACCATCGCCGGAAACTACGACTACACTTCTATCGCTAATGATCGGCATTTCCGGCGGTTACAGGAAATGCTGGCCGACGCCCGCGACAAGGGCGCCACGATTATTCCGCTCAATCCGGCTGCAGAAAAGCTGGATCCGCAGCACCGCAGGATGCCTTTAACGGTGGTGCGCAACGTAACCGACGACATGCGTATCGCCAACGAGGAGATCTTTGGCCCGATCCTGCCGATCATAGACAGCCCGTCTCTGGACGCGGCGATCGATTACATTCGCGCCCGGCCACGACCGCTGGCGCTTAACCTGTTCGCCGACAGCAAGGCGGATATCGAACGGGTCGTGAGCCAGACACATGCCGGGGGCATGTGTATCAACGATGCGGTAATGCATGTAGCGGTCGAGGACCTGCCATTTGGTGGCACCGGGGAATCGGGAATGGGTCGTTACCATGGGCGTGCCGGATTCGAGACCTTCTCCAATCTCAAGGGTGTGTACCGGCGGCCACGTTGGATCAACACAGCAAAGACGTTATATCCGCCGCATGGCAAAGCCCTGCAACGCTGGCTGCATCGCTTTTTTATTCGTTAACAGCCTGTCACGCCCGTTGCCACAGCCGCGCCTCCGCGTGCGCCGCGCGCGTCGAATCGATAACGGCCGTGTTTGCGTTACCATGCACCCGGGCACAGGTTGACGGGTAAAGTTTGACCACGGATCGAGAAACAGGTCGCCTGCAGGCCCAGCTCAGAAAGTTAAGAGCTGAGGCCAACAACAATGAGCAGATACTGCGACGGGCGCAACGTCGTGAGCTGGCGTTACTCGAAGCAGATTCGCTGGTCGAGTTGTTCAACCGGCTGACTGTCGGCTTGCAGGATTCGTTCGGTGTTCCAGAAGCCACTGTGCTACTGGTCGATCCCGATCACGAAGTGCGTCACCTGGTCGCGGCCCTGTCGACCGACCCTCTGCCAACCGGTGTGATGTTGGTCGATCGCCTGGATCGCCATGCCGGTGTCCTGCGTGGCCTGCGCCAGGCCTGGCTCGGCCCTTTCGAATCACGTCACGGCAGACTTTTTCGTCGCAGCGACAGGCTGGCAAGCGTGGCGATCCTGCCGCTGGCGCGCGATAAACGACTGATGGGCAGTATTAACCTGGGGTCGAGTGACCGGCGTCGCTTCAGCCCCGATCACGCCACCGATTTCCTCGATCATCTCGGCGCGATTGCGTCGTTTTCCCTGGAAAACGCGGTCAACCGGGCGCGCCTGCGACGTAGCGGGTTTACCGACATGTTGACGGGCTGGCATAACCGTCGCTACCTGGAAGTGCGCATGGATGAAGAGCTGTCGCGGGCACAACGGCAATCGACGTCGGTGTCCTGCCTGATGATCGATATCGATCACTTCAAGCCGGTTAACGACAACTATGGTCACCTGGCGGGTGACGAGGTGTTGCATGAGGTCGCCACGCGTATCGCCACCCAGGTCCGGGTGAGCGATGTTGCAGCCAGATTTGGTGGCGAGGAATTTGTCGTCGTCATGCCGGGTACCGATAGCCGGCAGGCGGCAGCCCTGGCGGAACGTATACGTGAGTCGGTTAGTGCGACGCCCATCGCAGCCGATCGTGAGCATGCCATCTCGGTGACCGTATCGATTGGTGTCGCAGTGATTGAACCGGGGCGGCAACACGACCTTGAAACGCAGGGCAGGGCGCTGATCGACACTGCAGACGAGGCCATGTATGAAGCCAAGCGCAGCGGACGTGACCGGGTTGTGGTGGCTCAGCCGGTTTCTATTCCAAATGAGATTGATTAGCATTTGCGTTTGGAATCGACAGGACCTCTGTAGGTGAAATTTAATATTCTTATATTTTTCAGTGTGTTACTGGCTAGCTGCGCGCCAGGGCAAGATGAAATTGTCGTCTATTCGTCGCGTGCCGAGCACCTGATTGCACCGCTTTTTGAGCGTTTCGAGCGCGAAACCGGTACCCAGGTGACCTGGGTAACCGACAAGGAAGGGCCACTGTTACAGCGCCTGAAGTCGGAAGACGCGCAGACTCCGGCGGACCTGCTACTGACGGTCGACGCTGGCAATTTGTGGCTGGCACAACAGCAAGGCCTGTTGCAGCCGGTCGACTCGGCACGGCTGGCCACAAATATTCCCGCGCACCTGCGTGACCCGGCCGGACACTGGTATGGGTTATCAGTACGCGCCCGCACCATCGCTTACAACACCGACCAGGTCGATCCCGCCAATCTTTCCACTTATGCCGCACTGGCCGAACCGCGTTGGCAGGGCAGGTTGTGTCTGCGTACTTCGAAGAAGGTCTATAACCAGTCCCTGGTTGCCATGATGATCGCAGAACTGGGCGAACAGCCGACCGAGGCAATTGTTCGGGGCTGGGTAACAAATCTTGCGGCACCGGTTTTCTCCAGCGACACCAAGGTGCTCGAGGCGATTGCTGCCGGTCAGTGCGATGTGGGCGTGGTAAACACTTATTACTTCGGACGACTGCAACGTGACAACCCGGACATCCCGGTTGCGCTGTACTGGCCTGATCAGCAGGGCAGTGGTGTGCATGTCAACGTGTCCGGCGCCGGCGTCGTCGCAAACGCGGACAATGTCGATGGTGCTACGCGCCTGCTGGAGTGGCTTAGCGAAGCAAACGCCCAGGCCGACTTCGCAGGACTCAACCTGGAGTACCCGGTAAACGACGGTGTTGACGTCGCCCCCGCGGTGGCCGCCTGGGGCGAGTTTAAATCGAACGTCATTAACGTCAGTCGCGCTGGTGAGCTGCAGGCAGATGCGGTACGCCTGATGGATCGTGCCGGTTATCGTTGACCGGTAACGAATAGCCAGTGGTCGCCCGCACCCTGAAACGCCCGGCCACCTGGCTCGCATTGACTATTGCACTGCCGGCGGCCGCGGTCATAGCAGGTGTGCTGCTGTCGTGGTTACACACTGATACCGGTTTACTCACCCACCTCGGTCGTTTCGTTTTGCCTCGTGTCGTAGGCAATACGCTGGTGCTGGTTATTGGTGTCGCTGCCCTGACATCAGTGATCGGTGTCGCGCTGGCGTGGCTGACTGCCATGTATGAGTTCCCGGGCCGGCGTTTGTTCAGCTGGGCTTTGCTGTTGCCCATGGCGATGCCTGGCTATGTCATCGGATTCGTTTTTATCGGGGTGTTCGAGTACTCGGGTCCGTTACAGGGATTACTGCGTAGTCTGACCGGAACGACTGAATCACTGATACCGATCCGCTCCACACCCGGCATTATCATCGTGATGAGCCTGGCACTGTATCCGTATGTCTACCTGATGGCGCGCAACGCCTTCCTGACACAGGGACAGCGGGCGATTGAGGTTGCGGCTACGCTGGGACTGGCACCCAGGGCGGCTTTCTGGCGTGTGGCATTGCCTCTCGCGCGCCCGTGGATTGCCGGCGGTGTGCTGTTGGTCAGCATGGAGACACTGGCGGATTTTGGCACTGTAAGCGTATTCAATTACGACACGTTCACGACAGCAATTTACCAGGCCTGGTTCGGTTTGTATTCGCTGACTTCGGCGTTGCAACTGGCATCGGTGCTACTGCTCATAGTCTTTGTCGTCCTGATTGGCGAAAAGAAACTGCGCGGGCGTGCCGGCTATGCGACAGGTGTAAGTGCGGCGCGGGTACGGCCCCTGGAGGGGTCGCAACGCTGGCTGGCGAGCGCGGCCTGTCTTACGGTTTTGGCCATCGGATTTGGTCTGCCCGTTGTACAGCTGGTCGCGTGGACGGTGACGTCCTGGTCTGCCGCATACTGGACTGATTTCCTGCGCAGTGGCGGACAGTCTCTGCTGGTCGCGTTGCTGGCAATGTCGCTGACCACCGCGGCTGCGATCGGCCTGGTGTATGCGCGCCGGGCTGCGCCCTCACCGCTGGTTGGCGCTGCAGTACGAGTGGGAACGCTCGGCTATGCCCTGCCCGGAACCATTCTCGCAGTCGCAATTTACAGCCTGCTCGCGGCTTCCAACAATGCGCTGAATACAGTAGTGGAACGTTTGCTTGGTATCGATCCCGGGTTTTTTGTCCAGGGCACGCTGCTGGCTATGTTGATCGCACTCGGTGTGCGTTTCCTCGCCGTCGCGTTCCAGTCAGTCAGTAACGCCATGCGTCGTGTATCGCCGCATATTGATGAGGCCAGTCGCAGTCTTGGGGTAACAGGGATGCCGCTGGTAAGGCTGGTCTACCTGCCGCTACTTCGGGGTGGTGTGTTGACGGCATCGGTGCTGGTGTTTGTGGATGTCATGAAAGAGATGCCGATCACGCTGATGACACGACCGTTTGGCTGGGATACGCTCGCCGTTCGCGTGTTCGAAATGACCAGCGAAGGCCAATGGGAACGCGCTGCCTTGCCGGCACTTGCGATCGCGATCGTCGGCCTCGTACCAGTGATTTTTATCGTCCGGGCCGCCAGCAATGCACCTGCAACTCGTTAACCTGCAGCAGAACTACGGTGGTGCCGAGGTTCTGCGTGGGCTGAGCTTTACTCTCGAAGCAGGCGACATCGCCTGCCTGCTGGGACCCAGCGGTTGCGGCAAAACGACCGCGCTGCGTTGTATCGCGGGGTTCGAGGACCTGACACAGGGCGAAATACTCGTGGCTGGCGACACGCTGAGTCGCGCCGGATACACCTACCCGGCTGAGCGCCGCAAGATCGGGATGGTGTTTCAGGATGCAGCGTTGCTGCCCCATCTCGATGCGCTGCGCAATGTCGCGTT
>JABDKV010000266.1 GCA_013002045.1 Gammaproteobacteria bacterium
CGACATTCGGGACGATCTTAAAAAGCTGCTGCGTCTATCCCGTATTGGCTGACCCAGCGGGGCAGCTATGGTCAACGCTACTGGTGACCCGATGCCCGTAGACCCAGCGCGGCGTCTCGTCTGCGCCGACACCCTGCACCAGGGAACCAGCTCATTTGCCTGGACACTGGCAGATGGCACCGTATTTGAGACCGAGAAAGGCGCTGGCGTTATTGGCCGACTGATCTCTGCTCAGTATCCCAACGGTCTTTACAAGCGTGTCTACCGCGACAGCAACGGCTATATCACTTCGGTCGTTCAAAATGATGGTTACATGTTGAAGTTTGCGTACCCTTCTTCGGGTGTAACGACGGTGACAGCGATCAACATGGCGGTCGATTACTGTCCTCGTTCAACCTTGGCGCCATGCGCTTTTAGCCGTTCCTGGCCGACCGCGACAATCAGCGACGGCAACCCGTTTGTCGTGATAAACTCAACGGGTGCGACCTGGGAATTGCAGAGTGATTGGAACTTAAATTCCTCAAGTTACCTAACTTTAAAGCCGTTTACCGCTGATACGTCCACGCACGTCTACGAGCTGCGAAACTATAAAATCTATAATGGCCAGACGTGGCAAATCGTCGCGAATGATCTTGTTTACGCAGTCAGCACACCATGGGGGGATTGGAGCTACGGCCGCTCGCCCAATGGGTCTTATAATTACAAAAGCAACAGCCACTCACCGCAGAACACTGTGCGTCAGGTCGACTACGACAGCAATGGTGACATTAACAGAATTAAACAGCCGGATGGACGAATGGTCCACTATCATCCTGTGACCGGACTAATCAGCAGCTCGACGTATCCGTCGATATCCTACGAGTATGACAGTCGCGGCAACCTGACACGTGTGACCAGCGGCGATATGATCACCCAGGCAGGTTACCCGCCATCCTGCCCGTCATACGCAAGAAAAACCTGCAATAAGCCCGACTGGGTGACCGATGCAAGGGGCGTGAAGACCGCATTCAATTATGTTATCACGCACGGTGGCCGTAACTACATGATCGAAGATTCGCTCAATAAGAGACGAATGACCGCATATCGTTGGGTGCAGAAGCATGCCTGGGTTAAAAATGCATCGGGCAGTTATTCGAAGCTCGACGTTGATGGCCCACGGGCAGTGTGGCTACTCGAATCCGTGAGAACCTGCCGGCAAAGTTTAATGCACTCGTCAGGCCAGTTCTGTCATGGCGGCGGCGATATTCTCACGTCATACGACTATGGTAGTGGCAATTCCTCTGCACCGAGCAACCTTCACGTGCGCGGAGAAGTTGTGACGGCTGGCGGGCAGTCGCTACGCACCTGTTACAAGTACGACGATTTAGGCAACCGCATTAGCGAAACCGCGCCGCGGGCAAACCTGGCCAGCTGTCCGTAGGGGGTTACCAATGAAATACTTAACAGTAACCATATTGTTACTGGCCACAGGCGTCGCCGGTGCGGGCGACTTTACCACGCAGTACCGTTACAACCTGAATGGATTACAGACTGGTGTCATACAGGCTGACGACGGTGTGGGTTTAATCCGATACCGGGCAACGCGAAGAACCTACGATAGTGCCGGGCGCCTGATCCGGGTCGAAAGCGGTCAGCTGCATAGTCGACCGGGACCGCAAGTGGCCCCGGCCAACTGGGAGGCCGCCACGACTTTCGACAAATTTGAGACCGTCGTTACAAAGTACGATACCCACGGGCGGAAGATCCAGGAAACGATCGAAAAACCGCTCGGTACGAAGCACTCAGTCACTCAATACAGCTACGATGGCTATGGTCGGTTGCATTGTCAGACCGTACGCATGAACCCGGCAACCTGGAACTCATTACCCGCCAGCGCATGCGCACTAACCTCGGAAGGAAGTTACGGTCCTGACCGAATTACTCGCTACAGCTACGATGCCTTCGGGCGCCAAACGAAAATAGAAAAAGCCGTTGGCACATCTGAGCAACAGGCTTACGCGACCTATACCTATGCCGCGAGCTACCACGATGGGCCGGACACGATTGTCGATGCCAACGGGAACAAGGCAAAACTAACCTACGATGGATTTTACCGAAAAAAACGCTGGTATTTCCCTTCGAAAACGGCGACCGGCTCCTACAACGCAAACGATTACGAGGAATATGGCTACGATCTGAATAGCAATCGTACGTCGCTTCGAAAACGGGATGAATCTGTCATCGAGTACGACTACGACGCCCTAAATCGTCTTATCAAGAAAGATTATCCAAACACCACCAAAGACGTTTACTACAACTACAACGCGGATGACACTCGCCAGTATGCGAGGTTTGATTCAACAACTGGTGACGGTATTTCATATTCGTATGACGACTTCGGTTGGTTGGAATCAACCACTGACTCCACCAACTCACCATCTAAAACCTTATCTTACGAGCATGATCGAAACGGCAATCGTGACCGGTTGGTTCATCCCGACGGCTTCGACGTGCGCTACGAGTATGACGGGATCGATCGATCCATGCGCGTCAAGAATGGCGCGAATTATGTTGTTTTGTATGACTACCTGTCGTCCGGACGGCTTCAAAAGATGCGCCGCCATCAAACTGGTGCCCATACGATCTATGGATATGATAACCCAGGGCGGTTGAAGATGCTTACCCACGATTTTTATTACACCGCGGGCGACGTCACTACAACTTTTAGCTACAACCCGGCCAGTCAAATCGTTTCGCGCCATTATTCTAACAGTGCGTACGTGTACCAGGGCGAAAATAACCGGGTCGGCACCTACTCCGTGAACGGGCTGAATCAGTACACCTACGCCGGGGCCGACAACTTTGATTACGACGCCAACGGTAACCTGACAAGCACTAACGACTACACTTACTCCTACGATATCGAGAATCGGTTAGTGTCGGCGGTCGGGATACACAGTGCGCAGCTCACCTACGACCCGCTGGGACGCTTGTCCACGCTGACGGTATCGGGACAAACCACCCGTTTTCTGTATGACGGCGACGCGCTGATCGCCGAGTACGACGGCTCGGGCAACCTGCTGCGACGCTATGTGCATGGCAACGGAATCGATAATCCGCTGGTGTGGTACGAAGGCACGAGTACTTCGCTTGGCTCGGCGCGTTACTACCACGCCGATCACCAGGGCTCGATTGTCGCGGTGTCGAATCCCGCCGGCAACGCCATCGCTAAGAACACTTATGATGCCTATGGTATCCCGGCGGCAGGCAATCTGGGACGGTTCTCCTATACGGGACAGCTGTACTTCGAGGAACTGGAACTGCACCATTACAAGGCGCGGGTATATTCCCCAGTGCTGGGCCGGTTCCTGCAAACCGACCCGGTGGGCTACGAGGACCAGATGAACCTCTATGCCTATGTCGAGAATGATCCTGTAGATAATATTGACCCGAACGGCCGAGAGACGGTTGCACTGTTTTACGCGCAACTGGATGACTTAGCTTATATAAAAGGAGAAATATCTAAATCTGAGTATACGTCCAACCGGGATTCACGAGCCGCCGCTACTATAGCCGCGGCTTCAGTTTTAATCCCCGGCCCTGAAGACATGGTGATCGGGGCGTTTGTGGCAACCAAAACCGGGCAAGCCATAAAAGGACTTCTTAGCGGTAAGAAAGTTGTCCCAATCGGTGCAGGCTCTAAGCGAAATCCGAACAAGCTGACACCGGACGACCGGGCGGAAGGCCCCCATTCGACATTCCGTCGAGGGGAAGATGGGCGAGTCACAAACTATGAAACTTACGACCGGAACCCGAAAACCGGCAAGTTTGGAGCTGAGAAAAGGTACCGAGGCGAAGGCAAGCCTCATGGCGGAGTCGAGCCGCCTACAGTCTATGATCGTCCGCCCGGCAAAGGTCCAGGCGCTAGGCCGAACGTACCCCGACCGGCGGAGCCATGGGAAATTCCGGGCGGCGGGGGATAATTGTGAGTACGACGAAGATGCTAACAGCTGTATTGGCAAGATATTTCGGGGGTGACAATTGTGGCTTCGATGAGTATGACTTTATTCACAAATATGGTCGCGCGAGCTGGGCGCTGCTTCTAGCAAAGCTGTTCTTGCCGGATTTTGCTGAGATTGAGGGTAGCGTGTTGCTTACGACGAACGCTGCTTCCCGGGAAGCCACGGATCGTTTCTTGCAGGCGGCAAAAGAGGCGACATTGACGAGGCGCGAATTGGAAGAGTCTTTCAATTTGTTGGAAATCGGTTACCTTTTTGATGCCGAGGGTCGAGATACAGAAGACGAGGATGACGACATTTTGGCTGAATATGTGGGTGAGGCATGGCGACGGTCACTAGCCGCCAGTTTTCCAGGTCGCCGATTCAACGTGCGAGTGCTTTGTACAGAAGAAACCGGTAGCACCGTGGGGGTTACTTTTTCAGAAGTCCGCTAGAGCGATGTCCCAAACGGGGGAGCCCGACGTCTCCCGTTTAAAGACAAAGACCGCATAAGAGAGGTAGACAACACGCTTGACCGTGTCGAACGAGGCAGTCCATTCCCGCACAAAAAGGACGGCACCGTTTTCCAAAATCGCGAGGGTAGACTGCCCGCTGGGAATTATCGCGAGTACACGGTCGAAACCCCTGGGGCGACAAATCGGGGAGCAAGGCGCGTTGTCGTAGATCAGGATTCCGGGCGAACTTTCTATACTGATGATCACTACAGAAACTTTGTAGAGATCGATCCGACGAAGCACTGACAGATGATCAAGACACCGCAGAACGAATCGGCCTGGCAGAGTATTCACTTCTTAGATGATCGCGGTGTTCGAGCGTTTACCCGGAGTGCGGCGAAAGGCACAGCGTTCATTGAGGCCGATATCTCGCTCGTCAAAAGCGATCAGGATCTGTTATCTGGATTGGCAGTCAGTCTTGAGTTTCCGGACTATTTCGGCGGGAATTGGGATGCGCTGGACGAATGCCTTACGGACCTCGAGTGGAAGCCGGCCAGCGGATACGTACTTATCGCGAGAGGGGCAAGGCCGTTCTGGAAATCGAACGCTGAAACCGGTGGGAAGCTGGTCTCAGCCTGGTTGTACGCTGCCTCTGAGTGGGCGTCCGAAGGTGTGCCGTTCCATCTCATCTTCGTGCCGTAGCGATACTGACGGGAGCGACTTGCGGTCGAAAAATCGTTTCTTATCCGCAGTCGAAGGACCCAGAATCCGATCGCGCCTCAGCTCGCTTCGCTCACCTGATATGTTGTCACACCCTACGCAACATGCGTTGCGAGCGTAAGTCGATGACCTGGTTGTCAAAAGTCGACTTACGCTCTCCGTGCTTTCCAACTTCGTCGTTCGGCTATCTTGTTGACGGGGTTAGCGAAAGGTCACTTGCGCCTGGGGTCTGTTGCGCAAGGTGTGAGCTGACCGCTTCGCTCTGGCGATATTCCTGATCGATCGGCAAATCTCATGCAGATCAGGCGTCGAAACGCCATCCAAAATACTGACCCGACGGCACCCGAATAGCCGGCGTTCTGCCGGCTGTTTGTCTTACCGGTCGTCGTCCCCGGGCTCGAGCTGCTCGATGTCGCGTCGCCCGTGGATGACCGCCAGGATGGCAATGCGATCGGCCTCGATCGCATAGAGAATCCGGTGGCTGCGGTAGATCAGTTCACGGATGTGATCGGCGCCGGCCTCACGCACGACGCGGCCGATCTTCGGATGCTCAAACAGGGTAGCGACGGTATCGAGAATGCGATCGATGTACTGCTCGGCATAGACCGGTGCGTCGCGGGCGATGTAGTCGAAGATCTCGTCCAGGTCGGCTTCGGCCGGCGCAGTCCACTCGATCTTCATCGACAGTGTGTTGTTATTGCTGTTGGCGGCGGTTCATCAGCCGGGCTTTAACGTCCTCGTGCGCCACAGTGTCGCCGCGCGCGGCGGCCTCGAGCCCGGCATCGATCTTCTGTTTTACGTACAGCTCGTACATCAGATCGTCCCAGGTGGCCTGTTCGGGCAGATTGTCGACGATGGCCCGTGCGGCGTCTTTGATCGATGACATGAGAATCTCCTTTTAGACCCAGCGGGGTCAATGCTACTGGTGACCGGTATGCCCGTAGACCCAGCGTGGCGTTTCGTCGGCACCCAACGCTTTTAATTCCAGCGCTATCGGAATCTCCACACACTGCAGATTGGTCGTCTCAAGTGCGGTTTGTGCGTGGTCTTTTCGGGTCCAGGTCTTAATATTCTGGTATTCCTCCGGATAAGCCGCGTACTGGTATGCATGTCCGAGTTCGTGCATTAAGCACATGTTGGCGCTCAGGGTGCCAAACTTTTTCGCCCGCACCCGACGCGTGACAGTGCGAGTCGGGCTGAGATTGAAAAGCCGTGAGATCTTTTTCGACAGTCCATGTTTCTGGATTGTCACCTGAGCGCGCTCGAAATGCTTAGGTACCCATGGCGCGTCCGGGTTGGTCTTCTTGCCGTCGCCACCGTCACCCCCATCCCAACCGCGCCAATTTGCTGAATCGGTCGTCTGTACACTCCGGTTGGGATTCCAGACGGCAGTTCCGCCACTGGTCACGGTGTCATAACTGCTGGTCGGATGGGCATAAAACGGCTCGCACATCGGGTCGACGTCGATGCAGACGTCCGCGTTGTTTTCTAATTCTTCCAATATGAAGCGCGCCAGTTCGGATCGTTTGAGATAGGAAAAGGCCAGCCTGACGCGCTGCTGTGCGATCTCGTCAGTCATGCCGTTCAGGCCGCGAATCGTGAATGCCATCAATATCTCCTTAGGCTGAAGACTTTGCCTCGAGTATAGACAATGCTGACACAGGCGGTGTGTCGCAGCGGCGGGCTAGACGGCGGACTGGTTGTGGGATCGGAAGAAGGCGACCGCTTTTTCAATCAGTTGCAGACCAGTGGACTCACACGGTGCCAGCGTGGCATCGGAGGCGCCCACTGGCGTGGTGCGTTCGCCCCAGCGCATGACGGTGGCCCCCCAGGTCAGTCCGGCGCCAAAAGCCGGCATGAGGATTATCGCGCCGGGCTTTACCCGCCCCTGTGCCAGGGCATCAGTGAGAGCAATAGGGATAGTTGCCGAGGAGGTGTTGCCATAGTGCTCGATGTTGACGACGACTTTCTCGCGTGGGACGCCAAGCTTGTCGGCCAGCGCATCGATGATGCGGACGTTGGCCTGGTGCGGGATCACCAGATCCACATCTTCAGCGGTCAGCCCGGTTTCGTCGAGGACGCGGGCGCAGGCCTCTGCCATGCCGCGCACCGCGTGACGAAAAATCTCACGGCCATCGAACTGTAGGGTGAAATAGGTGGGATCGTCGCCAAAGCGATCCATGACAGTGCCAAAATCCGGGATCATGAGCGCTTCGCCGGCGGCGGCCTCGCAACCCAGTCGCGAGCCAAGCACGCCGCAGTTATCGTCACTGTGCTGGACGACTGCGGCACCGGCACCGTCACCGAATAACACCGCAGAGTCGCGTTGCGTCCAGTCCAGGTACCAGGTCAGTCGCTCGGCACCGACGACCAGTGCGACGCTGTCTGGATTGCAGTTGACGTGGTCGGCGGCGATCTTCAAACCATAAATGAAACCGGTGCAACCGGAATTGAGATCGAAGGCGGCGGCATGACCGTTGCCGATTGCAGCCTGCAACCTGGAAGCGGTATTGGGGACCAGAACGTCAGGACTGGCGCTGGCAAACACGATCATGTCGATTGCGTTCGGTTCGAGGCCGGCGGCGGCCAAAGCATGCTGTGCCGCGACGACACCGAGATCGGTAGTGCTGACGTGTGAGATGCGCCGTTCCCGTATACCGGTGCGTTCGCT
>JABDKV010000309.1 GCA_013002045.1 Gammaproteobacteria bacterium
GGTGGCAGCGCTGCCACTCTGACCGGCGGCGACGGTGGCGAGACCAGTGGTGACACTGTTAACGGTGCCGGGACTTTCACGGTCACAGCTGCCAACGCAGGCACGGTCGGTGCGCAAGCCTTTGCCGGTATCGAGAATCTCGGTGGCAGCGGCGGGGCTGATATTTTTAATATCAATGCCGGCCTTAGCGGCAATATCAATGCCGGTGCGGGCGACGATGTCATTAACCTCAACGCCGGCAATGTCGGCGGTGTAGCCGGGCAGGGTGGTGACGACGCCATCAACCTTGCTGGCGGCAGCGCCGGCTCGATAGACGGCGGCGCCAACGGTGCTACCGGTGACACACTCAGCGGCAGTGGCACCTTCACTGTGGCGAGCGCCAACAGCGGTACAGTGGATGCGCAGGCATTCAGTGACATCGAAAACCTGGTCGGCGGTGCCGGCGCAGACACATTCAATATTGACGCTGCGCTAAGCGGTAGTGCCAGCGGCCTCGGTGGTGATGACACCTTTGCCATCGGCGCCGGTGGCAGTGTCGGGCTGGCCGATGGTGGCGCCGACAACGACGCCATCACTTTTGCCAGCGCCACAGATGTCGTGTTGAGCGGCCCGGGCGCCATCGATGGTTTCGACGGCACTGCGGGTAGCAATGCTTTCGCCAATATTAATGTGCTCGGTGGTAGCGCGACTGGCAACGACAGCCTGACCGGTACCAATGCGGCTGCAGAATGGATGCTGGGCAGCGGTAGCTACAGTAGTGGTGGCAACACCATGGCGTTTAGCGGATTTGAATCGTTTATCGGCGGCAGTGGTGCCGATATCCTGGTGATCGATGCCGCACTTGCGTTTGCCGGCGATGTCGTCATCGACGGTGGTGCTGGTGCTGACTCCCTGGCAAGCGCTTCGGCAACAGACATCCTGTCGGCTGCACAGCTCACGCTGAGCAACATTGAGCAGATCGGCTCGGCTGTCCAGGGCCTGGCGACTGCAGTGAGTGCCCTGGTACTCGATAATGCCGGCACAGCCTCTGATGCGGTCTACGTCGACGAAACGGACGATCTCGATATATCCGGTGGGACTACCGGTGACCTGCAGCTCAGCGCAGGTGGCGCGGTGAGCGGTGGTGCAGCGATCAGCATCGGTGGAGCGACCACAATTAGTAGCAACGGCAATATCACCCTCGACAACGCCGGCAACATGTTTGCCGGTGTAGTGACACTCGATGCCGGCAGCGGGGCATTCGACGCCACGATCGCGGCAGCAAGCTCACTGTTGCTGGGCGCGATCGATGTTGCCAATGGTGCGCTCAGTAGCGCCGCCGATATTGCACAGGATGTGGGTGCGGTCGTGGCTGCCGACAGCCTGTCGTTGATGGCGGGCACCGGGATCGACCTGTCGAACGCCAACACGATTGCTACGCTGAGTGCCACCAATACCACCAGTGGCGACATCGATATCGCGAACATTGGTGATCTGCAGATTGACGGTCTCTCGCAAACAGGCGGAGGCGTCACCACTGTTAGCAATACGGGTTCGATTACCGTCGCCGGTGCGATTAACGCCGATGGCGTGGTCAACCTGACCGCGAATCCTGCCAACATCGCACTCAATGCCGACGTCACGGGGACCTCCGTCAATATCGACGCGGGCGAGGCGATTACCCAGGCCGCCGGTGCCGGCATCAATACCGGCAGCCTTAGCGTAGTGGCCGACAGCGGTATAGACCTGACTGGCGACAACGCGGTAGACACACTGCTTGCCGACAACAGCACCAGCGGCAATTTCGCCTTCAATAATACCGGCGACCTGCAGGTGCAGGGCGTGGAGCAGGGTGGTGGCGATGTCAGTATCGACACCAGCGGCAGCCTCGCAATCAACGGTGGCGTCAATGCCAGCGGTAATGCAACGCTGGCCTCAGGCGCGGCCATCACCCAGAGTGCTGACATCGCAGCGGCTAGCGCCACTTTGGCAGCGGCCTCGACGGTGGTGCAGACAGGCGGTGCGGTTAACGCCACTGCCCTCGATGTCACCGCTGCCGGCGGTGTCGATCTGGCAGGGGCGAACACGCTGTCGAGTGTCAGTATCGTAAACAGCACCAGCGGTGCGGTGACGATCAACAACACCGGCGCTTTGACCATAGAAGGTATCGATCAGCAGGGTAGCGGTTCGTTAGCGATTAACAACAGCGGTGCTGTCACGGTTGCGCAGGACATTAGCGCGGCCGGTCAGGCTGACATCGATGCCAGCGGCGCAATTGATGTCAATGCCGCCCTGACTGCGACCCAGATCGACCTCGCTGCCGGAAACAACATCGGTATCAATGGCATGGTCGATGGGGCCAACGGTGTGGTGCTCACAGCCGCCGGCGATATCGCGCAGGATGCCGTCAATGGCGGCATCGCGGGCAGCACGCTCGTCGCCAATGCGGCGTCGATCGATCTTGGCGGGAATAATGCGGTGACCGCATTTACCGGTACAGCAGCCAGTGGCGATCTCGCTCTGAATAACAGTGGTGCGCTGGCACTGAATTCGGTCAACGCCCAGGGTGGCAACCTTGCTATCAGCAATAGCGGCGATGTAGACATTAACCAGGCAGTCAATGCCGGTGGCAGCGCTACCGTAACAGCAACCGGCGGCAGCATGTCACAGGATGGTGCCATTACCGCCAGCAGCGTGACCCTGGCTGCGGGTAATACGCTGACACAAAATGCCGGTATCAGCGCTGCTGCAGGCAACGTCAGCCTGTCGGCCGCGACCGGCAACATCGGTCACAATGCGGTGATCAATGCTGCGTCGGTCGATCTCGATGCCGGTGGTTCTATTTCCCAGGCCGCAACAATTAATGCGAACACCGTCGTTGCCAATTCAGGTAGCGGCGTAACCCTGCTGGGCGACAATAATGTCCAGTCGTTTGGTGGCAGTGCCACAACAGGGGATATCGCATTCAACAACACAACTCAGGAGCTTGAACTCACCAACATGCAGGCCGGCGGCAATGTGGTCATAACCGAGAATAGCGGCGCGATCACCCAGGCTGACCAAAGTGCGATTATTGCCACCGACGTCACGTTGACATCGATTGGCGACATCACGCTGTCGCAGATCGGTGATGCCACACTCGAGGCAACCAATGTCATTATCTCGACCCTCGGTAACATCCTGTCCAAGGGCACGGGGCCGCACATAATTGCCAACAACATCGACCTGGATGTCGGTGCCGGTAAGACCATCGGCACCGGTGCACAACGCCTGGCAGTCGACTCGTTGTCGGGTGAAACGGGTGAACTGATTCGTGGCGCCGATTCCTCGCGAATCTTCATGTCCGGTCCGATCTCGCAGAAGTTCAGCACCAACATCCGGTCGGACGATGAGGAAGCGGCCGCCTCGGCTTCCGGTGCAGCCCAGGCAGAAGGTGAGCAGGTCGAACTGGTGGATCCCAGTGAATTCCTGATTATCGAGCTGTTTGACTTCGTCGAGCCACGTACGATGCTGCCATGCGATCAGCTGGAAGAGGAAGAGGATCGTTGCATGTAATGCGACGGCTCATCCAGGCAGCAAAAAGGGCCCGTGAGGGCCCTTTTTTATGCATCGGCTGCGTTGGCAATCGCGGCTGAAGCCGCTGCTACGCTTTGTCTTGTGCGCCGGACATGGTCAGGCCGCCGCGTAATACGTAGACGTTGAAGCCGCGCTCACTCAGGATATAGGCGCCGGCCGAGCTGCGTCGTCCTGTATCGCAACACACCACGTAGCGGGTGTCGGGATCCAGTGTCTTGAGCTTCAGACGGATAAAGTAAAGCGGGATATTGACAGCAGCTTCCTGGTGGAAGTTATCGAACTCGCTTGGCAGACGGACATCGAGCCACTTGCCACCATCTTCGATTACCTTCAGGGCTTCATCGTACTCGACCCACTCGAGCATGGGCTCGTTGAGCAGGCGATTGAAATCTTCCTTGTTCAGACGCATCAGCGTACCGTCGGTTAGCATCGTAACTGTCGCGTTACGCTTGGCCTCCGAAATCAGCGCTTCCTCGCCAAAGGTGTCACCTACGCGTAACTCGGCCAGCTTGATGCCGTCCTTGTTCAGCGGGGTCTCGCGCGTGACCGCGCAGCGACCGTCGGTAATCACATAGAAGAAGTCACCTTCGTCACCCTGCTTGATGACGATATCGCCAGACTTGTAGTTGACCTTCTCCATGCGCATGAAAATCGCCTGGATATTGGCCGGTGGAATCTTGTGGAATGCCTTGGTCTGCAACAGCGTGGTCATCCAGTCGTCGGATTCGGCTGCTTCGTCGGCACGCAGTTCGCTGACTTCGTAGGAACCGGTCTGGTCCCAGGTCAGCATGACATCGAGCAGGTCGCTGTCGATAGCAATGTATTCGACTTTGCTACGAGCACGGGCGGCAACCTTGCGAGGCAGCATCGGTGCCAGCGGATGCCGGGCCTCGTCTGAACCACCTTCAATGACCCGCACCACCTTGGTGTCGGTGCGCAGTTCGACGGCGCCAGACAGGACGTAAATGGTCTGCTTAGCGCTGTCGCCCTCCTTGAAAAGGTAGCGACCACCACTGACTTCCTGCACCGAAGTCTTCTTCATTAGTGCCTGCAGGTTCTCCGCTTTCAACCCATCGAGGGGGGACAGCGACTTCAGCAAGCTGACAGTAACCTGTTTAGACATCTCTTTCGCCGTTGTGCTCATAAGCCCTTTGATTTTTCAGGAAAAACTGCGTCTTCAACCAATTTGACTGGCGCAAGTCTACCATAATGCTCAGACCCCCAGTCGGTACGTAGTTCACGGTTTCGCATCAGGCCGCAGAGGCCGCTCCGGTGTCGTCGAGGTGCTCCCAACCGGGGTCCGGCTCGAAGCGCTCACCATGGCTGGCAGCCAGTTCACGCAGTGCCAACTGGATCTCGCCAATACCGCGGCTCTTTGCATAATGGATCGGTCCGCCACGAAACGGTGCGAACCCCGTCCCAAAAATGACACCGGCATCGAGCAGGTCGGCATCTTCGACCACATTTTCTCGCAAACAGGCCGCGGACTCGTTGACCAGTGGCAGCATCAGCCGGTCCTGGATGTTCGGCGGCATGTCGTCATCGTCCGCGTCATTCTTGACCGCCTTGCCTTTGCGCCATTCGTAGAAGCCCTGACCGCTCTTGCGACCCAGCTGACCGGCATCAACCCGTCGCTTCAGTTCGGCCGGCACATCCATACCAAATTCCTTTTCGAAAACACCGGCCACTGACGCAGCTACATCCAGACCCACGGTATCAGCCAGTTCAACCGGCCCCATCGGCATACCGAAATCTTCAGCCGCCTTGTCGATCAGCGCCAGCGGCACACCTTCTTCAGCAATCCGTACCGCCTCAATCATGTACGGCATCAGCACGCGGTTGACGACAAAACCCGGCGCGCTGCGACAGGGTAGTGGCAGACGATCGATCTGGCGGGCGAAGGCCATACCCTTGGTCACTTCGTGATCGTGGGTGCCCTCGGTGCGAATAACTTCGACCAGCGGCATCATTGCGACCGGATTGAAAAAATGTAGTCCGATGAGCCGATCGGGATCGGCCAGCGTCGATCCAAGTGTTTCCAGCCGAATACTCGAGGTGTTGGTCGCCAGCACGGCACCGGGTTTCATGCGTGGTTCGATATCGCGGTAAAGCTGCTGCTTTGCTTCGACGTTTTCATAGATTGCCTCGATGATGACATCGGCCTGTGGCACACCGGTGCCATCGACATCAGGCAACAATCGGTCCAGTGCAGCCTGCACCTTGACCGGATCGCGCAAGCGCTTTTCGTAAAGCTTACGTGCACGGCCAATGGCCGGCGCGATGTATTTTGCTTCACGATCCTGCAACGTGACCTTGAGACCCCGTAGCGCGCACCATGCGGCAATATCGCCACCCATGACACCGGCACCAACCACGTGTACATGTTCGGCGCGGAAACTACTCTTGCCGGCAAGGCCTTTCAGCCGATCCTGCAACATGAATACCCGCACCAGGTTGCGCGACGCCGACGTGCACATCAATTCCGCAATGGAACGGGCCTCGGCCTCATACATTTGCTGGGGCTTGTCGGCGTACTCTTTCCACAGGTCGATAATGGCGTAGGGTGCCGGGTAGTGCGCCTTGCGAGCTTTCTGCGCAACTTTCTTTTCCATCTGGCCAGCCAGCAAGGCCCGTGCAGGGCCACTGTTTAACAGCTTGCTCTTGAAATCACGCTTGCGGCGTGGCGGCGGATTGAGCGCCATCATGCGCGCTGCCCGTTGCAGATGCCGACGCGGTACGACCTGGTCTACCAGGCCGATCTTGCGTGCTTTCTTTGGCCGCAGGCCTTTACCGGTGAGCATCATGTCCATGGCCGCCATCGGATCAAGCAACTGCGTCGCCCGTACCGTGCCACCAAAACCAGGATGTATACCGAGCTTGACTTCAGGCAAGCCGAGACGCGCGCGATCGTCATCGACGACGATGCGATAGTCGCAGGCCAATGCCAGCTCGAGACCACCACCGAGGGCGAACCCATTGATCATGGCGATAGTCGGAAAGGGTAGTTCCGCGATGCGATCGAAAACCTTCTGTCCGTTTCGAATCAGGTGATAGGCCTCTTCGGGGTTTTC
>JABDKV010000312.1 GCA_013002045.1 Gammaproteobacteria bacterium
ATAAGGTCACTGTCCCTGTAGAACGCCGTGGTGGCACCAACGCTGCTCCCCGTAGGAGCGGCTTCAGCCGCGATTCTTTCTTTCTGACAAAGATGTTTGTCCGAAATAAGGGACAGTGACCTTAACCGGTGAACCGCGCTGCACGCCCCAGAGATAAGGTCACTGTCCCTGTAACGGCTACGGTGCGATTGCGCTCGGGCCTGGTGCGCCTCCGAACATCTGACGCATTAGCGACAGGTCGAACGAATTGACGGTGCCATTACAGTTGAGATCAGCCTCATGGTAGGGGTCGGGCATGCTCGTCCCGAAGCTGCTACGCATGACCGTCAGGTCAAACGAATTGATGATGCCGTCGTTGGTGAAATCGGCATCACAGTGATTGCCGAATCGATCGCCGTCGCTGTTGCACTGGCTCGGGTTGGCCAGGAGCTGACAGTTGTCCACGTCGTCTTCCACGCCGTCACCGTCTCCATCAAAGACTTCGGACGCTGGTGCTACGCAAATCTCTACGCCCCAACCATCGATGCTGCCGCCGTCCTGCGCAGCACTGTCGTTTACCTGCAGCGTCCAGGTGCCGTTGGCATCTTCGCCGTTGAAGGCCGCGAGCGCTTGCGTGGGCTGGTAGGTACCGCCACCGACGGGTGGGCACGGCCACGCACCCGGCGCTGCCTGATCGTCGAGATTCAGATCGAAGTTGTCCTCGCTGCCACAGGAGGCGCCCATGATGAGAATATTCGTTCCGGACGGACTCTCCAGGCGCATGCTGATGTCGCTGATGTAGGTGTGTGACACCTTGAGACCCAGCACGTTCACGTCGGAAATCGGCGCGGGAACAGCGCTAACCGTCAATGTCGATTCTACGTCCTGCGGTATGGGAAGGATCGTGACGGGCACATCGCTGCTATTGAATAAAGTGCAGGTTGCGGCGCCAGTCGTAAACGAAAACGCAGATGAGACGCTGTCGCCACAAGGGCTTTTCGCTGTTACGCGCCAGTAGTAAGTAGTGGCGTCGCTCAGCAGTTCGGTAGGCACGTGGCTGGCACCGGTGATCTGCTTCGCAGAGTAGACGATGTTCGTAAACGCTGCATCGGTGGCGATATCTACACTGTAACTGGTCGCGTTGTTGTCGGCGGTCCAGTAGAGCTTCTGTTTCGGCGACACCGAGGTAGCACCATCTGCGGGGAACAGCAGGCCAACGCCGGTGGGAGCTGCGGTTGCCGCCTCGAACACGATATCCAGTGTGCGGTTGCCCGACGCACTGCTGCCGGTAATCTCAAGCGGGAAGTTGCCGGTCAGCGGCGTCGTTACATCCAGGGTCATGACACTGACCCCCGGTGGGCTCACGGTAGCCGGAACGAAGGCCGACGAAACCCCGGCCGGTACGCCTGCTACCGATAGCGAGACAGGGTCGCTGAATGGACCCTCTACATTGACGTCAATTGTGGCTGCAGTGCTGCCGGCGCCGCACACGCCGACGATGGGGTTGAGCGTGCTCAACGAGAAGTCTGCAGGTTCGCCACCGGGCATTTGCTGAATGCCCGTTGCTAGCGGATCGAGATGGTCGCTGAGTCGAGAGACTGGCGTCAGCCCCTCCCAGGCCACACCAAACCTGCCGTAGCAATCATCAGTGTTGCTGGTGCAGGAAGCCGAACCGCCAGTGAGAAAGCCGACCAACAGGTGGCTAGTGGGATCCCAGATGCCGGACCCGGATGACCCGCCTTCGGTCGTACCGTCTTCCCAGTTGTCGACCTCCCAGTGAGTATCGATGCCGACGACTGTCGCACAGGCATCAACCTTGGTGAGTGGATCGTCGTTGAAGCTGATCGCCTTCTCGTCGCCGCTGGGATGGTGGATGCCGACCGAACCCGTGACGGGGTTGTCTGTGTTGTCCCAGCCGCTCCAGTACACATTCCACTCCGGTAACGGTGCCTCGTCTAATTCTACGAGCGTGAAGTCGACGTCATCACGGGCGGCGACGAAAGTCGCACCAGTGACATTCTGGTCGAGCGAGCCGCCGCCGAGCTGGCCGCAGGTGGGCGATTCGTAGTTCCAGTAGGTGACCATCAACGGTGCGGTCGCGGCGGTGATACCGCAGTGGTTCGCGGTCAGGAACCAGTTGCGGAAAGTTGATTCTGCGTCCATGACGAGCTGCCCGGTACACAACGTGGCGCCGGCGTTGGAGATGCGTGCAACAGAACGTATTTCGTCACCCCATGCATCGCCTTCGGGACACACGACATCGTTGTTACACGCTCCGGATTTACTCGCCGGGTTATCGAATAAATTGAACATGTCGCGGTAACCCGCGGCTACTTGCACCAGTCGCAGGCTGAAGTCGCTATCGTCAACTCCCTCGGGCAAATACAGTTCGATGTGTGCCTCGGAGCCGGGGACGACGGGTGTATAGAGTTGGCGGTGCGGCTTATTGTGCTTCGCCGAATAGGGACCCTGGTAGTAACCGTTCAGTTCGCTGACGATATACAGATGCGCGCCTTTTGGTAAACGGTAGTCATTAAAGCCAAAGTTCAGGTCGGTAGCCCCTCTTGCCGAGAATCGCAGGTGCCACACTCGCCCACCGGTGTGCAGCTTGTGCCACTTGCCACTGTTGCCGGGGTGCAGATCGACTTTTTGCGGCACGGCGAATCGGAGTGGCGTTCCGGGCAATGCGCTTGCGTCCTCGGCCAGGAGCGCTGCGGGGTCGACGGCCGACAGCGTCCGGACCGGGACGGATTCAATTGACAGGCCAACTGAGACCCGCTGCGACAGCGGTGCATCACCTTGCAGCGCGTATGAATGAGTTGAAACCAGGAGTAGCAACAGTGCGGCAATGGTGTTTTTCATGCTTATTCCCCGACCAGACTCGGCGTGACGAATGGATGGAAAACGCCGGGCTTTTCTCAGCCCACAGCATGCCGAACCTGCAGCCAAGGCACGATCCGGGAAAACCCTCAGGTGCAATGCATCAAGCCCGGGGTTCATCAAGCCCGGGGTCGGACCATCGACTGGCCCCAAAAAATGCAGATTTGGTTTCGCCAGATCAGTGTTTTGAGGCGTTAGGTTTCATTTCTGCTGCCAAAAACAGTATCTAAGCAAGTTGACAGCCCATCGCAACTAGCCTCGCCACTTAGGCGTTAGAGCTTGTTTTTCGCATCCAAAAAGGGATCTAGACTCCTGGAAAACGGTTTCTGCGAAATTGCGGGCTGGTATTCAAGGGTAATCGCTGGTCCGACCCGGTCATTCAGGGACCCGGTCATTCAGGGTCCGACCCGGTCATTCAGACCCGGTCATTCAGCGACCCTATCCTGAAAACGCGCTGCGGCGTCCGCGAGATAGGGTCACTGTCCCCGAGATAAGGCCCCGGTTACTGCAGCGTTACCAGCACCAAGACCAGGCCGGTTCCTGATTCCAGGGCCGTCATTGCTTTGCCAATAATTGCGCCGGGTGCGCGGTCGAAATCGACAACACGCATGGCGTAACCGGGGAGTGCTGACGTGGTCAACAGATCACCGGGCTGGATAGCGTGGTGCGAGGCGTCAGCCCGGACATAGACGCGACCGGTGAGCGCAACCGGGTGCTCGCCATCGGCGATACTGCCGCGCTGGCCCATTGTCATGCCGGGCCGTACACCGCCTGCTCCGCTGACTATCCCGGCTACTTTGCGGTCGTAGGCCTCGGCACTGACTACCAATTGCCCTGCGCTGGCGGGATCGATGCTGACGACGGTGCCGGGCTCTATGCTACTGCCCACTGAGGGGACAATATTGAAGTTCTCGGACAAGTCCGACCCACCGGTAACATTGAATGCGCCGGCCTCGATCAGGCCGGTGCCCTCACCTGCGGTGGCGTCAAGAATTATGGTGTTGTCGCCTTCTCCGGCGCGCATGATCAGTTGAGGACCGGTCAGTCGCATTTCACCCTGTCGGCCAATCTGGACATCACCAACGAATTCACCAGCAAGGTTCGGTGCGGCACCAAATACGCCAACGTTATTTGAAACACCATAGACACCGAAATTATCCGAGACGGTGGTGCCGGTCGAAACACCTAACAGCCCAATTTCGAATCCGTTAATGTCGACAGCCGCATTGCCGTCAAAATTCGTTGTGCCTTGCACACCGCTGTAGCCAACTGTAGGTCCGTTAGCACCGATACCCTTGGTAGCCATGGTGGTCCCGTCTGCGTACAGGCCAATCCCGCTGTTCGTGATAGCCGCAACAGCGGTGCCGATGTCGACTACGCCCACGACGCCATACTTGGTACCCACAGGAAGGTCCGACACGGGCGCACCCAGACCCAACCCGGGCGATAAACCCGCTACTCCAATCAGACTGCCACTTGCACCACTGCTACCTGACACCGCTCCAGCCAATCCCATCGGAAAGTTCCCGGGCGTTCCATCTGACGTATTCTGCACAGAGATCAGTCCACCGTTCAGATCAGAATCGGCATGGTTCAACGACCAGTTGATTTTCGATGGAGTTACCGAGTCCGAAGCCAGCTCCGATATGCCGACCGCGCCGGGTGCGATCTCCGCTGACCCCACCGCGCCGGC
>JABDKV010000160.1 GCA_013002045.1 Gammaproteobacteria bacterium
CGCTGCGCGATCCAATCGCGGCTGAAGCCGCTCCTACAGGAGAGGGAGGATCGCTGCGCGATCCAATCGCGGCTGAAGCCGCTCCTACGGGGGAGGGAGGGGAGGTTGGGGTGGGCTATGGGTTGCGGTGGCGCAGGGTTGGCGACATGGTTAGGTCGACGCCGGTTGGTGGCTCGGATTCGTTGGCCGGGAACTCGCTGGTGACCTGTGTTTCGACGCGAGCCTTTGCCTGTTCGAGTGCAAGGGCGGTTTGGGTTACCGCGTGTTGTGGCTCGAGGTTCCACGGTGCGTCGAGGTCGTTTACGACTTGCGGGCGGATTAGCACGATGGTCTCGGTGTTTAGGTTGGTCTGGCGCCGGTTTGAGAAAAGTCGTTTGAGGCCGGGTACCTGGCCCAGTACAGGGACGCCCGCGCGTGTCTCGGTCAGGGTGTGCTTGAGCAGACCGCCGATAAATACGCTGTGGCTGTCCGGTACGCGCAGGCTTGTAGTTACCTCAGTCGTGGTCTGCGACGGGATACCGCTCGCATCAACGGTACCGGTGCTGACCTCGGGGTGGATGTCGAGCATGATGTCGCCGGAAGCGTCGATCGAGGGTGTGACTCGCAGTATCACGCCCGACTCGAGGAACTCGATGCTTTCGCTGGTCACCTGGTTGATCGTGGTTGTTACCCGGTAACCTTTGCGATCGCCGATCAGCACTTCCGATTCCTGGTTCTCCAGTGCCAGCAGTTTTGGTGTGGAAAGGGTTCGTACCCGACCTGCGGAGCGTAGCGCGTCCAGTGCAACCTCGATGTCGGGTGTCGCAAGGTTGAAGAAGAACCCGCTATTTTCGCTGTTGGCCAGTCCGCGGATACCGAAGCTACCATCGCCGCCATCACTGTTGAACAGCTTGTTCCAATCGATGCCAAAAGCATCCTCGTCGTCGAGAGTAATCTCAAGAATCTGTGCCTCAATCAACACCTGCCGCGGACGGCGATCAACATCGGTTAGCAGCGTCGCGATTCGTTCAATGAACTCCGGCGTATCTTCCACAATCAACAGCCGTCGTTGTTGCAACACTTTAATCTCGCCGTACTCGGACAAGTAGGGCGACAACAGGGTTTCCAGTTCGACCGGGTCGGCATAGTGAACGTCGAAGCTGCGCAATTCGGTCAGCCCGTTTGGTGCGTATTTACCTGCAGCGCCGTGGTCGACCACGAAATAATGATGACCGCGTTTCTCTACAGCGTAACCAGCCGCATTCGCAATAGCCTCGACGGCGTCGTCGAGGGTGACGTCATACAGGCTGAAAGACACATTGGCATCGACATCGTCAGCCAGCAGGATGTTGACGCGTTGTTGCCGCGACAACATGTCCATTACCTCGGCAATGGGTGTGTCACGCATCGATATAGACAAGGTCTGCTCTGCAGTTGCAGACCCACACAGTAGTACCAGCGAAAACGCCAGCATACGAACTACGTAAGGTCTAATTTTCACTTTCGCTTTCCTTGCTTTCGGCTACGCTGACGCTGATGGTTTCATCGCCATAGCGAAACCGCGCGATACCCTCGCCAACTTCGATCAAGCTGTAACCCGCTATTTCTTCACCCAGCATTACGATTTTCCCGCCGACATTGGCTGCAGAGTTTTTGCCCGCGACTAATGTCGCGCGCAGGTCCAGGCGACGTCTTGCGCTGCCTGTAATGGCTGGCCCCGCCGCCGTACGTGCCGTGCTCAGCCACTCGGGTTGATTAAACGGGTTGCCCTGCAATGACGGTGCCTCCACCGCCGACGCGACCAGCGGCAGTGCAAGACCCGCGACGGCGAGCCACAGCCTCATGAGCTCACCATCCGATACGATGCGATGGTCAGACGGGCACGCAAGCGTGGGTCGTCACTGCGTTGATCGGCGCGGGACAGAGAAAATTCCTTGATGACGATAAACCCCAGCTGCTCGCGCACCGACCACAACCAGCGGTGGATATCTTCATAGCCGCCTTCCATCTCCAGTTTGAACAGCACCTCGTTGAAGCGCTCAATCGACTCACCTACAACGGGTTCCACACTGACCAGTTCGACCTGGTTGTCCCACGAGATCGTCTGTAACCGCCCGATCACAAACGCCTCCATCTGCTGTAGCGGTAAGTTCGCGCTATCGCCATGCAGGCGGCGCGTCAGGTCTTCCAGCGCCTGCAAGCGGATATCGATCTGTTCGCCCAGGTCATTGCCGCTGGCTTCCAGCGATACCAGCGTCGCCCGTGACCCGTACTTATTGCGAAAATCCTTGGCGGCCGGCAACACCAGGTAAACTATCAATGCAGCAATGATCACGCTGATCACGCCAAGCGCCAGCATATTGCGCTCGCGAGCTTCCATTTGCTGAAATCGCGACAGGTTCATGATGACTCCGAGCCCAGCACAACAGCCAGTTCGAATTCGACGACACTGGCCGCAGCGAAGCGTCGCAGGCTCGTCCGTTGCAGTCGCACGTCGCGTACTTGGGACTGCGCAAACAAGGCACGCACGAAAGCCGATAATGCGGAATGGTCGCGTGCCTGACCGCGAATATTAAGGTGGGTATCTACCTGCCACGCGGGTGGCGGTTGCATCGATTGACCATCCGGTACGACAATGAAATAACCAGTGTTGACCGTCTGTGGCTGTTGCACTTCTGCGACGCCGGCGCGGGCAAAATCCCATGACAGGAACCAGACATCGCCTTGTTCCAGTGTAGCGTCGATGATGGCAAAGATTTCTTCGGCCGGCGCACCGCTACGCAGTGTCGTCAGTAGTTGCCACTGGCGTCCGAGGTCCATGATGCGGGCATCGAGCGTCTCCAGTTGCGTCCGTTGTTGTGCCGTCAGGGCCTGTTGCGTTTGTAATTGCTGTATCTGGTTGTCGAGACTGCTATTGGCCCACGCCAGGGCGGCACCGCTGGCGCAGGCGAAAACGACAACGGCAGTGGTGAGAGCCGCAACCCGACCCAGCCAATGACGAAAGGCCAGGTTAAGCCGGTATTCGCGTGGTACGAGGTCGAATTCAGTCATCGTCGCTCAGCCCGCGCAGTGCCAGACCGGCGGCCACCGCCATGTCCGGGCTGCCGCCCTCGTTGTCCTGATCGAATGAGTGTAGCGGGGCGGCGAGATTGGCGACTTCAAAACCCAGTATCTGGCCGAGGGTCAGGTTGACCCCGTGCCAACGCGACAGGGCACCCACCAGGTGGATCTGCGACACCTTGCCGCCATGTGTTTCAGAAGCAGTAAACAGCACCGCCCGCTCGATCTCTGCCACCAGGCGCATCAGCTCCGGTTTGATAATCTCCACCATAGTGTTGAAGATGCCAGACTCATTTAACGCAACACTGACCTGGTCGAGCTTGTTCAGCGGTGCCAGCCCGGTACGCATTACCAGGTCGTAGGCTGCGTCGGTTGGCATATCCAGCGATTCCGACAACTTTGCCAGCAACGCATCCTCACCAAAGTCGAATACCTTGTCCGATAACAGCCGGCGTCCTGCCAGTACAGTCACGTAAGTGCACGCCCGCCCGGTGTTGACCACGATTACGTTGTCATCGGTGCCAATCGTTGGCAGCGCGCTGACCAGCCGGCGTATGGCCAGCGGGCTGATCTCCAGTGCCTCCACTTCGAGTCGGGCGCGACGAAATTCCTCCAGGTATTGCACCACCTGACTACGCGGGCTTACCGCAACCAGCGCCAGGCGGTCGGCGTCACGGCTGCGTTTGCGCACGGGGATGTAATCGATTACGTAATCGGACAGCGAACCATCGACCCGGTCTTCCAGCAACGAACTCAGGACGCGGGCCTCGTTTTGTCCCGGCGATACCTGGTAGGCCAGCGAAAAGGTACGAAAACTACCGCCAGGCAACGCGACGACAGCCCGCTTGCCGGTGAAGTTGCCATCGCGTAACGCCGCCCTGATCAGCGGTGTCAGTGCACCGGGGGTGTCGAATGTGTCGGCGCGTGAAACCGGGTAAGCCACCGATGACTGGGCCTTCAGGGTCAGGGCGTCACCATGATCCCGACAAAGTTGCACCAGGTGCATCCGTTCCAGGGCCAGGTCAATACCAATTGAACCGGCTGTCTGGGCCTGTCGCCGGGCAGTTTGCCACGGCCACTGCAGGCGCGCGGCCACACTCATGTTGCCGCTCCTACGCGGACTCGCGTATTGAGCCGCACCGATAAGCCATCCGGTTCGCTAAGTTCCAGCGTGATATCCACCAGTATTGCGCGTGGTGCTACGATGCGTTCGACGCGGAACATCGAAACACGCTCAACCAGTGTCGCTTCGACAAAATCCCGTCCATCGATCGAGCCATTCCCGGTGAAGTCATGCGGAAATGCGCTGCGTTCAACCAGCTCGCTGCCTTCCAGGTAAAACACAACCGGGTCGAGCCAGTCCTCGTCCGACTGGCCGTCTTCGTCGTCGTCGCTGTCTGAGCCTTCGTCCACCAAACCATCGCCGTCATCATCGACACCGGCGATACCCGGTGCATTGTCATCGTTCCAGTCACTGGAGGGGTCTTCGTCGATCGACCCGTCATTGTCGGAATCGATTCCGTTCAGGTCATCTTCGTTATCCGGGCCGTCCTCGTCGTCGTCATCCTTCGATAAGAATGCCAACCCCTCGTCGACACTGCCATCGTGGTCGTCATCAAAGTCACGAATGCCGCTTTCGCCGTCATTGGTGATGTCATCGGAGGGATCCTCGTCGACTCGTCCATCGCCATCGTTGTCTGCATCGGCGATGCCATCCGCATTGCGATCAATACCCGGAGCAAGTCGCACCGCCAGCACCGCTGTCCGATCTTCTTCCCCCGGTTTTGGCGGAACATGCTGCTCGCGAACTGATTCGCTGTACCCCGTGGCCGGGTCCTCGCCCAATGGCAACATCAAACCGGGTGACTCGCGAACGGCGGTGACCATGCGTTGCATGGCCAGCGAGGCATCGGCGGTCAGCGCAGCCTGGCGACGCGCCTGCTCACGCGCTTTGGCCGCCGCTGAAGCCGCGGTACTGAACGCGCCCAGCAGCAAGCCCATCAACACCATCGCGATAGTGACTTCGACTAAGGTGAAGCCGCTTTGCCTGGCGCGAGGTGTAGAACCGTTCAGCATCATCGCTGTACCAGTGACTCAAGACGATGGCGTGTCCCTGGAATCGCAGCGCTGACCCAGACGACATCGATGGCTGCGCCGTCACCGGTATAGGGATCGTTGTCTCCATCGGTATTCGTATCTGCGATGGTGAAGTGATTCTTGTCGCCATCATCGTTAGCGATATCATAGAACGACAGGTAAATGACCTGGCGATTCGGCTGTGCCACTGGATCGGAATACGACGAGGGCTTGGTCGGGCCGCCCGCCGCCTGCGCCGCGTACAGTAATGATGAGATGGGCTCAGCCAACACCGTCTCAAGCTTGCCCGACAGTGCGTAATGCAGTCGCGTATCCATTTCATGAGCCGTGGCCGCCAGCCGCGCGCTGTGCAGCGATTCTATTGCCGGTGCCAGGCTCACCGCCACCAGCATGCTGGCAATCAGCATCTCGATATAGGAAAAACCCGATTGCGCTGTGGGGACGCTGCCTGAAAACATCAGAACACCACCAGCGGGTCAGACTCAGTGCCCCCGATTTCGCCGGCAAAAATCCGACCAGTCAGTCGGGAGACCGAGACAACGAGTCCGTAATCGCCGTTGTTCAGCAGGAAACCCCCGTAGGCTCGTCGCAACGGCAGCCCGGTTGTACCCTGGATGGGTTCGCCGCGTGCGTTGAAACTGATGGCTTCGTCCGATCCGCCCGTGTAAATCCTGAAGTGAGCGAGTACCTTGGTGCCGCGGGCATGTGGATGGTTATCGAACGCAATCTGATATTTCGGTGTTCGATCCACCGGGTGGCTCAAGTCGTAGACTTCTACTGGCGGGTTACTTGTCATGTCGAGGTGAAAAACCGCGACCTGATTTTGCCCTGTTATGCGTCGCACGCCATGCGGTATCCCGGTGCGAATCGATTCCTGCCGGGCAAATTGCAACGCTGCGATCAGCTCTGAAGACGCGCTTTCCAGTCGACGCACGTGCACATCGGAAAAGGTCGGCATGGCCATCGCAGCGATTGCCGAAACCACGGCCAGCACGAATAACAGCTCGGCAACCGAGAATCCCGCCTCAGCGCGTTTGCGAATCATTGACCGGCCGCACATACACGTCGCTACGCGATCGCCTTAATGATCGCCGATCAGTTCGCCGGTAA
>JABDKV010000015.1 GCA_013002045.1 Gammaproteobacteria bacterium
CGGTTGCGCCGCCCGGTTGCGCCGCCCGGTTGCGATAAACTCAACCTCCCCGTAGGAGCGGCTTCAGCCGCGATTCCCCCAACCCCGGAAAGCGGTCCAAAAAGTGCCCTCAAGCAAATCCGACAGCAAGCCCCGCCGAGCCATCGCCATCGCCGGCAACATGGGCGCCGGCAAATCGTCGCTGGTCGAGTTTCTCGCCAGCGAATACAAGGCGGTGCCGTTCTACGAACCCAACGACGACAATCCGTACCTGCCCGATTTCTACGCTGACATGAAACGCTGGGCTTTCCATTCCCAGATGTATTTCCTGTCCAGCAAGTTCCGCATTCACCAGCAACTGGACCAGACCCCGGGTGTGGTCATCCAGGACCGCACCATCTACGAGGACGCTGAAATATTTGCCACCGCGCTGCGCAACATGCGTTACATCGACACGCGGGACTGGCACACCTACCGCAGCTTCTACGACACCATCCTGCAATCGATACAGCCTCCCGACCTGATGATCTATCTGCGGTGCTCGATACGGGCACTACGCAAACGTATCAGGCTGCGAGGTCGTGAAATGGAGCAGGACGTGCCGCTGGCCTACCTGCGCCGCCTGCAAAAACTCTACGAATCCTGGTTCGAAAGCTACGACCGCTCCGAGGTGCTGGTAATCGACAGCGATCGCATCGACTACGTCCACGACCTGGTCCACCGACTCGATGTGATGCAAAAAATCGAGGCGCTGGTCGCCCTCTAGCCGGCCGCGCCTGACCCGCGGGCCCAAATAACCGTATTTGGCTGGCCAGATGCACCGCCGCAGTCGAGCCGGGGTCAAATTGCCTCATTTTTGCCATGATCCCGCGCTACAATTCCGCCCAGTCTCAAGGGAGGGCTTATGCCGCTGACTACCGTCATCCTGGCCGCGGGCCAGGGTACCCGCATGCGTTCGAAGCTGCCAAAGGTTCTGCAACCATTGGCCGGTCAACCTTTGCTGGCCCACGTCGTGGCAACCGCGGTCGATGTGACTGGCGAGGCGCCGATCGTCGTCTACGGGCATGGCGGCGAAGCCGTGCAGGCAGCCTTCGCCGATGCACCGGTAGAGTGGGCCGAGCAGGCCGAGCAACTCGGCACCGGCCACGCAGTCGCACAGGCGCTGCCGCGGATCGCCGATAACGATATTGTCGTGGTGCTCTACGGGGATGTCCCGCTGATCACCGCGACGACTTTAAACGAACTGATTGCCGCAGCCGGAGACGATCGGCTAGGTGTTTTGACGGCACAGGTCGACGACCCAACCGGTTACGGTCGCATCGTCCGTGACGCAGCCGATCGCGTCATGCGCATTGTCGAACAGAAGGATGCGAACCCGGCCGAGCTCGAAGTCAACGAGATCAACACCGGATTCATTGCCTGTCGTGCTTCTTTATTGCGGGGATGGGTCAACCGGCTGTCGAGCGACAACGCACAGGGCGAGTATTACCTGACCGACGTCATCGAGATGGCGGTAGCCGATGGTGTCGAAGTGCGTACGGCACAACCGTATGCCATTGAGGAGATTCTCGGTATCAACGACAAACGCCAGCTGGCCGCGGTCGAGTCGGCGTTACGCGCGCGGCGAGCGGAAGCGTTGCTCGATGCCGGCGTCACGCTGGCCGATCCAAACCGGGTTGATATACGTGGCACCGTGGTCTGTGGCAGCGATGTATTCATTGACGTCAATGTGGTCTTCGAAGGTGAGGTCAAGCTCGACGACAATGTACGCATCGGCCCCAACTGCGTAATCCGGCAGACCCAGATCGAGCAGGATTGCGAGATACTGCCCAACACCGTCATCGATCATGCCCACATCGGTCCACGCTGCACTATTGGACCGTTTGCCCGGGTGCGACCGGAGACCTTCCTGGGTAGCGAAGTTCGGATCGGCAACTTCGTCGAAGTGAAGAAAAGCGCGATCAGCAAGGGCAGCAAGGTCAACCATCTCAGCTATGTCGGTGACAGTCGCATCGGTGAGAACGTCAATGTCGGTGCCGGGACCATTACCTGCAACTACGATGGCGCCAACAAGCATCGCACCGTGATTGGTGACGGCGCCTTTATCGGGTCGGGAACCCAGTTGGTGGCACCCGTCAGGATCGGAGAGGGTTCCACCATCGGTGCCGGTTCGACCATCAGCAAGGACACACCGGCCAACGCGCTGACACTGGCGCGCGCGCGGCAACGGTCGATCGAAGGCTGGCAACGCCCGCAAAAACAGCCAAAAGACGGCAAAAAGTGAGAACTGTGATACGGCTGCGAGCAGCCCGTTCGCGTCACAATACTGAGTTAGAACAGGCCAAGAGCAACTGATATGTGTGGAATAGTCGGAGCCGTCGCTGAGCGCAATGTCGTACCGGTACTGATCGAGGGGCTGCGCCGTCTCGAGTATCGCGGCTACGATTCCGCCGGGCTTGCCGCCAGCAACGGGGGTGATCACCTGGTGCGCATGCGCACAGTCGGCAAAGTGCAGAAGCTGCAGGACGCGCTCGATCGCGCACCTATCGCCGCGCATCGCGGTATCGCACACACCCGCTGGGCCACCCATGGCGAGCCGAGCGAGCACAACGCGCATCCGCACCTGTCTACCGACACCGTGGCCCTGGTTCACAACGGCATCATCGAGAATTACGAGCAACTGCGTGATGAGCTGAAAGAACTCGGCTATGAGTTCACGTCCGAAACCGACACCGAAGTTGTGGCGCACCGTATCGCCCATCACCTGAAGAGCTGCGACACGTTGCTCAGCGCCGTGCAAAAAACGGTAGCCGAACTGGAGGGCGCCTACGCGCTGGCGGTGATCGCTAAATCCGATCCCGATTGCATCGTCGTCGCCCGCGCCGGTTGCCCGGTGGTGCTCGGTATGGGCATCGGTGAGAACTTCGTCGCCTCCGATGTCAGCGCCCTGTTACCGGTTACGCGCCAGTTCGCGTTTCTTGAGGAGGGCGACCTGGCCGAGATTCGTCGCACATCGGTGCGGGTCTTTGACAGCCAGGGCGATCCGGTCGAGCGCAAGATTACCGAGAGCGAGATCAGCTCCGACGCTGTTGAACGTGGCGAATACCGCCACTACATGCTGAAAGAAATTCACGAACAGCCACGCGCGGTCGCCGAGACACTGGAACAGCGTATTGCCAACGGTCGCGTACTCGATGCGGCTTTCGGACACCGTGCCGCGGACCTGCTGGATCAGGTGAAAGGCGTACACATCATTGCCTGCGGTACCAGCTATCACGCCGGTGCCGTGGCCCGCTATCACATCGAGCGACTGTGCCGGCTGCCTTGCATGGTCGAGATCGCCAGCGAGTACCGCTATCGCCAACCGGTGGTGCCAGACGGCACCCTGTTCGTGACAATTTCGCAATCCGGTGAGACTGCCGACACGCTGGCGGCGCTGCGCATGGCCAAAGAGTCCGGTTATCTCGCCACGCTGGGTATCTGCAATGTGCCCGAGAGCTCGCTGGTGCGCGAGTCCGACCTGGTGCTGATGACGCGTGCCGGTCCCGAGATCGGTGTGGCCTCGACCAAGGCCTTCACCACGCAGCTGGCGGCGCTGGGCCTGCTGACATTGGTACTGTCACGACGCAACGGTCTCGACACCGACGACGAACTCAAGCTCACCGAGTTACTCGAAGCGACACCGCGACTGGTAGAAGCAACGCTGACACTCGACCGTACCATCCAGGTGCTGGCCGAACGCTTTGCCGACAAGCATCACGCGCTGTTCCTCGGCCGTGGCACGCAATACCCGATCGCGCTCGAAGGCGCGCTCAAGCTCAAGGAAATCTCTTATATACACGCCGAGGCTTATCCTGCCGGCGAACTCAAGCATGGCCCACTGGCGCTGGTCGATGCCGACATGCCGGTTATCGCCGTCGCCCCCGACAATGCGTTGCTGGAAAAGCTCAAATCCAACCTGCAGGAAGTGCGCGCCCGCGGTGGCCAGCTAATCGTCTTTACCGACCCCAATTCCGGTATGGAATCGGACGCCCAGACGACGGTTATCAAGTTGCCCGAGAGCGTCACCGACTTCCAGGCACCGATCGTCTACACCGTCGCGTTACAGCTGCTGTCCTACCACGTGGCCGTTCTCAAGGGCACCGACGTTGATCAGCCCCGCAACCTTGCCAAGTCTGTCACTGTTGAATAGCATCGAGCATGCCCTGCGGTTTGCGCTGATCGGGCGTTCACGCATGCCTGTACATATCGTTGAAGAACAGGTGCTAGCCAGTCAATTGCGCCCGCAACCGGGAAAGCCTTAATTGTGAGTACGCCATCTGCTAATTCGCCCACCAGCCGCCCGGGTAACTCTGCGTCGGTTGTCGAGCTGGTATTGCGGCCTCGCAACGTAATTCTCTCAGTATTCCTGGTCTGTGCGATATCCGAGCTGGCGTTTTTCCTGCTCGACTGGCACGTCAATTATGGGCGCATGATCGATGCGTCGCCGGTCAGAAATTTGTTCAATACGACTCGCGAGGACGGGCTGGCTTCGTGGTTCGGCGTGACGCAGACGGCACTGGTGGCAGTCACGCTATGGATCGTTT
>JABDKV010000084.1 GCA_013002045.1 Gammaproteobacteria bacterium
GACGACAAAACGTGCGACGCGAATCCCGCGACGTTCGCTGCGCACGCTACCGTAGATGACTGCCGTATTGAGTTTGTCCACGTCGCTCCACCCCAACATCAAAAGCCGCAGCATATCCCGCCGCACAGCATCGCCGCCATCGCGTCCCCGTACGAGCGCCTTCAGTCCCGATCCCCCGTAGGAGCGGCTTCAGCCGCGATGGATCGCGCAGCGATCCGTAGGAGGGACTTCAGTCCCGACCCTTTTCCAGCGTAGAAACCAACCCGAAGAAACAGCGGTTAAAGCTCCCCTCTTTTCCCCGTAGGAGCGGCTTCAGCCGCGATGGATCGCGCAGCGATCCGTAGGAGGGACTTCAGTCCCGACTCTTTCTTTATCACATCGAACCCACACCTTCGCCAGAAAGAATCGCGGCTGAAGCCGCTCCTACAGGGGAGGGAGGGAAGAAATGCGGCTGAAGCTACGTTTCTTCTTCATTGTGTTCGGAGTTGGTATCTACGCGCTTTTTGAACTGGCGCAGGCCAGCCAGTACCAGCAGATCTGCGATGGCCAGGGTGATGGCGACTTCGAGATTGCCATAGGCTACTGCCGCACCCAGTGCACCCATGATCCAGATACTGGCCGCCGAAGCCGTACCCAGGACACGATCCTTATCTTTGAGAATCGCGCCACCACCGATAAACCCGATGCCGCCGAGCAGGCCCTGCATGATGCGCGCCTTGGCATCGGGTGCATCGGCCGGGATGAATGCCTCTGCAACCAGGATAAACGCACAGGTGCCCATCGCGACCAGTGGAAACGTGCGCAGGCCCATGATACGGGTATGACGTTCGCGGTCCCATGCGACCGGCAGAGCAAGCAGGAATGCCACGACAATCTTGATGACGTAGTCACGCCAAAGGATAAAATCGATGTCGAACAGTTCCACGTTGGCTCCCGGTTGTGAACAGGGTGCCGATTTTAGCAGTGTCAGATTCGGGGGTGGTTGCTGGTTGCGGCTGGAGCTGTGTCCCTCCCCTGTAGGAGGGGCTTTAGCCCCGATTCTTTCTTACGCCGGATTCGTTTAACGCTAAGCGGGACAGGTCGGGACTGAAGTCCCTCCTACGGCGGCTGCGCCGCCATCGTCGCTCCTACGGGGAGGGACGGGTTACTGCGCGAATCCATCGCGGCTGAAGCCGCTCCTACGGGGGAGGGACGGGTTGCTGCGCGATCCATCGCGGCTGAAGCCGCTCCTACGGGGAGCGAGGGTGGTCAGCTGGCGGTGGCGGCGAGTTCCTGTTGTTTTCGTTTTTTCTTCTGGGCGTACATCATCTGGTCCGCTTCCTCGATCATTGCAAACAGATTGTCGTGGCGGCGCGGATCATAGCCGACTGCACCGCTGCTGAACGCAAGTTCGTAAGGCCGGCTGCGACTGCGATTGAAGGCGGTCAGGTTAGTCGCAAATCGCTCCATACCCGCAACCACTTCCTTGTCGCAGGCATTGGTCATCATTACGGCGAACTCATCCCCGCCAAGACGGGCAACGAGATCGGAAGTCCGGAAAGAACTTTCCAGTTGCGCAGCAAAATCCTGCAGCGCCTGGTCGCCAAGTCGATGCCCATGGGTATCGTTGATTTCCTTGAAGCGATCGAGATCAATCATAACCAGTGACGCCGGCTGGTTGCTGCGGTTGCAGAATGCCAGCACCTGCGCCGAGATGATATTGAAAGCCCGGCGATTGGATAGCTGCGTCAATTCGTCTATTGTCGCCAGTCGCAATGCCGATAACTCGCTCGAAACCATCGCCGCGATATCGCGCAGCGTGTCGATCTCGCCCTTGTCGAGTGACTTCGGTTCCTGGTCGATAATGCAAAGCGTACCGACCCGATAACCGTCATTCGTACTAAGCGGGCAGCCAGCATAGAAACGGATATTGGGATCACCGGCAACCAGCGGGTTGTCGTCGAAGCGTTCGTCGCAGCGCGCATCCTCGACGATAAAAACTTCATCGGAGAGAATGGCATGTGAGCAAAATGCGATGTCGCGTGGTGTCTGGGCTGCATCCAGTCCCTGCTTGGACTTGAACCACTGCCGATCGGAATCCACCAGGCTGACCAGTGCAATTGGCACATCGAAAAGTCGCTTGATTAATCGGGTGTAACGGTCGAAGCGTTCCTCCGCTGCCGTATCGAGCAGACCAGTGGACTGGAGTGCTTCCAGCCGCGCCGCTTCGTCATGAGGTTTTGGTGCTGTCACCATGTTCCCGCTGTCCCGTCTGTTTCTCTGATGATGAATCGTGACCCACACGTGCACAGGTTGATGCGACCGGGATCACGTCGATTCACGCTCAATTGATAAATTCGGTTACAAGCTGCGGGTTTATGTTTATTTGCATGGTGATTATGTGACGTAGTCGTCACTTCACCGCTAGCGGACACGCATCGTGGTGATATGCGATCATGCTCGCTGAGCGGACATGCCGCAGCCAGCCGGTCACTGAAATGTATTGTTTCTACATCACGCCCTGATGTTGTCGTTCCTGCCGCCGCCACTGCTGGGGACCATCTCGAGCATCGCTCTGGTTCTCAATCTCGTGCTCTGGATGACACCGTTTTTTATCGTCGCGGTGCTCAAGCTGGTAATCCCGATTCGCAGCTGGAAGAACCGCTGTATCGGCTGGCTGAGCGCGCTGGCAACGAACTGGATCGATGGCAATACCGCGGTCTCGCGATGGCACGAGATCGATTGGCAAATTACCGGGGCTGACAACCTGCGCGGCGATGCCTGGTACCTGGTAGTCGCCAATCACCAGACCTGGGCCGATATTTTTGTTCTGCAGACGGTGTTCAACCGGCGTATTCCGTTTTTAAAGTTCTTTATCAAGCGCCAGTTGATCTGGGTGCCGTTGCTGGGTTTCGCCTGGTGGGCCCTGGAGATGCCGTTTATGCGCCGTCACTCTAAAGAGGCGGTGGCGCGTAATCCGGCGTTGCGACGCGAGGACCTCGAGGCGACACGCAAGCTGTGCGAGGGTATCCGACACGCGCCGACCACAATCATGAACTTTGCCGAGGGAACGCGTTTCTCCGAGGCCAAGCGCGTCGCGACGAAGTCTCCGTACCAGAACCTGCTGCGACCCAAGTCCGGTGGCCTCGGACTGGTCCTGGCGACACTGGGGGATACGCTAACTGCCGTGCTCGATGTCACCATCATCTATCCGCATCAGCCAGCGACATTCTGGCAACTGCTAAGCGGCCGGCTGGATCGCATTGGTGTCGATGTGCGCGTGGTCGATATCCCCGACACACTACGCAACGGCGACCTCGACGACCCGGCCTATCGGGAAGAACTGCGCGCCTGGCTCGACGCCATGTGGGAACGCAAAGACACCCTGATGCAACAACCGTAGCAGCAAACCTCCCTCCCCCGTAGGAGCGGCTTCAGCCGCGACAGGATCGCGCAGCGATTTCCCTCTCCCGTAGGAGCGGCTTCAGCCGCGATAGGATCGCGCAGCGATCCGTAGGAGGGACTTCAGTCCCGATTCCTTCTTTCTCACGACAGAACCCGTGACGGGAAAATATAGTTAGAAAGAATCGCGGCTGAAGCCGCTCCTACGGCGGCTGCGCCGCCAGGGATTACCAGCTGATGATGCTGCCGTCGCGATCGAAAAAGCTGCCGCTGTCATCGATGCCGGCGCGATCGAGTATCGCCCGCATCTGCGCTATCGACTTGTCGGTCGTGATCTGCGCATTGACCCCACCCATGTCGGTCTTGACCCACCCCGGATGCAGCAGAATCACCGTAATGTTCTCATCCCGCAGGTCATGCGACAGCGACAACATCGCCATGTTCAGCGCCGCCTTCGATGAACGATAGGCATAGGCCCCACCGGAGCTGTTGTCCGCCAGGCTACCCATCTTGCTGCTAACCGACGCAATCAGACGCCGCTTACCCGAGCGGATATTAGGCAGCAAGGTCTGCGCCAACAGCACCGGCGCGATGGTGTTGACGTAAAAACCTTCGAGCCAGCCGCGCGCCTCGAGGTCGCCAATGTCGGCACCCTTTTGCGGATAGACACCAGCGTTGTTAATCAGGACATCCACCGGTGTCCCCGTCAGCACGGCCGCCAATGCCTGGCGGTGGGCCTCATTGACAACGTTAAGTGGGTGGATTGTCAGCTGCCCATCCGACTGCTGTGCCAGTTCGGTCAGTTCCGTCGCACTCTCCGGTTCCCGGCAACAGGCGAATACACGATCGCCTTCGTTCGCGTAGCTACGCGCAAGCTCAAGACCGAGCCCACGATTCGCGCCGGTAATGACTACGTTCTGTGGCATCAGAACTGGTCCGCGGCCAGCGCCATGGTCGTCTCGCCGCCGGCCATCGCCGCTTCAGCGTAACCGCGGGCGCGCACCAGCACGTGTTCTGCAAAAAAGCGTGCCGTAACCATCTTGCTGCGATAGAAGTCACTACCACTGGCACCGGCGTTGAGGCGTTCGCGCGCGATCAACGCACCTTGCGCCATGAGCCAGCCAGCCACAGTCGTTCCGCTCAGCATCAGCAAGTTGTACGAGGCCGCGCCAGCTTCATTCGGGTCATCGGCCGACAGCAGGTAAGAGGTCACGCTTTCCAGCGCATCCACGGCCAGTCGCAAATTACGTTCGATTGTCGAAAACTCACCGATGTCGGCTACTTCCTGCACGGTCTGGCGTATCTCGCGAATCATTTCCGTCATCGCCCGACCGCCATCCCGCTGCACTTTACGTCGTGCCAGGTCCTGCGCCTGGATACCAGTGGTCCCCTCGTAGATGGTCGCAATGCGGGCATCGCGAAAGTGCTGTGCGGCACCCGTCTCTTCGACATAGCCCATGCCGCCATGGACCTGGACGGCCAGCGACACCACTTCCTGTGCCTGCTCGGTACACCAGCCCTTGACTGCGGGTACCAGCAGGTCGAGACGCGCCTGTTGCTGCTGACGCACCGCTTCGTCCGGGTGATTGCGCGCGCGGTCCATGGTGCCGCCGGCGACTATGCACAAAGCGCGCATGGCCTCACACTGCGATTTCATCAGCATCAGCATGCGGCGCACATCGGGGTGATGAATGATGGTGACGCGATCAGCACTGCCGGGAGCCTGGCCCTGCACGCGATCGTTGGCATAGCTGACGGCACGCTGGTAAGCGCGTTCGGCAATCCCCGCACCCTGGACCCCGACCACCAGCCGCGCGTTATTCATCATCGTGAACATGCAGGCGAGACCGTTGTTGGCTTCACCGACCAGGTAACCGATAGCGCCGTCATTCTCGCCAAAACTCATGACACAGGTCGGGCTGGCGTGGATACCCATCTTGTGTTCCAGCGACACCGGTCGCATGTCGTTGCGTTCCCCGAGCGAGCCATCCTCGTTAACAAGGAACTTCGGCACCAGGAATAGCGAGATACCCTTGACCCCCTCGGGCGCATCCTCGATACGCGCCAACACCATGTGGATGATGTTGTCGGTCATCTGGTGATCGCCCCAGGTGATATAGATCTTTTGACCGCTCAGCCGATAACGATCGCCATCAGGAACGGCCTTGCAGCGTAGCGCGGCAAGGTCGGAACCGGCCTGGGGCTCGGTCAGGTCCATTGTCCCCGCCCATTCGCCACTAACCAGTTTTGGCAGGTAAACCCGTTGCTGTTCCTCGGTACCGTGAAATTCGAGCGCTTCGACCCCGGCCTGGGTCAGCATCGGGCATAGCGAAAACGACATGTTGGCTGACTGCCAGATCTCGGATACCGCGAACGACACCGCCGCCGGCAGGCCGCTGCCACCGATCGACTCGTTGAAGGGCAACGCATTCCAGCCGCTCTCTACGAACTGACGATAGGCATCGGCAAACCCCGGTGTCTCGCGTACGTCTTCACCGTCGAGACGTGCACCGTTGCGATCCCCCTCGACGTTAAGCGGCGCCAGTACCTCATTGCCAAAACGGCCCGCCTCGTCGAGTACCGATTGCACGACATCGGCCTCGGCGGCTTCGAAACCGGG
>JABDKV010000052.1 GCA_013002045.1 Gammaproteobacteria bacterium
CGTGATGTGGCCAAGGCGCTGGGGCTCGACCTGCTCCAGGTAGACCGGCTGACCCGCTCGCTGGGCTGGTGGGAAGGTGAGATCGCGGCCGAGCGTATACGCGATGCCGGCTTCGATCCCGACAGCAAGGTGTTACACAGGGTGTTGACGCTGTCACGTGAACTGATGGGTTTCCCGCGTCACCTGTCACAGCATGTCGGTGGCTTCGTGATCTCGCGGGGTCCGTTGTCGCAACTGGTGCCGGTCGAGAATGCCTCGATGCCGGATCGCACTGTTATCCAGTGGGACAAGGACGATCTCGATGCACTCGGCCTGCTCAAGGTCGATGTGCTCGGTCTTGGAATGCTCAGTGCGATCCGGCGCAGTTTTGACCTGATACGGCAGTTCGACGGACGTGAGCTGACACTGGCCAATGTACCCGCCGAGGACCCGGTCGTGTACGACATGATTTGCACGGGTGACACGATGGGTGTGTTCCAGATCGAATCGCGCGCGCAAATGGCCATGCTGCCGCGCCTGCGACCGCGTTGTTATTACGACCTGGTCATCGAGGTTGCCATCATCCGGCCGGGACCGATCCAGGGTGACATGGTGCACCCGTACCTGCGACGGCGTAATGGCGAGGAACCGGTCAGCTACCCCAGCGAGGAGGTGCGCGACGTGCTGAGTCGTACGCTTGGTGTGCCTATTTTCCAGGAGCAGGTCATGGAACTGGCCATGGTTGCGGCCGGTTTTACACCGGGTGAGGCGGACCAGCTACGTCGGGCCATGGCGGCGTGGCGTAAACGGGGTGGTCTCGGTCCGTTCGAAGGCAAGCTCAAGCGCGGTATGGCCAGGCGCGGGTATAAGCCGCAGTTTGCCGACCAGTTGTTTCGCCAGATACAGGGCTTTGGTGAATATGGTTTTCCCGAGTCGCATGCGGCCAGTTTTGCTTTGCTCGTTTATGTTTCCTGCTGGCTCAAGTGTCATGAGCCGGCTGTATTTACCTGTGCGCTGATCAATAGCCAGCCGATGGGCTTTTATGCCCCTTCGCAACTGGTACAGAACGCACAACGTCACGGTGTCGAAGTGCGCCCCATTGATGTGCTGTACAGCGACTGGGATTGCACACTCGAACGCAACGACCACGATGCAGCCGTGGTGCGACTGGGTCTGCGGCTGGTCAAGGGTCTGGCCGAGGAGGCCGCTCTGCGGGTCGTCGCGATCCGCAACCAGGCCGCGCCATCTCATGTGCAGGACCTGGCTGAGCGTGCCGTGCTCGATCGACATGCGTTCGGTGCGTTGGCCGCGGCCGGGGCACTGGCGTCTCTGGCTGGTAATCGTCATCGGGCGCGCTGGGATGTGGCCGGAGTCGAGGCGGCACTACCACTGGTGCCGCAGTTCGAGGTGCGCGAGGGTATACCGCTGCTGCGCCGCCCGACCGAGGGTGAGGATGTCATCGCTGATTACCAGGCGACAGGCCTGACACTGGGGCGTCACCCGATGGCGTTGCTGCGTGACCAGTTTGCCCGGCAACGGGTGGAAACAGCTGCGGCCTTGTGGGATTTGCCCGATGGGGTGGTGGTGCAGACGTCCGGACTGGTTATCAGTCGGCAGCGACCCGGTACCGCCAAGGGTGTGACCTTTGTGACACTCGAAGACGAAACCGGGTATGTCAACCTGATCGTCTGGCAACGACTGGCCGAGCAGCAACGCAAAGCGTTGCTCGGGTCTCGGCTATTGACGGTGCAGGGCGAACTGCAACGACAGGGCGATGTACTACACGTGATCGCACGACAGCTGGTCGATCACAGCCACCTGCTCAGTAGCTTACCGTCAGTGTCACGCGACTTTCGCTAGATACAAAAGAAAACGGCGACCTGGAGGTCGCCGCATTTTCCTGTGCAATCCGGGATCGAGTCTTACAGTTCGTCGACGTCGGGCCAGTCGTCTGACAACTCGTCTTCGAGATTCTCGGCCAGCCGACGTTTCTCCATCATCATCTCGAAACGCTGCCGTGCAGTCAGTCTTTTTTCTGCATCCGGGTCCGCACGTCGCTGACGCGCTACTTCTTCCACGCTGCGCACGATCTCATCGGCGTCGAACATGGACGTATCGGTGTACATCTCTTCGTCTACTACGTCTTCGAGCTCATCAGTGGTCATCGCTACTCTCCCCGAGTAATCCGGCACAACGTTGCCGGCAGGGTCATTTGTAGCGGTAGCCGCCTGCGCACACCTTGACGCCGGTCACAAAAATACCGCTCTCAACAAAGCCGGCAATTTATGTCAAAGCAATCGGGCGGAAATGACTGGATTTAGTTAACCAGCTGGTTGATCTGGAAGATTGGCAACAGGATCGACAGCACGATTGCGAGCACAATCATGCCCATCGCCAGGATCAACGCCGGTTCCATAAAGCCCAGCAGTGTCGCGATCAGGCTGTCCATCTCGCGCTCCTGGTTATTGGCGGCACGCTCGAGCATCTCTTCGAGCTCGCCACTGGCTTCGCCCGACGAAATGAGGTGAATGGTCATCGGCGGGAACATCCGGCTTGCCGCCAGCGATTTGCCGATGGGTGCGCCCTCACGGACCTTGACGGCCGTCTCGTCTACCGCCTCGCGCATGGGAACGTTGCCGACGACTTCGCCAGCGATACGTAGCGCATCCAGCACCGGCACGCCGCTGGCGGCGAGAATGCTCAGCGTGCGGGTAAAGCGCGCGGTATTCAGGCCGCGGACCAGCCGCCCTACAACGGGTGTTGCCAGCAGGAACTGGTGGTAGCGTCTTTGTGGGCCCGGCTTTGCCAGCACGAAGCGCATAACAAAAAACAGCGCGACCAGGGCAAGCAACAGCCACAAGCCGTTGGCCGTCAGGAAATCGCTAATACCGATCAGAATCTTTGTTGGCAATGGCAGATCCTGGCCGACATTCTGGAAGACATCGATAATCTGCGGCACGACATAGGTCAGGAGCCCCACCACGATCAGGATCGACAACACCGTCAGGATGACCGGGTAGATCAAGGCATGTGAAATTTTCTGCCGCAGGATCTGGCGGCTTTCAGTGTAATCGGCCAGTCGTTCCAGCACCGCATCGAGATGTCCGGACTGCTCACCGGCCGCGACCGTAGCGCGGTAGATCTCCGGGAAAGCCTGCGGGAAATCGCTGAGACCGGTTACCAGCGGGTGTCCTTCGATAACGCGCCCGCGGACCCCGAGCATGATGCCCTTGAGTCTGGGTCGCTCGCTTTGCTCAGCAACGGCCTGCAGTGCCTCGTCCAGCGGCATACCGGAACGGACCAGGGTCGCCAACTGACGGGTAATCAGCGCAAGATCGAGCGCTGAGATTTTGCCGCGGCCGCTGAAGCTGTTACCGGAGGATTTTTTCTCACGGCTGGCGACTTCGTCGACCTTCAGTGGCAGCAACTGGCGTTCGCGCAATTGCTGGCGTACCTGGCGTGCGGTATCGCCCTCGATCAGGCCCTTGTGTTCCTTGCCGCCCGGGTCGACTGCGACGTACTGGTAGGCACCCATCAGGATTCGTGCGTAACGCGCAGCACTTCAGGCAGGGTCGTATGGCCCTCGAGTACCTTGCGGCGGCCGTCATCGCGAATACTCTGAGTCATGGTCCGCGCATACTGTTCCAGGGCGTGCTCGCCGGCACCGTCGTGAATCATCGTGCGCAAGGTGTCGTCGACGATGACCAGCTCGTAGATTCCGGTCCGTCCGCGATATCCGGTGCGGTTGCAGGCTTCGCAACTTCCCGCCTGGAATAACTGGACCGGTGTTTCGGCATGTAGCAGTTCACGCTCCCGATCGTCGGCCATGTAGGGGACCTTACAGGTTGCGCACAGCACGCGTACCAGTCGTTGCGCCAGCACGGCGATGACACTTGACGAGAGCAGGAACGGTTCTACACCCATGTCACGCAGGCGAGTCACCGCACCGACGGCGGTATTGGTATGCAGCGTTGACAATACGAGGTGGCCGGTGAGGCTGGCCTGGACCGCAATTTCGGCCGTTTCCAGATCCCGGATTTCACCCACCATGACCACATCTGGATCCTGGCGCAGGATGGCGCGCAGTCCTCGCGCGAAGGTCATTTCTACCTTGGTGTTGACCTGGGTCTGACCGATCCCGTCAATGTAGTACTCGATTGGATCTTCGACAGTCAGGATATTGCGCACGCGATCATTGATTTGTTCGAGTGCCGCGTACAGGGTCGTGGTCTTACCGGAACCGGTAGGTCCGGTTACCAGCATGATGCCATGTGGCCGGTTAATCAGGTGGTCGATGTGTTGCTGGGTTTTCTCGTCCATGCCCAGCGAGCCAAGATCGAGTCGACCGGCCTGTTTGTCGAGCAGACGCATCACCACACGTTCGCTGCCGCGCTCACCGGCGGGTAAGGTCGATACACGGACGTCGACTGCACGTCCAGCTATGCGCAGCGAAATGCGGCCATCCTGTGGTACGCGTTTCTCGGCAATGTCGAGCTTCGACATGACCTTGATCCGGGAAACGACCAGCGGTGCCAGCGCGCGTCGCGACTGCAACACATCGCGGAGCACGCCATCGACGCGGAAGCGTACGACAAGCCGGTTTTCGTACGGCTCAATATGGATATCCGAGGCGTTTTCCTTGACGGCCTCAGTTAAAACGGCGTTGATCAGGCGAATGATGGGAGCATCGTCATCGCTCTCAAGCAGGTCCGACGGTTCCGGCAGCGCCTGTGCCACTTCAAACAGGTCACCTTCTTCTTCGAAGCCTTCGACCATTTGCATGGTCGATGAGCTGCCTTCGTAGGATTTCTGCAGCAAGGCATCGAAAGTTTCGTCATCTACCTCGCGCAAGGGCAAAGGGCCGCCGTAAAACCTGCGCACCTCGGCCAGGCTGACCGGACTTAGACCCGCGCGATGGCAAACCACTGTGCCCATCGGGTCGTCTTCGTTGATCACGATGCCGTGACGTTTGGCGAACGCGAATGACAGCCGACGTGCGCCACTGGCCGTCTCCACAGCCAGTTCGTCGTCCTCGGTGAGCGGTAGGGATTCGGCTTCAGGGTTCATCGATGATGATCAGTGCTTCGTCAGTTTCAGGCATGGCATCGGGGGCGAACTCTTCCAGCGGTGGGATGACCGGCGGTTCCTCATTTGGCATCAGGGCCACATCGCCGCCCGTGCCAAGTTGCAGTTCGCGAATGTACTGGTATTTCTGGTTGGTCTCCATGAAGGTATCGGTGCGGTCGCGCAGGATCCGCGGGCTAATGAACACCATGAGATTGCGTTTAACTTTCTTGGTGGAGCGCGACTTGAACAGGTTGCCAAGGATCGGGATGCGCGAAAGTCCCGGCACACGCTGGTTGCCTTCCAGCAGGCTTTCGTCCATCAACCCGCCGAGCACGATAATACCGCCGTCCTCGACAATAACCTTTTGCCGGATATTGCGCTGGTTGGTAACGAGATCGACCGCGCCCTGCGTACCCTGGCCCAGGCTTGATACTTCGAGATCGATATCCATGATGATCGCGTCGCCTTCGTTGACCTGGGGGGTGACCTTGAGAGTAAGGCCGACGTCCTGACGTTGAATTGTCTGGAAGGGATTGACCTGACCTACAACGCCCCCGGTGTTGCTAAAGCTGCCCGTCAGGAACGGCACTTCCTGACCGACGTTGACCTCGGCTTCCTCATTGTCCATCGTGACGATACTCGGTACCGACAGGATATTGGTGTTCGCATCAGAAGCCAGTGCGGTCACCACGGCTGCAAAGCTGGTACCGGTCTTGGAGATGCTGCCGACCCCGTAAGTAAGGCCATCGCCTAGTCCCTGTGCCGCAGTGGCGACATCGCCACCACTGAGAATGGCGCCCGCAACATCGGCGACATTGGTAGTGCCTGAGAAGTTGGTCAGCGCCGCCGAGGCTGTGTCTTTGGTGGAATCAATGGCCCAGGTGATCCCGAGTTCGGCAGAGCGATCCGACGTCAGGTCGACTACGATGGCTTCGACCCGCACCTGCGCACGGCGGATATCGAGACGATCGATCACCGAGCGCAACGAGCGCATGACTTTCGTTGGCGCCGTCACCACCAGCGCGTTGGTCGCGGCATCGGCCCAGATCACGACATTATTGCCCGCGCCGGCGCTTTGTGCGCTACCTGGGGTATTCGTCTGACTCGTCTGTTCCTTGAGCTTGGCCGCCAGTTCCTCGGCATCGGCATATTCGAGATAGATGACCTGGGTGTTGCCACCATCTTCGTGCGGCGTGTCGAGGTGAGCGATCAGCGCCCGGAAACGCAGGCGCTCGGCCTTGTCACCGCTGACCAGGATGGTGTTGGTGCGATCGTCGGCGACCATTTGCAATGGCGAGCCACCCCCTTCACTGCGTGCTGCGGCCTGGCTGAGACTGGTCAGGATCCTTACCAGGTCGCCCGCCGAGGCATGCTCCAGTCGGACCACTTCGATATCTTCGTCACCGGCCTGGTCGATACGGCGGATGATGCGCAGCATGCGGTTAACGTTGGCTGCACGGTCGGCAATAATCAGCATGTTTGAGGCCGGGTGGGCGGCGAGGTGTCCATACTGAGGTACCAGTGGTCTCAGGATCGGTACCAGCTGTGCCGCACCAACGTTCTGCACCTGAATGACCTGGGTCACGATTTCATCAGTGTCGGCGATACTCCTGGGCAGGTCGTTACCGGGTAACTGACGCGCATTGGTGTCGGGTACGATCTTGACTACATCACCCGACGGTATCGCGACGAAACCGTACACCTGCAGGATCGACAGGAATGTTTCGTAGAACGCGTCAGCTGACATCGGCGATGACGAGATCAGCGTGACTTGCGCCTTGACTCGTGCATCGATGATGAAATTTATGCCGGTGACTTCGCTGACCGCTTCGATAATTGTCCTTATGTCAGCGTCTTTATAATTCGGCGTGATCATCTCGCCTTCGGCCACCAGCGCGCCGGGCAGCAAGCTGAAAGTCAGGAGCAGCAGCGTTGCGGCATAGCGGCGCAGGTTCGGTTTAAGTGCTGTCATTGCTTGGTATCACCATCGAGTTTGATCTGTTCAGGGTCCAGCACCAGCACCTGCGACGAGCCGTTACGCTCTACGGTAACAGTGACCTGGTTGGTTTCGGACATGGAGCGGAAAATATCGGCACCCTTGGCCGGGTCGTTTAGCGGCGTACCGTTAATATCGGTTACCAGGTCGCCGGGCTTGAGCCCCAGCGCAAGGAACTGCTGCCGTCGCCGCCCCGGATAGACGCGGTAGCCAATCTGCTTGCCATTGGAGAAGACCGGTTGTGGCCGGATCAGGTCGGTCAGCTTGGCCGGGTTCTGGGTCAGCGCCTGCTGCAAACGATTTTGCCGCGGAGCCTGGCGCTGCGAAGTTCGCCGCGTCGTTCTCGTTGTAGCAGTGCCTTCGGATTCGCGTGGCAGTCTTAAAGCCTCGAGATTGCCGTTGTGGTTAAGAATGGCCCGATCCGGAAGTACGGAGTGCAGCGTGCGGCCGTTGGCGACGCTGTCGCCGACGACGTAAACCTTCTCGTCGCCACGATCGGTGGCAATGATAGCCATCGCCAGCCGCTCCTCGTTGGCAGCGATAGTGCCGTGCAGGGTCAGCTTCAGGTCGGTGTCCTCGATCTTGGTGATATCGGGTCCGACGCTGACTACCGGTTGCTCGGGTGGCTTGCCGAACAGATAGGCATCGACAATCGAGCGTGTGTCGATTACCGCCGAATCGTTACCACGGAGCTCAACCGTCACCGCCGGCGGCGTCTGTGGCGCAATGATCGCTTCGCTGCGTGGGAACAACATCCACGTGATCTTGCTCAGTTGCCATACCAGCGCAATGACCAGCAGCACCGCCACCCACGGCGGCAGGGTGCCGGTGGCACGCGCGGCCAGTTGCTGGGGTGTCAGGTTTTTCAGTTCGGAAAACATGTTTGACATATTGCGGCAGGGACGCCCGCCAAGCGCGGACTGCCGGAATGATACGGCTTTGCGGTACAAGTGCTCAACAGACAGACGATTTTTGTGGATTGCCGCACACGACATATCGCCGGCGCCGGGTAGACTCGCGGCTCGAATTGTGGATCCGGGACTGTCATGTTGGCGAGGGTCATTGTCCGAATTTTGATCACGGTGGTGCTGCTGGCGCCCTTTGTGCTGCATAACCGCGGCGATATCAGCATTTCAGCGCTCGATCGCATGGAGGCGTTTGCCTACGACGCCCGGCTGGTGCTGACTATGCCGCAGACACTCGACGATCGCGTCGTAATCATCGATATCGACGAGGAGAGCCTGATGGCCCAGGGGCAGTGGCCCTGGGGGCGCAACAAGCTCGGTGCATTGGTCAATAATCTGTTTGATAAGTACGGTGTCAAGGTCGTCGGTTTCGATGTCGTATTTCCCGAGCCGGATCGCGGCAGCGGACTGACAGTGCTGTCCAGTCTCGCCGAAGGCTCTCTCAGTAGTGACAGCTATTTCATCGAACAGTTGCCGCAACTGCGCGAATCTCTGGATTGGGACAACATATTTGCCGACTCGTTGCGCGATCGGGAGGCCGTTATGGGCTTCGTATTCCGGGAGAGCGACGAGACTGCGGCGATCGGCATGTTGCCGCCGCCCTCGGTCCTGGAGCAGAAGAACGACACCCAGGTTGAATTCATCGAGCCTAAATCATTTACCGGGAACTATTCCGTGCTGCAGTCGGCGGCTCCTGCCGGGGGATTCTTTGATAACCCCACCGTTGACAGTGACGGCGTATATCGACGCGTGCCACTACTGCAAAAGTACGAGGGCGATCTTTACGAGTCGCTGGCACTGGCAGTCACCCGTGCTGCGGCGGGTTGGCCTGAAATCGAGTTTGTTTTTCACTCCGGCGGCGCCAGTCGCAGTAGCCTCAATCTCGAGTGGCTCAATGTTGGGCCGTACCAGATTCCCGTAGATGGTCGCTCCACTGTCCTGGTGCCCTATCGCGGCGCCCAGTACAGTTTTCCATACGTCTCAGCGACCGACATCATCGATGGTACGGCGCCTTTCTATCCTCTGCAGGGCGCCATTGCCCTGGTGGGTACCAGTGCACCAGGTCTGTTGGACTTGCGAGTGACGCCGGTGGGCGAGAAATACAACGGCGTGGAGGTGCACGCAAACATCGTGTCGGGCATCCTGGATGGTCGGGTCAAACACCATCCGCATTACGTACAGGGCATCGAGATTACGCTAATGCTGTTTTGCGCCGTGTTAATTACCTGGGTTCTCGCACGTGCCAATGTGGTGACGGCCTCGCTGTTTACCATCCTGGTACTGGTGAGCCTGGCGGCCACTAATCTGCTTATCTGGGACAAAGCCAACTTTGTCGTGCCGTTGGCACCGGTCATGACTTACGTTTTTGCCTTGTATATGTGCCACATGATCTATGGCTACCTGATTGAAACCCGTGGCAAGCGCAAGCTGTCGACGTTATTCGGCCAGTACGTCCCACCGGAACTGGTAGAGGAAATGGACGGCAACATGGGTTCGTTCGACATGGAGAGTGATAGTCGCGAAATGACGGTGCTGTTCAGCGACGTACGAGGCTTCACCACTATCTCGGAAACCTTGCAGCCACGTGAGTTGAGCCAGCTCATGAATGAGTACCTGACACCGATGACGCGGATCATTCACCAGCATCGTGGCACCATCGACAAGTACATGGGTGATGCCATCATGGCGTTCTGGGGGGCACCGCTGGAAGATCCCGATCATGCGCGTCACGCGCTCGAGGCCGCGCTCGAGATGCAAAAAGCAATGCAAGACCTGACTGTTGAGTTTCGTGAGCGGGGCTGGCCGGAAATTCGCATCGGTGTCGGCATCAACAGCGGCATGATGCGGGTCGGCAATATGGGATCGGAGTTCCGCATGGCATACACGGTAATGGGTGATGCCGTGAACCTGGGATCACGAATCGAGGGTCTGACGAAGAAATACGGCATCGAGTCGGCGGTCGGTGAGAACACCGTCAAACTCGTGCCGGAGCACGCCTTCCTCGAGATCGACCTGGTACGGGTAAAAGGTAAGGATCATCCGGTAGCCATTTATGAGCCGCTCGGTCCGCGGGATGCGCTGGCGAGCGAGGTGCGCTCAATGATCAAGCAGCATGCCCGGGCATTGAAAATGTATCGTTCAGCAAATTGGGATGGTGCCGAACAGGCCCTGTTTATGCTTCACCAGGCTCATCCGGAGCGCAAAATCTTCCAGGTGTACCTCGATCGCATCGCTTATTACAGAACGCACCTGCCGGCTGAGGACTGGGACGGCGTGTTTACCCACGAGACCAAGTAAACGCTGCTATTACAGATGATTTGCGTTTTTTCGATAGTTACTTGATCTGGTGACGATCGACCCCATTTAGCATAACATTACCGCCATCTGTTAAACCCTCGGACCCGCGCGGGACAATGTTCACCTCAAGGCTTGTATCCGAATCAAATTCGGCTTATATCTATACCTGTATCGACGCGGAGAACGTCGATGCCGGTGGCGCCAAACCACGCAGGCCTAAAGTACCGGAGACGGTCATTACGAAAAACAGCCTCGTGGATGCGGCCAAAGGTCGGCAGGAATGACTGATGAGCGCGAACCCGACCACGGTCTGGTAGTAGAAGAAGCGCGACCGCAGGTAAAGCGACCACCGCTATATAAAGTCGTGTTGCTAAACGACGACTACACACCGATGGAGTTTGTCGTCGACGTTTTGCAAAAGATCTTTGCCATGGACCGGATGAAAGCCACCCGGATCATGCTCGAAGTTCATACGCGCGGCAAAGGGGTCTGCGGGATCTACACTTACGAGATTGCGGAGACAAAGGTATCTCAGGTAAATAGCTACTCCAGGCAGCATCAGCACCCATTGCTGTGTACTATGGAGGAGTGTTAGGACAGGACTAGCCATGCTCAGCAGCGAACTCGAATTTTGCCTCAACGAAGCCTTCCAGGCCGCGCGCGAAAAGCGGCATGAGTTTATGACCGTTGAGCACCTGTTGTTGGCACTGATCGATGTCAGCGAAGTCATCGAGGTGCTGCGGGCATGTGGGGCCGATCTGGACCGGCTACGCAAGGATCTTGCAGACTTTATCGACGAGACCACGCCACGGCTGCCCGAAGGCGACGAGCAGGACGTGCAGCCAACGCTTGGATTCCAGCGGGTTCTGCAGCGCGCCGTTTTCCACGTGCAGTCGAGCGGCAAGAAAGAAGTCACTGCCACCAATGTGCTGGTCGCGATCTTCGGTGAGAAACAGTCGCACGCGGCCTACCTGCTCAACATGCAGGACATCGTGCGCCTCGACGTCGTCAACTACATTTCCCACGGGCTGTCGAAGGTGTCAGGCGAAACACCGGCGGTTGGTAATACCACCGAGACACCCGAAGCCGAGAAAGAGACCACAGACGGGTCGAGCAATCCGCTCGAACAATTCGCCACCAACCTGAATGACCTGGCGGCCGAAGGCAAAATCGATCCGTTGATCGGGCGTGAGGTCGAGATCGAGAGAACTGTCGAGATTCTGTGTCGCCGACGCAAGAACAATCCACTGTATGTCGGCGAGGCCGGCGTCGGTAAAACCGCGCTGGCAGAAGGCCTGGCGCGCCTGATTCACGAAGGCAAAGTGCCGGCAGTCCTGAGCGACAGTGTCATATACGCCCTCGACATGGGCTCGTTGATTGCTGGCACCAAGTACCGCGGTGATTTCGAAAAGCGGCTCAAGGGCGTTATCGCCGAATTGCGCAAGCACCCGGGCGCGGTTTTATTTATAGATGAAATTCACACGGTCATCGGTGCCGGGGCGGCTTCGGGTGGTGTCATGGATGCCTCAAACCTGATCAAGCCAGTGCTGGCCAGCGGCGAATTGCGCTGTATCGGTTCGACGACATACTCGGAGTACCGCGGCATTTTCGAAAAGGATCGCGCACTGGCTCGACGCTTCCAGAAAATCGATGTGCCCGAGCCGAGCATTACCGAGACCATCGAGATTCTGCGCGGTTTGAAGTCGCGTTTCGAAGCACACCACGGTGTCAGCTACACCGACAAGGCGTTGATTGCCGCAGCCGAATTGTCGGCGCGACATATCAATGACCGCCACTTGCCGGACAAGGCAATCGATGTCATTGACGAAGCCGGCGCCAACCTGCGCCTGCAGCCGCCCAGCGACAAGCGCGACACCGTCGATGAGCCCGAGGTCGAGGCGATCGTCGCCAAAATGGCGCGTATTCCGCCGAAATCGGTATCGGCATCGGATCGCGACACACTGAAAAATCTCGAGCGTGATCTGAAACTCGTAATCTACGGTCAGGACCAGGCTATCGATGCATTGTCATCGGCAATCAAGATGGCGCGATCTGGTTTGCGCGAAGAGCAGAAGCCGGTTGGTTCTTTTCTTTTCGCCGGGCCGACCGGTGTCGGCAAGACTGAAGTCACGCGACAACTGGCGCACGTCATGGGCATCGAACTGGTGCGCTTCGATATGTCCGAATACATGGAGCGCCACACCGTTTCACGACTGATTGGCGCCCCTCCGGGCTATGTCGGTTATGACCAGGGTGGCCTGCTGACCGAAGCCATCAATCGCAACCCGCACTCGGTGTTGCTGCTGGATGAAATCGAGAAGGCGCATCCGGAAGTGTTCAACCTGCTATTGCAGATCATGGATCATGGCACGCTGACCGACAATAACGGGCGTAAGGCCGATTTCCGTAATGTCATCATTGTCATGACGACCAACGCTGGCGCTGCCGAGATGTCGCGGCGCTCGATTGGTTTTACCAGCCAGGATCACGCCAGTGACGGCTCCGAAGTCCTGCGACGCATGTTCACTCCCGAGTTCCGCAATCGCCTGGATGCGACGATCCAGTTCCAGTCGCTGGATCCGCACACGATTGCACGTGTCGTCGACAAGCTGATTGTCGAGCTCGAAAGCCAGTTGACGGATAAGAACGTCACGCTGGAGCTCGACGACGCCGCCCGCAGCTGGATAGCCGAGCGCGGTTACGATCCGAAAATGGGTGCCAGGCCGATGGCCCGGGTCATCCAGGAATACGTCAAGCGACCGCTGGCCGAGGAATTGCTGTTCGGCAAGCTGTCAGAAGGCGGTCATGTACGGATCTGTGTCGAGAATGACGAGATCGTTGTACGTACACGCAAGCTCTCGCCACCGGCGCGTGCGCTGGATCTGGTCGACAGGGAATAACGTGATCGACTCCGGACCGGAGTCGTGCAGCGACTAACGCCCGCGATAGACAATCCGACCCTTGCTCAGGTCGTAAGGTGTCATCTCCACGGTAACTTTGTCACCGGTCAGGATGCGGATGTAATGCTTACGCATCTTGCCGGAAATGTGGGCAGTAATGGTATGACCATTTTCGAGTTCGACTCGAAAAGTGGTATTGGGCAAAGTCTCGATGACTTTGCCTTCCATCTGGATTGGTTCCTCTTTGGGCATGTATTCGTTCGCTACCTCGTAAAAAGCGGGCGTAAGTGTGCAAGAATGGCCAGCGCATTGCAATGACTGCTATCGCGTTATTCGGTCCAGGCTCCATCCTGCGGCTTTGCGCTGCATAAACGCTCCAATTGCGCTACAAAGTCGCTCCGCGGGATTTCCCGCATCCCGAGGCTGGCCAGGTGCGGCGAAGACATCTGACAGTCAATCAGCTCAAAGTTCCATCGCTGCAGGTCAGTAGTCAGTCGTACCAGTGCCACCTTCGAGGCGTCACTGCTGCGACTGAACATCGATTCGGCGAAGAAAACCCGCCCTATGGCAACACCGTAGACACCACCGACCAATGCCCCCGAGTGCCAGGTTTCTACCGAGTGAGCCCAGCCAAGTTCGTGCAATCGCGAGTAAGCCTGTTCCATTTCACCAGTGATCCAGGTGCCTTGCTGTCCCGGCCGCGCGGCAGCACAGCTATTGATGACGCCAGCAAAATCGCCATCGATACTGGTTTCGTAGTGGCCGCGATTGAGAGTGCGGCGCAGGCTGCGTGACACGTGAAACTCGGACGGTCGCATAATCGCGCGCGGATCGGGTGACCACCACAAGATCGGCTGTCCGGCCTCGTACCAGGGGAAGATGCCACGACGATAGGCCGCCAGCAGTCGTTCGGTGCTGAGATCGCCACCTGCTGCGAGCAGGCCCGGTGGCTGGTCGAGGGCGCTGGACACATCGGGGAAAGCGTCCGCTGGATCGAGCGGCGAAATGCGATGTAATTGAATCATCGGTAGGGCAGGTGCCCCGACGCCACCTCAATGTAGTGAGCGACGTCGTTACGTTCGTCGGCGACCCAGTCCGCAATGGGCCCGGCAAATCGCGGATCGGCTACCAGGTGAGCGGAGTAGGTGCGTATGGGAGCGAAACCACGCCGTACCTTATGTTCACCCTGTGTACCCGGATCGAAATACCGCAGCCCGTTCCGGATACAGTAGTCGATGCCCTGGTAATAGCAGGTTTCGAAATGCAGGCAGTCGATGTCCTCGTTGCTGCCCCAGTAACGGCCATAGAGACTGCGTTGGTCACGAAAGAATACTGCCGCACCCACCGCACTGTCGTCAGCACTGGCCAGTGACACCAGCATCGAGGGTCCGAGCGCGTCTGCAATCTCACGCAGGAATCGCAACGACACGTAAGGTGTATGACCCCGAAGGGTGAATGTGCGTGCCAGCATCGCGTAAACCGCCTGCCAGGTGCGCTCGTCCAGACTGTCGGCACGTCGCATCTCGACAGCAATACCCTGTGCCGCAACCCGTCGACGCTCACGCCGGACTTCCTTGCGTTTGGCCGATCGCAACGCAGCCAGAAAATCGTCGAAGGTTTGGTAGTCGTGGTTATGCCACATGAAACGACAGTCTTCGCGAATCGTGAAACCGGCCGCGGCCCAGGTATCGAGTTCGGCTACAGGTGGATAAAGTACATGCGCCGAAGAGGCGTTACAGTCTTCGACCGCTTGCTGCAGACCTGCCACCAGTGCCTGGTCAACCGCAGGATCGTGACCGTTGGATAACAGGCGTCTGCCAGTTACCGGAGTAAACGGTGTCATGCTGACGAGCTTGGGGTAGTAGTCGAGACCGGCCCGCGCATAAGCCTGCGCCCAGGCAAAATCGAACACGAATTCGCCCCACGAGTGTGTTTTGAGATACAGCGGCATTGCGCCGCGTAACCGGTCGGCAGCGTCGCGCGCAACCAGGTGTCGTGGTATCCATCCCGTATCCGCCGCCACGCAACCGGTGCTTTCCAGGTGCGCAAGAAACTCGAAGCTGGTGAAGGGCTGCCACGGAGTGGACAAGGCATTCCATTGCCCGGCATCGACCTGGTCGAGTCGGTCGATAGTGGTCGCGGACAAGCCGCTATTATCGGTATGCGTGTCTATTTTTGTTCGTCGAGAAATTTCTCGGCATCGAGTGCAGCCATGCAACCCGACCCGGCGGACGTGACCGCCTGCCGGTAAACGTAATCGCCAACATCCCCCGCAGCGAATACACCGGGGACACTGGTCGCGGTGGCATTGCCGTGGCGACCGGCATTGATAATGATGTAGCCGTTCTTCATCTCCAGTTGCCCGGCAAAGATGTCGGTGTTGGGCTTGTGCCCGATGGCGATGAATACGCCGGTCACATCGAGGTCGGTGGTCTGATCGGGGTCGGTGGTGCTGCGAATGCGCAGACCGGTAACACCGTTGTCATCACCAAGGACTTCATCCACAACATTGTCCCAGGCCATCGTGACCTTGCCCTGCTCGACACGTTCCATCAGGTGCTTTTGCAGGATTTTTTCCGCACGCAATTCATCGCGCCGGTGCACTACAGTTACATGCGAGCAGATGTTGGATAAGTACAGGGCTTCTTCGACTGCCGTATTGCCACCGCCGACGACGGCTACCGGTTGCTCGCGAAAAAAGAAACCATCGCAGGTGGCGCATGCCGACACACCACGGCCCTTGAAATTTTCTTCCGACTCCAGCCCGAGATACATGGCCGATGCCCCGGTCGCGATAATCAGTGCATCGCAGGTGTACTGGTTACTGCCGGCGAGACTGAATGGACGGGTAGCCAGGTCGACCTCGAGTATGTGATCGTTAATGATTTCGGTCTCGAAGCGTTCAGCGTGTTGCTTCATGCGCTCCATCAGTTCGGGGCCCTGCAGCCCGCTGACATCACCGGGCCAGTTGTCTACATCGGTCGTGGTGGTCAGTTGTCCACCCATCTCCATGCCGGTGACCAGCACCGGGTCCAATGCTGCGCGTGCAGCATAAACGGCGGCCGTATAACCGGCCGGTCCGGAGCCGAGAATCAGCAGGCGACAATGTTTCACATCGCTCATGTATACTTTTCCTTGCTAGTGCATAACAGGCGGGCAGGCACGGGTTAGTGACCGGTCACGGTTTCGACTTTCGCGCCCAGTGCGGCCGGGTCTCGCCACATTCCAATTGTATGGTAATCAGAAACGCTTGCGGGCGGCAAAGTCAGGGCAGGAGAAAATAACGATGCGTATCGGTGTACCCCGGGAGCTGAAACCGCTGGAAGGTCGTGTGGGGTTGATTCCCGCTGCCTGTTCCGGACTGGTTGCAGCCGGTCATGAGGTGTTTATCGAAAAAGGGGCCGGTATCAAGTCCGGTTACGACGATGACCAGTATCGCGCAATTGGCGTCAACATCGTTGACAGTGCCGCCGCGGTGTTCGAACACGGTGAGATGATCGTTAAGGTCAAAGAGCCTATTGATCCTGATCTGGAACACTTGCGTCGTGACCACCTGCTGTTCTGTTACCTGCACCTGGCTGCGTTGCCGGATCTGACCCAACGGCTTTGCGATATTGGCGCGACCTGTGTCGCCTTCGAGACGGTGGAAGATGCTGCCGGCAGATTGCCGTTGCTTGCGCCGATGAGCGACATCGCCGGCAGGTTGTCGATACAGATCAGCACCCACCTGTTGCACCAGCCACAGGGCGGAAAGGGCATCCTGCTTGGTGGTGTGCCTGCGGCGAAACGCGGCAAGGTCGTCATCATCGGCGCCGGTGTCGCCGGCGGAAACGCAGCTATCGTGGCCGCGGGGCTGGGTGCAGAAGTGACCGTATTCGACATGGACAGGGACAAGCTGGCGGCCGCACGTGCGCTTGGCGCCAACGTCACCGGTCTTTACCCGCACAAGGCCGACGTCGCCGATGCGGTAGCCCAGGCCGATATCGTTGTCGGTGCTGTGCTGATTACCGGAGAGCGTGCACCGCATGTCGTTACCGAAGAGATGATCGCCGGGATGACACCGGGCAGCGTGGTCGTCGATATCTCGGTAGACCAGGGCGGTTGCATAGAAACCACGCGACCGACGACCTATGCCGATCCGACTTATTTTGTCCATGATGTGCTGCATTTCTGCGTCACCAATATGCCTGGCGCGGTACCACGCACGGCGTCACAGGCCCTGTCGGCGTCGATCGCACCTTATGTCGGCCGTCTTGCCGAGCCAGGCTGGCGTGACTACGAGCCATTGGTCAAGGGCATCAATGTCGAGAACGGTGAAGTCAAACATCCCGCGTTATTGGGCTAAATATCAGGGCAATCAGCGTCTTGTGATAAAATCGTAGCAATGGTTTAATCTTTATCCGGTAAATGTCTAACCGGTGGGGGATTACTGTTGCAGAGCACGACTACGACACGGGGTGGTTCGCTCGTTGTGATTTCGATCAATCGCGCACTGCGTGAGAGTGCGTTCTGGGTATTTGGCGCCGTGGCCGTCGTGCTGCTGGGCGCGCTGGCGACTTACGACCCGAGCGACCCCGGCTTCTCTTTTACCGGCCAGGCTGGTGAGGTCAATAACATTGCCGGTCCGGCCGGCGCCTGGATAGCCGACGTGCTGTACCTGCTGTTCGGCCGTCCGTCATTCCTGTTCCCGGTCATGATTGCCTATGCTGGCTGGCTGATTTTTCGTGCACGCGGCGGCGAGGGCGTCGAGCCGCAGGTCATCGCCTGGCGTTCACTGGGTTTTGTGCTGACACTGACCGCCAGCGCCGGTCTCGCGGCTTTGCATTTTTCCGGCGATGCGCTGCCCAGCACTGCCGGCGGCATTCTCGGTGACCTGTCGGGCAATGGGCTTGCTGCCGGTGTCAGTTTCCTTGGTGCGACCGTTTTGCTGGTCTCGGTCTGGCTGGGTGGAATTTCATTGTTCCTTGGTGTGTCCTGGTTCGCTGTCATGGATGCCACTGGTCGCGGCCTGTTGCTGGCCGCCGACAGGGCACAAAGCTGGTACGAAGGCTTCAAGGCACGACGGGCTACACGCAAGGTGCGTGAGGCGCGACAGGAAACCGTGCGCGAGAAGGTCAAGGTCTCGGCACAGCGGCCGGCACCGCGAATCGAGCCGGTGATCTCCGCACCCGTCATCAGCGAGCGTGTCGAACGCGAACGGCAGGTGCCGTTGTTTGAGCCAGGCGGTGATCACGAACTGCCACCGCTAACCCTGCTTAACGATCCACCGGATGCGACGGGTAGTTATTCAGAGGAATCGCTCGAAGCCCTGTCGCGGCTGGTGGAAATCAAGCTTGGCGATTTTGGTATCGAGGTCAACGTGGTAGCGGTGCATCCGGGTCCGGTGGTCACCCGTTTCGAGCTGAAACCGGCGCCGGGCCTGAAAGTAGCCAAGATTACGGCCCTGGCCAAGGACCTTGCACGAGCACTGTCGGTGATGAGTGTTCGCGTAGTCGAAGTCATTCCCGGTAAATCGGTAATCGGCCTCGAGATTCCTAACGAGACACGCGAGTTGGTCACGTTGGGCGAGATCATGCGTTCGCAGGCCTATGACAAGATGAAGTCGCCGCTGACCCTGGGTCTGGGTAAAGACATAGGCGGGCATTCTGTCGTCGTCGACCTGGCACGGATGCCGCACCTGTTGATCGCCGGTACAACCGGTTCAGGTAAATCGGTGGCCATCAATGCCATGATACTGAGCCTGCTATACAAAGCGTCGGCCGAACATGTTCGTCTGATCATGATCGATCCGAAAATGCTGGAGCTGTCAGTCTACGAGGGCATTCCCCACCTGTTGGCTCCGGTCGTAACCGACATGAAAGAGGCGGCCAATGCACTGCGTTGGTGTGTAGCCGAGATGGAACGTCGCTACCAGCTCATGTCGGCTCTCGGGGTTCGCAATATCGCCGGTTACAACCGCAAAGTGCGCGATGCGATCGAGGCCGGTACCCCGATAAGCGACCCGCTGTTCGATAGTGACGGTGCCGCACCTGGCGAGCAGGCACCTGAACTGACACCGCTACCGTTCATTGTCGTTATCGTCGATGAACTGGCTGACATGATGATGCTGGTCGGCAAAAAAGTAGAGGAGCTGATCGCTCGGCTGGCGCAGAAAGCGCGCGCCTCGGGCATACACCTGATACTGGCAACGCAAAGACCGTCGGTCGATGTGATTACCGGCCTGATCAAGGCCAACATCCCGGCCAGGATCGCTTTCCAGGTCTCCTCGCGCGTCGATTCACGAACCATCCTCGACCAGATCGGTGCCGAGCACCTGTTGGGTCACGGTGACATGCTGTACCTGCCGGCCGGTACCTCGATGCCCACCCGGGTACACGGGGCTTTTGTCAGTGACGACGAAGTGCACAGCGTTGTGCGCCACCTGACCGGCGATAGTGAACCTTCGTATATTGACGAAATTTTGTCCGGCCCCGAAGGTCCAATCCCAGGACTGCCGCAATCTGCGCAGCAGGATTCGGACGCCGAGCAGGATCCACTCTATGACGATGCCGTGCGCATTGTGACGGAAACACGCAAGGCATCGATTTCTGGTGTACAACGTCGTCTCAAGATTGGCTATAACCGCGCTGCGCGCATGGTCGAGCAAATGGAGATGACGGGGCTGGTCGGCCCGCTGCAGTCGAATGGGTCGCGCGAAGTTTTGGCGCCACCGCCACCTGAAGACTGATACGGAGAAGTTATGAAGACCGCCTTTTCGCGCCCGCTACTCGCGGGGGTCCTGTCTGTAGTGCTTAGCACCGCTGTGGCTGCAGACGATGACAAAGACTTCAGCCAACTCGACGCGTGGCTCAGTTCCGTCGAAACTCTGCATGGGGACTTTAGCCAGCAGTTGCTGAATGCGCGGGGCGAGACGCTGTCTGAATCGACCGGTACCTTGCACCTGAGCCGGCCGGGTCTGTTTCGCTGGCATTACGACAAGCCAGCGGAGTTGCTGGTCATTGGTGATGGCGAGCAGGTTTATAATTACGATGTCGAACTCGAGAGTGTCACGATTATGCCGCAGGGAGACGCACTCTCCGGCAGCCCGGTTGCGCTGCTTGCAGGTACGGGCTCGCTGGCAGACGGCTTTGACTATGCCGGAGGCTGGGAGGCGGCCGGTGTGCGCTGGAGTGAACTCGTACCGCACGGCGAAGAGCGCGATTTTCGCCTCATTCGCCTCGCGCTGGAGAATGACCGCCTGGTGGCAATGGAGTTGCACGATCAACTGGGCCAGGTAACCCGCATTGAGTTTGACGGGCTGGAGCACAACGTACCGGTAGGGGAAATGGTTTTCGAATTCGAGATTCCCGACGATGTCGATGTCATCCTCAGCGGGGAGTCGGCTCCCTGACACCTTTACACTACCGTCGCTGGTGGCTGGCCGCCGGTTGGTTACAACTGCTGCTGCTCATTGGCCTCGGTCTGGTGCCATCGGTACCGGTAGCTGGCATCAGCATTTCCGACAAGCTACTCCACTTCATTGAGTTTTTTGTAGTCATGACCTGGTTCGGTGGTCTCTATGACCGATCCGGTCAATGGCTGGCCGCGTTGGCCCTGGCGTTGCTCGGTATCGCGATCGAACTGGCTCAGGGCCTGCAGGTGCATCGCAGCTTCGACCTCGGCGACATCGCTGCCAACCTGTTTGGCGTACTGGCCGCCCTGATCCTTGTCCGCAGCTGGTGGTATCGTTGGCCGCAACGGGTCGAGCAACGACTGACGCCGCCGCGTTGACACCGTATTATCGCGGTCATGGGCTACCCTGAATGAACACGATTTTTGCCGTTGCTGCTGGCGGTGCGGTTGGTGCGCTCGGACGCTACGGTCTCTACAACCTCGTTCACAGCGTTACCGGGCGTGCATTCCCGTACGGTACCCTGGCAGTCAATATACTTGGCAGCCTGTTAATGGGCTTTCTCTATGTCTGGCTGTTTGACCGGCTCAACGTCGGTCCGGCATGGCGTGCGTTCCTGCTGGTCGGTTGCCTCGGCAGTTTCACCACGTTTTCTGCCTTTTCCATCGAGACGCTGAACCTCGCACAAAACGGCGACTGGTGGCGCGCCGCGGTAAACATAGTCGCTAGCGTCGTGGTATGTATTGCAGCGGCGTGGCTAGGTACCATACTCGCCCGGCAACTGGCCTGAAGCGGCCGCAAGACAGGATTCTCCATGCTAGACCCGAAGCTGTTACGCAGCGATCCCGAGATGATCGCGGAAAAGCTCGCAGATCGCGGTATCGAGTTCGATGCTGCCGGCTACCGCGAACTCGACGAGCGACGCAAACGGCTGCAGGTGCAACTCGAGCAATTGCGCCAGGAACGCAACACCCGGTCGAAATCAATCGGCAAGGCCAAGGCGGCCGGCGAGGATATACAGCCGTTGCTTGACCTGGTCAGCGACCTTGGTGACCGCCTGACTGCGACGGAAGGGGAGCTGGAGAAAATCCAGCAGCAGCTCGATGCGATCCATCTCGGCCTGCCCAATCTTGCGGATCCATCGGTGCCTTCCGGGACGAGCGAGGACGACAATATCGAAGTTCGTCGCTGGGGTAAGCCGCGCGAATATGACTTCGAAGTTCGCGATCACGTCGATGTGGCCGCACCACTGGGATTGAATCTCGAAGCGGCCGCCGCCATCTCGGGTGCGCGCTTCGCCGTACTCGAAGGCCAGCTGGCCGCCCTGCACAGGGCACTGACGCAGTTCATGCTCGATACCCAGGTACGCGAACATGGCTACCGCGAGACCTATGTACCGTACCTGGTCCATGGCTCTGCCTTGCGCGGTACCGGGCAGTTGCCAAAGTTCGCCGAGGACCTGTTCCATACCGGTGACGAGCATGGTCACTACCTGATTCCGACTGCCGAAGTGCCGCTAACCAACCTGGTCGCCGACACCATCGTCGAGACCGAGCGCCTGCCGCTGCGACTGACTGCCCACACGCCGTGTTTCCGCTCCGAGGCCGGCTCTTATGGCCGCGACACCCGTGGCATGATCCGCCAGCACCAGTTCGAGAAGGTCGAACTGGTACAGGTCGTCCGCCCCGAGGAGTCGGCAGCCGCACTGGAGGAACTAACCGGTCATGCGGAGCGTGTCCTTCAACTACTCGATCTGCCTTACCGGGTCATGACCCTGTGTACCGGCGATATGGGTTTCGCCGCATCGAAGACTTATGACCTCGAAGTCTGGCTGCCCGGTCAGTCTGCCTATCGGGAGATTTCGTCGTGTAGTAATTGCACTGATTTCCAGGCGCGCCGCATGCAGGCGCGCTGGCGCAATCCCGCGACCGGCAAGCCGGAACTGGTGCACACGCTGAACGGTTCCGGTGTTGCTGTCGGGCGCGCACTGGTTGCGGTACTGGAGAACTACCAGCAGCCAGACGGTTCCGTGACTGTACCGTCGGTCCTGCGCCCGTACCTTAACAACCTGGAAGCACTAACGCCCACCCCCGCCTAACATGGCGGCGCAGCCGCCGTAGGAGGGACTTCAGTCCCGACCCCCAAAGCCAACCTTACAACTTCGGGGC
>JABDKV010000076.1 GCA_013002045.1 Gammaproteobacteria bacterium
GCCGTGGCGATTATCGATGGTGAGGCACGACAGTGCCGTGTCCATGCCACCAATGCACTGGCGCGCGAGCACGGGGTGCGTAACGGTATGGATCTCAATGCCGCTTATGCGCTGTGCCCGGCGCTGCAGACGCGTTTGCGTGATGGTCACAAAGAACAACAGCGCTTACAGCGACTGGCACGCTGGGCCGGCCAGTTCACACCCTGGGTCTCGGTCGAAGCACCTGCTGCGCTGTTGCTCGAAGTGCGTGGCAGCCTGAAGCTGTTTGGTGGTGCAGTGGCCTTATTCGAGCGTATCGAGCAGGGGCTCGATGCATTACAGGCTGCGCACCGGCTGGCCCTGGCACCGACGCCGCTGGCCGCATTGTGGCTGGCGCGGGCCGGACGACGGGTCTGTATCGAAGAAATCACCCGCTTAGCGGCACAGCTGGCGCCGTTGCCGTTGCGTTGCCTGCAGTGGCCGCAAAAGACCGTGCGTGGCCTGCACGGTATGGGTGTGCGTAATGTTGGCGATTGTATGCGCCTGCCGCGGGCGGGATTCGCGCGGCGCTTTGGGCAACAACGCCTGCGACAACTCGATCGCGCCCGGGGTCGGCATCCCGATCCCCGTGAGGCCTTTGCCGCACCCGAACGTTTCCGGCGTGCGCTGGACCTGCCGGCGGAGACCGACAATACCGACCTGGTGTTACAGGGTGCCGGGCGACTGATAGTCGGGATGACACAGTTTCTCGTGCAACGCCAGGCGACAGTGCAGCAGTTTCGTCTACGCCTGTTTCATCCCGACCAGCCAGCCACGGCTATCGTGATCGGCATGCTCGACAGTGGCTGCGATCCGCTACGACTGCAATCGTTGCTCGCGGTCCGGATGGAAAACACGACACTCGACGCCCCGGTTATTAGTCTCGAACTGGTCAGCGGCCGTCTGATGCGGGTCGAACACAATGAGCAGGACCTGTTTCGTCGTAGTGGGGTGTCGGCCTGGTCGAGCCTGCTCGAGAACCTTTGTACCCGGCTCGGTGTCGATGCCGTGCACGCGTTGAGCAGCGTGCCCGAGCACCGGCCCGAGTCGGCCTGGTCTTATGACACGCCGCTGGCCGAGTACGCAGCGCAACGGGCGCCGTTGGCAGGACGTCCTTTGTGGCTGTTGCCGCAACCGCAACCGCTATCGCAATCGGGTCATGGTGCAGTCACCTGTGACAGCGGACCCGAACGCATCGAGAGCGGCTGGTGGGATGGTGCCGATATCGCCCGTGATTACTACGTGGCCAGCACCGCCGCCGGTGAACGCTTATGGATTTTTCGTGATTGCCGGTCACCGCATGACTGGTACCTGCATGGCATTTTTGGTTAGTCACCGATGGCGTCCCGCATCGGTTATGCCGAACTGCATTGCCTGAGTAACTTCACTTTCCTGCGCGGTGCATCGCACGCCGAGGAACTTGTGCAGCGTGCTGCCGAACTCGGTTACCGCGCGCTGGCCATTACCGATGAATGTTCGGTCAGTGGTGTCGTGCGGGCCCATGTCGCTGCACAGGCCGTCGGTCTGCACCTGGTAATCGGTAGTGAGTTCACGCTCGACGATGGATTGCGCCTGGTGCTGCTGGCAACCGATCGTAGTGGTTATGGCCAGCTGTGCCAGCTGATCACGGTGGCGCGACGCGCGGCAGCGAAAGGCGAGTACCGTTTGACCCGCACCGACCTGGAACAGGGTGCGCCGGGTTGCCTGGCATTATGGATGCCAGCACCGCAACCGTCAGCAGAACAACTGCTGTGGTTGCGTGAGCGCTTCGAAGGACGCTTATGGATTGCCGTCGAACTATTCGCGGCCGTCGATGACGGGGCGCGGCTCGAAATGCTGACGCACCTGGGCCGCGAATACGCTGTGCCATTGGTGGCCTGCGGCGATGTGCACATGCATGTGCGCGGTCGCCGCGCGCTGCAGGACACACTGACGGCCATACGTCTGCGTACGACCGTTGCCGCGGCCGTGCCGCACCTGTATCCCAATGGCGAGCGCCACCTGCGTTCGCTGGCCCGATTACGCGAGTTGTATCCACCGCAATTGCTCGATGCCAGTGTTGCCATCGCCCGACGTTGTCGTTTTTCTCTCGACGAGTTGCGTTACGAGTACCCGCGTGAGCTGGTTCCCGATGGTCATACACCGGCGACTTATCTGCGTCAGCTGACTGAGCAGGGCGCACGGCGGCGCTGGCCCGGGGGTGTCAGCGCTAGTGTGCGGAAAATGATTGAGCACGAACTCGAGCTCATAGAGGAAATGCGGTACGAGCAGTATTTCCTGACTGTGCACGAGATTGTCGAGTTTGCGCGTGGCCGCGACATCCTGTGCCAGGGTCGTGGCTCGGCGGCCAACTCGGCGGTGTGTTTTTGTCTCGGGATCACCGAGGTCGATCCGGCGCGCATGTCGATGTTGTTCGAACGATTTATTTCCCGTGAACGCAACGAGCCGCCCGACATCGATGTCGATTTCGAGCATGAGCGACGCGAAGAAGTCATCCAGCACATCTATGAGAAATACGGGCGCGAACGTGCCGCACTGACGGCTACAGTAACCAGCTACCGCGCCCGCAGTGCAGTACGTGATGTGGCCAAGGCGCTGGGGCTCGACCTGCTCCAGGTAGACCGGCTGACCCGCTCGCTGGGCTGGTGGGAAGGTGAGATCGCGGCCGAGCGTATACGCGATGCCGGCTTCGATCCCGACAGCA
>JABDKV010000106.1 GCA_013002045.1 Gammaproteobacteria bacterium
GGTATCAACGCACGAAAAATCATGCGCGCGCCACCTCTTCGCGGGCCACTGACGGTTGACGACTGCGTCGATAACGCCGGTCACTGGCAGCCAGTGCGCCACCGACCAGCATAAACAGGCAACCCAACCAGATCAGTCGCACCAGCGGTTTGACCTGGAAGCGAAAACTCCAGGCGCCCTCACCCAGCGGCTCGCCCATCGCGACATAAAGATCCCGGCGCAGGCGTGGCTGGATATCAGCCTCGGTCATGGCACTGGTCTGTACGCGATAGACCCGCTTCTGCGGAGTCAATGTAGTAATGACGCGCTCGCCGCGCCGGACTTCGAATTGCGCCTGCTCGCCCCGCCAGTTCGGCCCTTCGACCGACCCGATCGATTGCAGTTCGAAAGTAAAGCCACGAAATTCTGCCGACTCACCGACACGCAGCGCCAGGTCCTGCTCGACGCTATAGCTCGAAGTGACCGTCACCCCCAAAACGAACAGGCCGACACCAAAATGCGCCAGCAGCATACCGGTAACATTGCGTGGCAGTTTGGTCAGCCGCCCACGTTCGCGCCAGCGCGACAGTGGTTCGGCCAGCGACGACGCCATGACCCAGACAGCCGTTGCGATGCCAATCGTCGTCATCAGGCTGCCGCCACGGTAAGCCAGCAGCACAACAATCGTCAGTACCGGCACGACGATTGCCGGTATCCAGAGACGCTTTTTCAGGAAACCGGTTTCGCCGGTCTTCCAACGGCTATGCATACCGACGCCGACCGCGATCGCCAGCGGCAACATCGGTATCGTAAAGAACAGGTCGAAATAAGGTTTACCAACGGAAACCTTGCCACCACCTATCGCGTCGACAAATAGCGGGTAGAGTGTGCCAAACAGCACAATGAAGGCAGCGATCACCAGCAGGATGTTGTTGATGAGCAGGAACATCTCGCGTGACCACAAGCCAAAGCCGCCGCGGGACACAAAGCGAGGTGCCCGTATCGCGTACAACAGCAACGATCCGAGTATCACTACGATCATGTAGATCAAAATGAAACGGCCGCGCTCCGGATCGGTGGCAAACGCATGCACAGAGACCAAAATGCCCGAGCGCACCAGGAACGTGCCGAGCAGACTCAGTGAAAAAGCGAATACCGCCAACAGCAGGGTCCAGCTCTTGAATAAACCGCGTTGTTCTGTCACGGCCAGACTATGAATCAGGGCCGTGCCGACCAGCCACGGCATAAATGAGGCATTTTCAACCGGATCCCAGAACCACCAGCCACCCCAACCCAGTTCGTAATAGGCCCACCAGCTACCCAGTGCAATGCCACCGGTCAGGAACGCCCACGCCGCCGTGGTCCACGGTCGGGTCCAGCGGGCCCAGTTACTGTCGATGCGTCCTTCGAGCATCGCGGCTACTGCAAACGCAAACGCGACCGAAAAGCCAACGTACCCGATGTAAAGCATCGGTGGATGGATCGCCAGAGCCGGATCCTGCAGCAAGGGGTTAAGGTCGCGCCCATCGACGGCCGCCGGCAGCAAACGCTCGAAGGGGTTCGACGTGCTCAGTGTGAACAGGATGAAACCCGCCGCGACCAGCCCGAGTACACCTAGTACACGCGCACTGAAAACGATTGGCAGGGGACGGCTCAATCCTGCAACGGCGGCGGACCACGCGGCCAGGATCAGCACCCACAACAGCAACGAGCCTTCATGCGCACCCCAGACTGCCGCTACCCGGTATGGGGTAGGCAAGGCGCTGTTCGAGTTTTGTGCAACGTACAGGACGGAGAAATCGTTGATCACGAAAGCATAGGTAAGTATGCCGAATGCTACTGCAGCGAACACCAGCTGACCGGCCGCAGCCGGTCTTACCGCGGCAATCCAGCCCTCGTGTCGCAACGCCGGCCCCAGCAGACCGAACACAGCCTGTGCCAGCGCCAACAGCAGCGCAATGATCAGGGCGATCTGCCCCAGTTCCGGTGTCATGGTTTCTGCCCGGGCTTCGCGCCGGGATGCCCGGCCGCTTCGAGTGCTTCTGCCAGTTCGGGCGGCATGTAGTTTTCGTCGTGCTTGGCCAGTACCTCTTCGGCAATAAAGATGTCGTTGTCGTTCAGCCTGCCGCGGGCAATGATGCCCTGACCTTCCCGAAACAGGTCGGGCAGGATTCGATTATAAGAGACCGTTACCTTGTCGAGGTTGTCCGTGAGGACGAACTGGACTTCGAGATTACCCTCCTCCCGCGCAACACTTCCGGGCACGACCAGCCCACCGACACGGAATGGCCGGTCCGCCGGCGCCTCGCCGCTGCGCACCTGGGCCGGCGTATAGAAGAAGAACACGTTATCGCGGAATGCCTGTAACGCCAGCGCGGTCGCCACCGCAGCAGCCCCGACAACCAGGATCACGGTCCACATGCGTCGTTGCCGCGCCGTCACAGCTGCGTCCTGATTCGCCGCCGGTTACGGACTATGACTGCACGCTCGCGTCGATATGCAAGCCAGACATTCAATGCCATCACGATTGCTGTAATCGCAAACGCCGGCCACACATAAATCGCATAGCCACCCATCGCCAAAAATTCGCTCATGATTCTCCGCCGGCAATCACTTCACGAGCCCAGCGCTTGTGCCACTCGCGATCGAGCACCTCGGCACGCACCCGCGTCAAAGCGATTGCTGCAAAATACAACTTGAATCCCACTGCCATTATTAGCAACGACCACAGCATGACCGGATCGAGTATGTTCGACTGCACATCGATCCCCGAGGCGTCAATGACGATATCGGTGACCGCCGGCTGGTGCAGGGTCGTCCACCATTCTACGGAATAATGAATTATCGGCACGTTGACCAGCCCCACCACGGCCAGTAGCCCGGCGGCCCGATCGGCGCGAGCCGTGTCGTCTATAGCCGAATGTAGCGCGATGAACCCCAAATAGAGAAATAACAACACCAGCTCGGAGGTAAGTCGTGCATCCCAGACCCACCACGTACCCCACATGGGCTTGCCCCAGATAGCGCCGGTCACCAACGCAAGAAAGGTAAACCAGGCACCCACCGGCGCGCATGCAGACGCCACTGCATGCGCCACCTTGATACGCCAGATCAACCCGGTTGCGGCGGCGCTGCCCATGACCACATAAACCATCAGCGACATCCAGGCGCTTGGCACGTGAACGTAGATGATGCGAAAGCCCTCGCCCATTTCCTCGTCGGCCGGCGCCAGGATCAGTCCGCCGATCAGCCCCGCCAGCAAGGTGATCGCGGCGCCGGCCCAGAACCACGGAATCAGCCGACTTGCCAGCCGGTGAAAGTGTGGCGGCGATGCGAGCTTGTGCACGAATGTCGGTAGGAACTTCAATCCAGGCTAATCCTCAAAGCGGCGGCTATGGCCAGCGGCCCCAGTATAAGGGCGAGAACCAGTATGGCGCCGAGCAGATACAACACAGGCGCCGCCTGCTCCCCCGCCGCCGCCAGGTCCGTGGCACGCGCGCCAAAGATTATCACCGGCACCACCAGCGGAAACACCAGGATCGACAACAACAAACCGCCCCGGTTCAGGCCCAGCGTCAGCGCGGCACCAATGGCGCTAAGCACCAGCAGGGTCGGCGTTCCAAGCGCCAGCGACGCGACCAGCACTGCAATGCCCGCGTCCGGCATCGACAGGATGGTCGCCAGTAGCGGCGCCAGCAACACCAGCGGCGCAGCGGTGATGAGCCAGTGGGCCAACAGCTTGCCAGCCACCAGCATGGCTAGCGGGTGCGCCGTGATTGCCATCTGTTCCAGCGATCCGTCTTCATAATCGGGCCTGAACAGGTTGTCCTGCGCAAGCAGGATAGAGAACAACGCCGCAACCCAGATTATTCCCGGCGCTATCCGTCCCAGTAGTTGCGGGTCGGGACTGAGGGACAGCGGGAAAAGCATGATCACACCGGCAAAGAACAACAGCGGGTTGGCCAACTCGGCAAAACGGCGGAACGCCACTCGCAGGTCGCGGCGCAGCTGCGCGATGAGGCCGGCAACCGGGTTCATGCTTCCCCCAACTCGACCACCCGCCCACCCAGTTCGGGCGGCAAATCGAAGTGACTCGTGAGTATGACCATTCCACCGGAACGAACATGGGCATCGACATGCTGCAGCCCCCATTGTTGTCCCTGCTTGTCCAGATTGGAGAAAGGCTCGTCGAGGATCCACAAACTGGCGCCGGAAACGAATACCCTGGTCAGCGCGGCGCGCCGCTTCTGACCGGCTGACAATAAGCGCACGGGTAAGCTGGCCGCGGCACTCAGACCGCTGTCGTCGAGATGCTGTTGCGAAGGAGCTGGCGCCCCAGTCAGCGATGCCGCGAAGTGCAGGTTTTCGTTGACGCTCAATTCCGGCTTGAGCCCGTCGCTATGACCGAGCCACGCTAATTGTTCGTGATAACTATCGGCGTCGCGGCTGATGTCCACGCCGCACCAGTGCACCTGCCCCGACTCGGGACGACTAAAGCCACACAGCGTTCGCAGCAGGCTGGTCTTGCCTGATCCATTGGGTCCGCGAACGTGCACGAGTTCGCCTTTGCGCAAATCAAGCGACAGCTCGCGTATCAGCCAGTTTTCGCCGCGCCATATGTTTAGTCGCTCCGCAGTTAGCGATTGTTCACCAACTCCGCTAATCACCTGATGATCCAGCGATTAAAGTTGGAGAAACGACTCGGCCGAAAAAAACGAACTGATACACGCTCGTCGCTCCATATTCTGTTACATGCATATTTGCTCGCGACTGCCTGGCTGCGATAAATTACCGGAACAACGATTCAGAACCCAGTCACTGGGATAAGACAATAATATAACGGGAGACCACCTAACATGAGACTCATATCCAAACTGATTGGAGTCGCACTGCTACTCAACGCATCGGCTGCATCAGCGCTGGTACTCGATTTCGAGGGATTCGCTGCCGGCACCATCATCGACGATGAGTATTTCACGACTTTTGGCGTGACGATATCTGCAATTAACAGCGGTTCGTCGCCAGACATCGCCGTGGTCTTTGACTCAAACAATCCGACCGGTGGGGATTCTGACCTTGGCGCACCTTTCGCGCCGGCTGCGGGTAACCCTTTCGGTTCGATCAGCCCCGGCAACCTGCTCATCCTGCAGGAAAACAACTGTCCGGCCAGCGGCTGCGTACCCGATGATCAGGGCGCACGTCCGGCAGGCACGATATCGTTTGTTTTCGAAAACGCAGTGATGATCGAGAGCCTCGACTTTTTTGATATCGAAGGCCCCGAGATTGGCGACGTTGTGTTGTACGACGCGCTGGGAAACACGATGGCGACTTTCGCGATTCCCGACACCGGTGGCGACAACTTCTGGGCCCGCCTGATCATGAACGTTGACGGCGTCAGTGCCATCGATGTCAACATGGGTGGTTCAGGTGCGATCGACAATCTGCAATTCTCACCAGTTCCGGTCCCGGCAGCCTTACCGCTGTTCTTTGGCGGCCTGACCCTGCTCGGCTTCATGCGACGCCGCCGCAGCTAAAACCAGCACACGCTGAACTCCGACAAGGCCCCGCCACAACGCGGGGCCTTTTCTTTTGCGCGGCCCCAGCCTCTTCTTCCCTCCCCCCGTAGGAGCGGCTTCAGCCGCGATTCTTTCTTACGACAAAACCCTGCGACTATTTGCTAACGCGACGCAAGAAAGAATCGCAGCTAAACCCACTCCTACGGTAACATCCGCGCGTCATGGTTATCCGCCGATTAACTAACGCGCTGGCGCGCCCAATCGATTCGTTGCTTCAACCCGCTGAAGCCGCTACGCCTGTCGATCGGCCAATCCTGATCGTCGGCGCCGAGCGTTCCGG
>JABDKV010000121.1 GCA_013002045.1 Gammaproteobacteria bacterium
CTGGCGCGTGACCGTCAGCAACTGACCGTGACCGATCTCGAACGCCAGCTCGGTGAACTGGCTATTCGTTCGCCGGTGACCGGCATGGTGGGCACTGTCGCCGTGGCCGAGCGCCAGGCTGTTACCGACAACACCCCCATCGTAACCGTCGTCGATATGACGGCCTATGAAATTGAGATGGTGGTGCCGGAGAGCTACGCCGAGGAACTAGCCATCGGCTTGCCGGCAATAGTAGAGATCGGTCGCAACGAATATCCCGGGCGTGTGCGTGCCGTCTCACCCGAGATCGACAACGGCCAGGTACGCGGTCGAATCCGTTTCGATGACACCGCGCCCGACGGTCTGCGCCAGAACCAGCGTGTCTCGATTCGATTGCAGTTTGAAACTCGCGACGATGCCCTGGTGGTACGGCGCGGTCCGTTTTACGACGACGGTGGCGGTCGCGTGGCTTACGTCGTCGATGGTAACCGTGCCTATCGTCGCGCCATTCGCACTGGCGCCGTCAGTGTCGACCAGGTGGAAATTATCGATGGTGTCGAAGCCGGCGAACGTATTGTCATTTCCAGTCACGAACCCTTTCGCAATGCCGACACGGTATTGCTGACCCAGTAACGGAGTCCCGTCATGCTCGAGATGAAAAATATAGCCAAAATCTACCGCACCGAAGCGATTGCGACGCATGCGCTACGGGATTTTGACCTGAGTGTCGCTGATGGCGAGTTTGTCACCGTTACCGGACCATCGGGTTCGGGCAAGACGACCTTTCTCAATATCGCCGGTTTGCTGGAGGATCCAACCGACGGCACTTACAAGCTCGACGGCGAGGAAGTCGGGCAACTCAACGACCGTGCCAAGTCACGCATCCGCAACGAGAAAATCGGGTTTATTTTTCAAAGCTTCAACCTGATTCCCGATCTCGATGTGACTGACAACATCGATGTGCCATTGCGCTACCGCGGCCTGCCCGGGGCCGAACGCAGCAAGCGCATCCGCGATGCGCTCGAAATCGTTGGCCTGGCATCGCGTCAACATCACCTGCCATCGCAACTGTCCGGTGGTCAGCAGCAACGTGTTGCCATTGCGCGCGCCCTTGCCGGACGCCCGCGTTTCCTACTGGCCGATGAGCCTACCGGCAATCTTGATTCCGAAATGGCCAGCCAGGTCATCGCGTTGCTTGACGATATCAATGCCCAGGGTACGACCATCATCATGGTGACCCACGACATGTCCCTCGCCGGTCATGGCGGGCGCGAGGTCCGACTACTCGACGGTCGCCTGGCCAGTCCCGATGACGCCGAAACGCTGGCGGCCACCGGCACCGGAGTCTGACATGTTTAGTTACTACGCCCGCCTGGCACTGATCAGTCTGCGTAATTCACCTGCTCTGACTGTCCTCACTGTGGGTGCCATCGCTCTCGGTATCGGTGTGTCGCTGACCGTACTGAGTGTCTACAACCTGATGTCGGCCGACCCGATCCCACAGAAGAGCGATGTCCTGTATGCCGTTACGCTCGATAGCTGGGATCCCGAGCGCCCATATCGCGAGCGTGATGCAACGATCCCGCCGTATGAAATGACCTTTCGCGACGCGGTGGCGGTGCGCGACAGCGACATCCCGACCCATGCCGCAGCGATGTTCAAGGCGGGTTTTTCTGTGCAACCGGGTAACCCGGACATTCGCCCTTTCCGTGTAATCTCCCGCATGACTGATCGTGGCCTGTTCGCCATGTTCAATCTCGATTTTATTTATGGCGATGCCTGGGGTGCGCGCGCCGACGAAGGTGGCGAATATGTTGTAGTCCTTAACCAGACGACAAACGAAAAATTGTTCGGTGGTGAAGACAGTGTCGGCGAGCGTGTGCGGATGGGCGACAACGACTTTACGGTTGTCGGTGTCGTCGAGGACTGGAACCCGACGCCGAAGTACTACGACGTCAACAATGGTGCTTTCGACGAAGGCGAAGAGGTTTTCATGCCGTTCGCGCTTACCGAGGCGCTGGAGCTGTATTCCGCCGGTAACACCAATTGCTGGAAACCCGAGGACATTGAGAGCTACCAGAACTTTATCGACTCCGAATGTGTCTGGATCCAGTACTGGGCGCAGCTCGATGATCCCGCGCAACGACAGAACTACCAACAATTTCTCGATGACTACGCCCGCAACCAGCAAAGCGTCGGCCGTTTCCAGCGTCCGTTGAACAACAGGCTCTTCCCGGTTATGGAGTGGCTTGAAGTGCGTCAGGTTGTCGAAAGCGATGCACTGATCATGCTCGCGATCTCGTTCATGTTCCTGGCGGTCTGTGTCTTTAATACCGTCGGATTGCTGCTGGCCAGGTTTATTTCACGAGCACCGCATATCGGTATACGGCGTGCGCTGGGTGCCAGTCGCCAGGCTATTTTCTCGCAGCAGATGGTCGAGGCGGCCCTGGTTGGCACGGCAGCCGGCGCTCTCGGCATCGGCCTGGCCTGGCTCGGGTTGCAAGGGGTGCGGGTGCTCTATCGTGAAGTGGATCGACTGACCTATCTCACACCGTCGATGATCGTCGCTGGTTTTGCCATCGCGCTGGTCGCCGCCCTGGCAGCCGGTCTTTACCCGGCTTGGCGAGTCTGTCGCACCTCGCCGTCGTTTTACCTGCGTCTGCAGTAGGAGTCATGAACATGCCTGACCTGGAAATCCGACCCATACTGGGCACAATGCGACGCAACCCGGTCGGTGCGATCCTGATCGCACTGCAGGTGGCCTTTACCCTCGGTGTGGTCGCCAATTCGCTATTCATTATCAATGATCGTATCGGTCTCATTAATCGCCCCACCGGTTTCGATATCGACAATATTGTGACAGTGCAGAGCACCTTACTCGACGATCCTGCCGACAAGCTGCAGCAGGTTCGCACCGATATCGAAGCGCTTGAGGCGATTCCCGGTGTTATTGCGGCAACCAGTGTCACGCAACTGCCGCTAAGCAACAGCGGTTCAGGGACCGAGTTGTTCGCCAGCGCCGACCCGAATGCGCCCGAGGTCAATGGCGCACGATTTACGATGACCGAGACCGGGCTCGACGCCATGGGCCTGACACTGGCCGAGGGCCGCTGGTTTCGCGAAGACGAAATCAAATTGCCATCAACCTACGGTGACCCGATTAATGTCGTGATCGTTACCAGGGTCATGGCAGATGCACTGTTCCCCGACGGCAATGCTCTCGGAGCGACGGTCTACGATCATCTGCGCCGCCCGGTGACCCTGATTGGAATCGTCGAGCATATGCAGGGATCGTGGATCAGCTGGCAACATCTCGATAACAACATCTTCACACCGCAGGTACCGATGCAACGGTTTGCCCGTTACGTTATCCGTACCGAACCGGGTTCGCTGGACCAGGTAATGTCCCAGGTAGAGCCGACCCTGGCGGCGACTGAGCCACGACGCATAGTGCAACGACTTCGGCCTTACAGTGAGATACGCGACCGCACCTACACTGAGCATCGCGCCATGGCGATCATGCTTGGTGTCGTCAGTGTGCTGCTGATCATTGTGACCGCGGTCGGTATCGTTGGCCTGGTCAGCTTCGTTGTACGGCAAAGGACGCGCCAGATTGGCACGCGGCGGGCTATTGGCGCGCAACGCCTGCACATCGTGCGTTATTTCCTGGTGGAGAACTGGTTGATGACCACGGGCGGTGCAATTGTCGGCATGGCACTCGCGTTTGGTGTCAACTACTGGCTCGCCAACCTGTTTTCGCTGCCCAGGCTCGACCCGTGGTACTTGCCCGCCGGACTGGTCATCCTGTGGCTGGTCGGCCTGCTATCGGTATTCGCACCGGCGCGCCGCGCCGCACGTATCTCACCAGCCATCGCTACCCGCGGTGCTGCGCTTTAAGTAGTTGGGCGACGGGTCAGACCCAAAGCTCCGGGTCAAACATTGCACCCCCTGCCATACGAGCCGATTACGGGTTAATCTTCGGTAGCGAGGCGCCGGGGTGATGCAGTCTTGCAGTCACTGCGGACCTGGGGTGCGCGTTATGAACAACAACAAGCTGTTATTTTTGCTAGGGGCAATCATCATGGGCTGCAGTACGCCAGGTAAGGAACACGACCCGGTCGTGTTCGCCATCAACGTCGGTGGCCCAGCCTACACATCGGTTACCGGCCTGGCCTTTGACGCAGATCAAGGGGTGGATGGTGGCGTCGCCCACACTCTCGATAAGGTCCTGGGCAGCCAGGATGATGATTTGTACCAGACCTACCGCGAAGGAGCCGTGCGTATCTCCCGTGACGTGCCGCCCGGGTTCTACGATGTCACACTGCATTTCGCCGAACCTGCTGATACAGAGTCGGGGCAACGTCTTTTCGATATCGTCATCAATGACCAGACGGTGCTCAGCAGTCTCGATGTAAGGCGGGCGCGCGATGGGCAGAGCAAATCGGCGCTGTCGGTGACCTTCCCGTCAGTCGGCAGTAATGACGGCCAGCTCGAACTTGAGTTACGACCGGTAGCAGGCGAACCGATACTGGCCGCAGTCGAGGTAAGGCGACCGTATCCACGCGACGCCGACTGGCAACTGGTGTGGCAGGACGAGTTTGACTACCAGGGTCAGCCCGATCCGCAGAAATGGAACATCGA
>JABDKV010000130.1 GCA_013002045.1 Gammaproteobacteria bacterium
GGACGTAACTGCGTCTCACGCTAGATCCCCGCGGGAGCCCCCGCATTTTGAGATAGCGCCTGTTTTGTATAACAATACGCCGGGCCGTTCGGCGTGCGGCGATCCTCGAGGAATAGTGAATGACTGGCATATTTCGCCTGACAGGCTTGTTGTGTGGTCTCGTGCTCTGCGGTATCGCGGTTGCCGAGGGTGATCCCGAAGCAGGGGAGGTCAAGTCCTATACCTGTCGTGGTTGTCATGGCATCGCCAACTACAAAAATGTCTACCCCACTTATCGTGTGCCGAAACTCGTAGGCCAGAATGCCGAGTACCTTGTAATCGCTCTCAAGGCCTATCGTAGCGGCGAGCGCAGCCATCCAACGATGCAGTCGCAGGCTGTACCGATGTCCGACCAGGACATGGAAGATATTGCTGCCTTCTTCGCCGCCAAAGCGGGAGACGAATAATGAAAGTGTGGACTTCGCTGTTATTCATTGCTGCCACATCGCTGGCGTCGCCGAGCTTTGCCGGTGATGCTGATGCGGGCGAAGAAAAGGCCGCATCATGCGTGGCCTGTCACGGCGCCGGTGGGGCTGCCCCCATCAGTCCGCAATACCCAATACTGGCCGGGCAATATGCCGACTATCTCGCACAGGCTTTGCACCAGTACCAGTCAGGCGAGCGCAAGAACGCGATCATGTCCGGGCTGGCAACGCCACTGAGCGACGAAGACATTGCTGACCTGGCGGCTTACTTTGCCAGTCAGGACTCGCCACTACGTACACTCGACTGACCACGGTGTTCGTCGCCGGGGTCAGCTCGGTCAAATGCCGACCCCGCCATGGCTTCTGATCCCGCCAGCGTTTCCAGTAACGGCCAGGACATCGTCTGCCAGGGCGACTGGACGGCGTTGCAGCTGGATCGTGCCGCGCGTGATCTGCGCTACCTGCGCCCTTTGCCCGGCGACGTCGAAATCGATCTCAGCGGCGTCAGTCGCATCGACAGCACCGGTGCCTGGCTGATCTATCGTGCTGCCCACAAGTGGTCGAAGCTGGGCGCGAAGACACGTTACATCGGTCTCGACGACAAGACCCGGGAGCTGTTCGAGCTGATCGCCGGTCAGGGCATCGAACCTGGCGACGCCCCACATCCCCCGGCTCCCGGCTTTCTCGAGAACCTTGGTCGCGACAGCGCCGAGGCGGCGCGCAACTACATGGCCTTCCTCGGTTTCATCGGCAACGCGACTTTTTCGTCGCTGCGTATCCTGCTCACACCGGCACGGCTACGCTGGAGCCAGGTCGTCGTCGAAAGCGAGGAAGCCGGGTTCGATGCCTTGCCGATCGTCGGCATGCTGGCATTCCTGATGGGTATCGTCATCGCCTACCAGGGTGCTGTGGTGCTGCAGCAATACGGCGCGGGGATTTTTATAGCCGACCTGGTCGGACTGGCCATGTTGCGCGAACTGTCGCCGTTGGTAACCGCGATTATCGTCGCCGGCCGCACCGGTTCTGCTTATACGGCGCAAATCGGCACGATGAAGGTTACCGAGGAAGTCGATGCGCTGCGCACCATGGGCATCGCGCCAATCGAGTTACTGGTGCTACCGAAGATATTTGCGCTGGTCATTGCCATGCCGCTGCTGACTGTGTTTGCAGATCTGATGGGCCTGCTCGGTGGCATGATCATGGCCAACAACCTGCTCGACGTGAGCTTTCAGAACTTTATCGATCGGCTCGCATCGGAGGTGACCATCGCCGACTACCTCGTCGGAATCGGGAAGGCGCCGGTTTTCGCGCTGATTATTGCGGCGGTGGGGTGCTACCAGGGTTTCAAGGTTTCCGGTAGCGCTGAGAGTGTAGGTAAGCACACCACCATCAGCGTGGTCGAGTCGATATTCCTGGTCATAGTCGTCGATGCCATTTTTTCGATCGTCTTCAGCAGGATGGGCATCTGATGGCGCAGCCGGTAGTGCGCATGCGGGACATAGTCACCCGCTTCGGCGACAAGGTCGTGCACGATGGCATCTCACTCGATGTCGAGCGTGGCGAGGTGCTGGCCGTGGTCGGTGGCAGCGGCAGCGGCAAGTCGACCCTGATGCGCGAGATGATCATGCTGTTGTCGCCTACGGCGGGTAAAGTCGAGGTGCTCGGTCACGACGTCGCCGGGATTAGTGAGCTCGAGGCGTTGCCCCTGCGTCGCCGTATCGGTGTCATGTTCCAGCACGGGGCCCTGTTTGGTGGTCAGACGGTGCTGGAGAACGTCGGTGTGCCGTTACGCGAGCACACTGAGCTGCATGATGACATTGTCGACGAGCTGGCGCAGGTCAAGCTGACACTGGCCGGGCTCGAGCCGCGCACCGGTGCATTATGGCCGAACCAGCTCAGTGGCGGCATGCGCAAGCGCGCAGCACTGGCACGCGCACTGGCACTCGATCCGGAGCTGTTGTTCCTGGATGAGCCGAGTTCGGGGCTCGACCCGCTCAGTGCCGATGCGCTCGACGAACTGATCCTGCAACTGCGGGAGTTACTGGGCCTGACTGTGGTCATGATCACCCACGATATGGATTCGTTGTGGCGTGCGGCCGACAGGGTTGTGTTACTCGGCGAAGGCCGTATCCTCGGCACCGGTAGCATGGAGGAACTGGCGCGGTCCAATGATCCCGACGTTAAACGATTCTTTAGTGGCCCGCGCGCACGTGGCGCACAAACCGGTGGCGGTTAGCCGATGACACCAAAATCGAGTTATGTGCTGGTTGGGTTGTTTGTGCTGTTGCTGGGTGTGGCGCTGATTGCCGGTGTACTGTGGCTGAGTACCGGTGGCCCTCCCAAAGACTATGAGTTCTACCTGGTATATATGACTGAATCGGTGTCGGGACTCAGCATGGACGCGCCGGTCAAGTACAAGGGCGTCAGTGTCGGTCGTGTCCGTGACATCCGGCTCAACCCGGAGAACCCGGAAGAGGTTCGGATACTTCTGGTCGTACTCGAGGGCACGCCGATTAATGCCGAAACACGGGCGACACTGGAAGTGCAGGGTCTGACAGGTGTCGCGCATGTCAATCTCAGTGGTGGCGGGCCGGATTCGGCGCCGTTACTCAAAGACCGTAATGAGCCCTATCCGGTGATCGAGAGTAAACCATCATTGCTTGTGCGGCTCGATGACACAGTCTCGGAGTTGCTCGGCAATCTTATCGATGTAACCGATAGATTGAACGTCTTGCTTGACGACGAAAACCAGCTGCAGATCACCGCGACCCTGAAGAATGTCGAGGCGATGACGGCCAACTTTGCCGAGCAGTCACAACGCATAGACGCACTGCTTTCCGACGTATCTGCCTTGTTGCATACGGCTCGTACGGCGACTGACGATTTGCCGCAACTGATCGACCAAATCGAAGAGGGGGCGGCGGCTTTTGAGTCGATGGCAGCCTCTTTTACTGAGACTGGGGAAAACCTTCAGGCGGCCAGTTCCGACCTGCAGCGGACGGTCAGCGCCAGCGGTCAGGACCTGCGTAGTTTCACCGCCGGCACGCTACCCGAAACCAGCGCGCTGGTGAGCGAGTTGCGTGCAACAGCACGTAATCTGCGGGATATGAGTGAGCAACTGCAGAGCGACCCCAGTCGCTTGCTCTTCGGGCCACCGAAAACCGAACCGGGGCCAGGCGAATGAACAGATCACTGCTTGTACTGGGGTTGCTCTTGGGTCTGAGCGCCTGTTCGATTATCCCGATGGGTAATGACAAACCTCGTGAACGAAGCGTGTACCTGCTCGACATGCCGGTTGAGACAGGTAAGGCTAATCCGCGTGAGAGTTGCGTCACAGTGGTGATTAACCAGCCCGAAGCGGCACCGGGGTTCAGTGGGGCCGGCATGCTCTACACCCGCGAACCCAACCGTATCGAGCGCTTTGCCTATTCGCGTTGGGCAGCCTCACCGGCAGCGATGTTGTCACCTATGCTGCTGCGCTCATTGCGCAGCACCGGAGACTACAAAGCGGTCCTGTCGGCGCCGGCAGCAGTGGTGACGGATTTGCGCGTAGAACTCGATGACCTGCGTCTGCTCCAGGTTTTCTCGGGGGGAGGCAGTGAGGTCGTGATGAGTGTCGAGGTGCGTGTTTACGCCCCGCTGCAACGAGCGCTGCTGGCCAGCCAGGCATTCAGTTACAGAGTCGATGCCGATCCCAACCCGGTCAGCGGCGTCCGCGCAACTGAACAGGCAGTGGCATCGCTGCTGGACGATTTTGTCAGGCTTGTCGGTGATGCGGCGGCGGAATTGCCTTCAGGTTGCGACCCGGGATAGCGCTCAGGAGCCGCAGTCTCCTTGCCCCGGGCCCGGCGGCCCAAAAAATCCGGCTTTCATCTGGTTCAGGTCGATAAAGTTGACGCTGCCATCGAAGTTCAGGTCGGCGTCCGGGTTGTAGCCCGGCGTGCCGGCAGCAGCAAAAAAACTGCTCTTCATCACGTTCAGATCGAGAAAGTTGGTTGAGCAATCACCACCGGGCTGAGGCGCGATGTCGGTATCACAGTGATTGCCGTAAAGATCGCCATCGGTATCGGCCTGTTGCCAGTCAAAACCCGCGTTTACGCAATCGATCTGTGTATTGATTCCTGCCGGTACTGGCTTGGCACCCGTGTTGTCGACGCAGACTGCCGGGTTGGCGACCGCAGTGCAGTTGTCGTCGAGGTCACTGATGCCGTCGCCGTCGCTATCGCCGATGCTGCGGAAATCGTCAAAGCCGACAGTCGATGCTGCCTGTTCACCAGCACAACTCGGGCCATTGGCGTTTGACAGGACACGCACTTCGGTTACCTGTGCCAGGATCTCTTGCAGGGTCGCGCTGCCGGAGACCTGGGTCATCGTAGATTCGTCGATGACAAAAACGAAAGAATGCCAGCTGCCATCAGCCGGCACAGGCTGGGCGGTCGTCGTAGACCAGCAACCGCCGGGAAAACTCTGCTTCTGGAAGGCAATCCGCATGCTCAGGGGTGTGCCGCCGATATTGCTCATGTTGACCGTGATGGTATTAACACCGGCGCTGACCCAGTCGCCGGTCCAGCGTGGCTCGCTGTTGAGAATGATTTGCTTGCCGCCGGGACCGGCGACGCCAGTGGCGCCGTACTCAAGATAATTGTCGTCTGCGCCTTCGTCACCACCACCGGCGATATTGGTTGGCGAGTTGGGAATCTGCAGACCGATGCGCCAGCCTTGTGTAGTGCCATCCTCGAAATCGTCGAGTACACCGGTGCTGATATCCTGCGCGCAAAGCAATTGCGGCAATAGTAATAGCAACGGTAGAAGCAGCCGGCTGTGGCTCATTGGTTTTCCCCTGGAGAAGCTATGGGTATTGTTATTTTCGTTCGCTTACCAAACGCTCACCGATTATAAGCCAAATACCCGGATGCAACTGATGCTGTTTGACATATGCCGCGTCGTTGAGTTCGCTATTCGCTGTAGCCGTATCGGGTCGTGCGAATATTGACCAGGTTGCCGTTTTCGAATCGCAGTATTCGCATAAAACGCCTGGTGCCCAAATTGTAAGTCCATTCTTCGACGACAATTTCTACCGGTAACCAGTAACCGCGGCCACGACTGCCGTGCCGGTAAAAGAGCCGGTCGCGTCGCGGCGCGAAAAACAGTTGCTCACGCACCTCTGTCCAGCTTCGGGTTGCGGCCGGTTCGCCGCAGATGGCCAGGACGTAGCCGACGATGTCACCTTCGCCCACGATGCGATTGCCACAGCGCATCGCCTGCGCCGGCAATGAAATGACGGCACTGGCAACTAAAACCGCACCTAGCTGGATCAGGATTCTTCGCATCCCGTAATTTTAGGCCAATTTCGCTGAATGCTGGCTGAAGAGGGCGTCGGGCCGTTAGAATCGCCGGACATGGCCGCCACCCGCTCATCCGCCCTCGATCTTTACCGGCGCATTTCGCAGTTACCATTGGGTAACTGGTTGTTCAGTCGCATGGTGTGCTGGCGCGCGCCGTACTTTGGCAGCATTCGGCCGCTATTCGAGGAGTTGCGGCCAGGCTACGCAGTAGCCAGCATGCGCAAGCGACGGGCGGTGCAAAACCATATTGGGACAGTCCATGCCATAGCCATGGCAAACCTGTGTGAGCTGGTAGCGGGAACCATGACGGAGGTCAGTGTCCCGGCCAACATGCGCTGGATTCCAAAATCGATGACCATCGAGTACCGCGGCAAGGCCGAGACCGATTTGCGCGCGATAGCCAGCCTCGATCCGATGCCATCATTCGATACAGCTGCGGACTTGCTGGTACCGGTCGATGTAAAAGACGAAAATAACAAGGTCGTCGTGCACGCGGTGATTACCATGTGGGTGTCACCGCGGCCAGCGCGATGATCGATCGCAAACGTTTCCGCCGCATTACGACACTGGCACTGCCGATTATCGGCGGCATGACATCGCAGAATATACTCAACCTGGTCGATACAGCCATGGTTGGGCGCCTGGGCAACGCCGCGCTGGCTGCAGTCGGCCTCGGCGGGTTTGTGACCTTCATGGCGATGGCACTGATACTTGGGCTGTCGACCGGTGTGCAGGCCATGTCCTCACGTCGCAAGGGCGCCGGTCAGTACGACCGCGTTGCCAAACCGCTCAATGCCGGACTGCTCATTGTTATTGCGGTCGCACCCTTACTGTCGGTGTTGCTGGTGCTGGCGGCACCGCTTTTTTATCCCTGGCTCAATGACGATCCGGATGTAATCAATCAGGGTGTGCCGTACCTGCAGATGCGCCTGGCGGGGATCATTTTCGTTGGAATGAATTTCGCGTTTCGCGGATTCTGGAATGCCATCGATCGGTCCTGGTTTTATATGTCGACGCTGCTGGTGATGCATGTGAGCAATATCCTGCTCAACTATATGTTTATCTTCGGCAAGCTGGGTGCTCCCGAACTCGGTGCTACTGGCGCGGGACTGGGTACGACGGTATCGACCTGTATCGGTTCCTTCATGTATCTCTACCTGGGCTGGCGTCATGCGCGCAACCAGGGCTTCCTGCAGGGACTGCCACCACGGCAGGACTTCTACAATTTGTTGCGCCTGTCACTGCCATCGGGTGTGCAGCAGCTGTTCTTCGCCAGCGGATTTGTCGCGACCTACTGGATCATCGGATTGGTTGGCACGCGTGAGCTGGCTGCAGCTAACGTACTTATCAATGTCACGCTGGTGGCGATTCTGCCCGGGCTCGGGCTTGGGCTGGCGGCGGCAACACTGGTCGGGCAGGCGCTGGGGCGCGGTCAGTCTGACGACGCGGAACAATGGGGCTGGGATGTTATGCGCACCGGACTGGTGCTGCTAACGGTGCTTGGAATCCCGATGTGGCTGACACCCGACCTGATCCTCGGGGTTTTCATACAGGACCCGGCGACGATTGAAGTCGGTCGATTACCGATGCGACTGGTAGGCCTGACCATGGCCATCGAAGCAGTCGGGCTGGTGCTGATGCATGCACTGCTCGGTGCCGGCGATGCCCGTCGTGTCATGGTCGTGGCAATTACCACGCAGTGGTTACTGTTTCTGCCGGCGGCCTACGTTATCGGCCCTGTGCTGGGTCTCGGACTGATTGGCATCTGGATCGCACAAGGGCTGTACCGCGCATTACAGGCCGTACTGTTCTGGCGCTATTGGCGCGGGCGCAAGTGGGCCAACATCAGTCTGTGATTACTCACGCAACTTGACGTGCAAGCGGCCATCGGTGACCTCGATCAGTTCGACACCGTCGCTGAAGGTCTTCCAGAAACCGTCATTGCCGCCAAACTGCTGCACGAGATCGACGTTCTTGAGATTGCCAAGCCAGGCATTGGGAATCGGTACGCCCATCAGGCTGACACCCTTGAGAATGACTATCGGTCGGTTGTTTTCGAATGCCATCTCGACACCGGCGGTGACCCGTACCGTCTGGCCGCTCATGATTGGGAAATCTTCTGGCACCGGTATCAGCATCTTGGCGCTGGCAAGATCATCTGACAGGTCTATAGCAAGGCGATTGGCCATGCTGGTGTTGCGGGCAACCAGTGCGTTCAGCTCACGTTCGCCAAAATAGACATCACGGCTGGCACCTGCTTCGCTATAGGGCTCGGCCACCAGTGGTTGGTCGCCGACCATGACGACATCGGCATCGAGACCAATCGCCTCGAGCTTACCTTGAAGCACTTGCTCTTCTTTCTGGTTGAGCTCGACGGGTCGAAATTCTGAAGGCCACAGGTATTTCTTGATGACAAAGGCTGTGATTAGCACAGTGATGACTATCGCCAGCAGAACCAGGCCCAGTACCTGCAAGCCGCTGAATCGTTTTTTCGGTGGCGCTTCGACCAATGTTTCAGTATTCATGCTGCTATTATTGGGCCCACGGCGGCCAGGTAAAAGGTAAAGTCGATTAACTTTTGCAAACTGTAAACTTCATTGTCACGGAGGAAGAAGTCTTGTCGGCACATAAAGCAACTATTTCATGGCAACGCCAGACCGACTCGTTCGCCTACACTGACTACAATCGCGATCATGACTGGGTCATCGACTCTGTTCGCATTGCGGCATCCGCCGCACCGGGGTACCACGGTTCGGCCCAGCGCGTGGACCCCGAGGAAGCGTTCGTCGCTGCACTTGCCTCATGTCACATGCTGACGTTTTTAGCGATCGCCAGCCGCAAGGGCTGGGTAGTCGATCGCTACGACGATGAAGCGACCGGGCTGTTGAGCAAGAATACAGAGGGCAAGCTCGGCGTTACGCGCGTCACATTGCGACCGCGCATCGTATTTAGCGGCGAGAAACAACCCGACGACGATGCGATCGGACGCGCCCACGATCTCGCCCACAAGGAATGCTTTATCGCCAACTCCGTAACAACCGAAGTCGTCGTAGAACAACCCTGACTCCCCCCGCGCGAGGGATCGCGCAGCGATCCGTAGGAGGGGCTTCAGCCCCGATTTCCTACAAGGAAACACCGCGGCTAGCGTCTGTGCGACAGCCTGGATGCCGCAGCGCAGCATACGAATTTGACCCCCAGGGCAAATCACGGGTAGCGTGAGTCAGGGATCGCTATTCCAGGGGGCATATTATGTCCACCAGTCTCGACGCAGTCCGCCGCATCCTGCTGGAACGACGTGATGAGCTGAAGAAGCGGGTGAGCAAGATCACCGATGACGTGCGTCACGTCTCCGGTCCGCTGAGCTCGGATTTCGCTGAGCAGGCAGTTGAGCGCGAGAACGAAGAAGTGCTCGATGCCCTCGGTGAGGCCGGTCGTCAGGAACTGCGCCAGATCAGCGCAGCACTGGCCCGAATAGATAATGGCGAGTATGGCACCTGTGTAGGCTGTGGCGAACAGATTCCCTGGCCGCGTCTGGAAGTACTACCATTTTCAGATCAATGTGTTAGCTGCGCCGAGGACGCACCGCGCCAGGGATGATCACAGGCTGTGTTAGGCTCGCAGTCTGCATTCGGATGAAATAACAGCATGTGGGATCAATGAAACGAGTAACGATTATTTTTGCGCTGGCAGCTCTGGGGCTGGCCGGCTGTGCAACCGAACCGGCGGTCGCGCCGGCACCTGAAGAAGTGGCTGTCGCAGCGACCGAAGGCGAAACAGGGTCAGCTGATGCGGTCGATCGCAGCAAGATCGAATCGACTGCCGACTCCGACGACAAGGTCATTTGTCGGCAAATTACGCCGACCGGCTCGCATCGTAAGAAAATGGTCTGTCGCAAGCTGGGCGATATCAAGCGTGAGCGTCGCTCGGCGCAGGACGCTCTAGGTAAGACCAAGGGCGCGACCATACAGGCGCCTGGCGACACCTGATCCTGAGCTAAGCCTGTTAGTCGAAGCGCGGGCCGAGGACAAAGTAGGCGGCAGACTGACCGTCTTCGGCTACGCCCCAGGCAAGATAGAGCGGGCCCGCGAAAGTGTCGACTCCGATGAACAGGCTGCCGGCGAAGATGGCGTTGTCTGCACTGATCTGTGAAGAACGTTCCCAGGTATTACCGAGTTCGAGCGATGCGCCAGCATAGAAGGGCAGGGTGAATGCCGGCTCCATGCGACGGTAATAGACAAGATCGCTGATAGCGTAGTGCTGCCCACGCAATTGCCCATTGCGTAAGCCGGACAGGTTGAACAGACCGCCCAGGCTAAAGGTATTCTGCAACTCGCCATCCCCGTCAAGATTGCTGCCGGCTCGTTGTGACCAACGAAACGTACTCTTGCCGCGCGTCAGCGCATAAGAGGCGGCAATTTCTATACGGTCGCCATTAGAGCGAGAGCCCAGGTCGGTACGAAAACCCTGCCATTCCAGGCTGCTTTGCCAGCCCCGCCGCGGAAAGCTGGCATCGTCGAGCGTGTCGACCCGAAATCCGGCGATGAAGGCACCGTTATCGAAACTGGATGGTGCCTCGAGTAAACCGGTACGACGACTGATACGACCAGTCGTCCGTTGCAGACCCAGGCGTAACTCCCCCCAGTTGCCGAATGCGCGACCGAAGTCGAGCTGGCCGCTGGCGGTGGTTACAAAAAAATCAGCCACTCTTTGCTCGCCGGAGAATGAATCGACCTCGAAACGCTCCAGTGCTATTGATGGTGCAATGAAATAGCGCCAGCCTCTGTCCAGTGGCTGGTAAAACTCGGTAGCAAGACGAGGATTAGTACCGACCTGAACATCGCTGCGCCATTCCGCACCGAGGCCGTTGACGGCGGTGCGGGTGTAGCGCAATCCGATGGTGTAACGACTGCTGCCTTCCAGGTCATCGACTAACCGTGTTCCAAGGTTGATATAGTCCGGACCCCAGCCTTTGTCAGTTGCGTCTATCGCCAGGCCGTAACGCCCGTTTTGTTGCTGCAGCCGATAGTCGATGATTTCAAAGGTATCAAGTCCATAGAGTTCGGCAATACCGGCCTCGAGTTGCGCAACGTCTAAAGGACCGGTGGCTAGTCCCAGTCGTTGCGCCAGTACCTGGCTCTCGAGCCGACCGTCGCCCTCGACGATAATGTATTCAATCGGAGGATGCTCACGCTCGGCCTTCCGGCCGGCAACGTATTCCTGGTATGCACCCGGCTCCAGGGCCAGCGATGAACGCGGTTGCAGGTCGTTGATTGCGGCCTCGTAGCCGAGCCTCATCGCGTCAACTGTGCGTTCGAATGCGGATGAGCCGATCCCCGACAAGGGTGGCACGATCAGGATGTCGTCGGCGCGGAGCGTTGCAAGCTGTTTCTCCGCCTCACGCATGACGACGATTGTGATCAGTTGGTTGGTGATGTCTACGGCGGAGCGCAGATCATCGCGATTGTCGAGCGGGTACTGGACATCGACTGCGATGACAATGTCCGCCCCCATCGCACGTGCCACGTCGATCGGCATGTTGTTGGCAATGCCGCCATCAACGAGCAACTGGCCATCGATTTCTACCGGTGCAAACACCCCGGGTACGGCCATGCTGGCGCGCATTGCCAGCGGAAGCTCACCGGAGTTGAGAATGACGGCTTCGCCAGTTTCAATATTGGTGGCGACAGCACTGAAGGGTGTCGGAAGCTCGCTGAAATCACTTGTTCCTGTAACGGCCAGCGTTTGCGATCGCAATAACAGGTTCAGCTTCTGGCCCTGGAGCAGGCCGCGCGGCAGCGACAGGCCGTCGGCGCCGACACCGAGGTCGAAATCGATCAGGAAATCGCGATCGTCCTGTTTACGCCGAAAAGACAGGCGCGAACGGGCCGGTTTGTCGCTGAGGACCTCGTCCCAGTCGATCGTTTCCACCAGGGCGGCAAGTTCGGCGGGCTGCTTGCCAGCGGCATAGAGCCCACCGACCAGTGCGCCCATGCTGGTGCCGGCGACGACGTCGACTGGTATGCGCAGATCTTCGAGAGCCTGTAGAACGCCTACGTGTGCAGCGCCACGGGCGCCACCACCACTGAGTACCAGCCCTACGCGGGGCCGCGACTCGGTCGCAAGCAGCGGCTGTATGAGCGCTGGTAGCAGAACCGCGATGAATAGGAATCGTTTGATTGTGCTCGTCCATCGTGACATCGAGTGGCGATGGTAGAGCAAGAAAATGCCGGCGTCATCGGTTGATGACGCCGGCGATGTGGCAAATCGTGTTTAGCGCCAGCAGCTGGTGCTGGCGTTGTTGTCCGAATCGGTCGATGTGCGTAGTCCTGCGGCGGTGATTGTGAAAGTGCGGCAGGGCTTGTCATCGATCTGCGGACCCGTGGTTTTCGCTGTAGCCACCGCGGTAAACGTATTCGCGTCGTTAGCGGTGACGCTCAGGGTGTACCAGTCGCGTTCAGTATCGGGGCTGCCGAGTTCGGCAAAAGTGGCGTAGCGGGAGTTCTGGAAGTAGAACTTTTCCTGCTCCGCTGCGAGTCGCATCAGGGCCGACATGGCGTCGGTACGATGGGAGCGACGCATCTGGTTTTGGTAGCTGGGTACGGCTATGACAGCCAGTATCGAGATAATCGTGACGGTAATCACCAGTTCGATCAGGGTCACACCGGATTGACGTTTATTCATCTTGCTTCCTTAAAAAAGAGGTTGCCCGTCCACCTGGGACGGGCAACCCGTTGACTTTAGTTCTCGCCGTCGGCGACCCAGTAAGTCCGGACCGGAGCGGTGCAGATATCGGGATCGAGCACGTCGGTACCGATGATCAGTGCCGCATCTGCGATGCCCTCGCACGGATCGTCACAAACTTCACCGGGCGGGCACGGCGGCGGATCTGTGTCAGGTTCGGTGAACACCAGTACCGGTTCGGGTGGAATCGGGCCCTGGGTCGGGACACAGCG
>JABDKV010000172.1 GCA_013002045.1 Gammaproteobacteria bacterium
ATATCTGGCTCGATACGAAGGTTACTGCAATTGATGCAACTGCCGACGGAATCAAGGTGGGTTTTGAAGGTGGTGATGCGCCCGCCGAAGATACTTTTGGCGCAGTACTGGTCGCGATCGGGCGGCGTGCCAATGGCGACCGGCTTAATGCCGAGGCTGCCGGTGTGGTCGTGGACCAACGCGGACTGATCGCCGTCGATAAGCAAATGCGGACCAATGTCCTGCATATTTTCGCCGTCGGCGACCTGGTCGGGCAACCGATGCTGGCGCACAAGGGAACACACCAGGGACGGGTCGCCGCTGAAGTAGCGCATGGTGAAAAAGTCGCGTTCGACGCCAAGGTGATTCCGTCGGTTGCCTACACCGATCCTGAAATTGCCTGGGTCGGTCTGACCGAAAACGATGCCAAAGCGCAGGGTATCGATTACGGCAAAGGTGTGTTTCCGTGGGCGGCCAGCGGTCGTTCGCTGGGCATGGGACGTGACGAAGGTAGTACCAAGCTGTTGTTCGACAAGAATACCGATCGGTTACTGGGCGCCGGCGTCGTGGGACCGCACGCCGGTGATCTGATCAGCGAATGTGCACTGGCAATCGAGATGGGTTGCGACGCCGCCGACATCGGCCTGACCATACATCCGCACCCGACGCTGTCTGAATCCGTCATGATGGCGGCCGAAGTTTACGAAGGCACCATCATCGACCTGTACATGCCCAAAAAGAAAAAATAACCGCGCCCTTGCGTAGAAAGGGCTTCAGCCCCGATCCCTCCCCGTAGGAGCGGCTTCAGCCGCGATTCTTTCTTTACAACGAAGGAGTTGGTTCAACGTGTCAAAGCCAAAGGTCGGGACTGAAGTCCCTCCTACGGCGGCTGCGCCGCCAGGGGATCGCGGCTGAAGCCGCTCCTACGGGGAGATCCAAGGCGCGCGCAGCGCGCGTAGGAGGGGCTTTAGCCCCGATTCTTTCTTGCGTCGGAGTTTGCAGGTGCCACGTACATTGGTCGGGACTGAAGTCCCTCCTACGGATCGCTGCGCGATCCATCGCGGCTGAAGCCGCTCCTACAGGGATTTTACCGCCCCGACCTCAAGCACTGATAAGCTAGATTCGGGCTTCAAGGGTAAAAACGAATGACCGCGTCAATCAGACTGCTACCGGCGCTGGCACTACTGTGCCTGCTCCACGCACCTGCAGCATCAGCCAATTGGTACCACGGCAATGCCGCCATTCTCGAAGACGAAGTGCTGGTGGAGTTCTGGCATGACAACGCCGAGCTGGCGCCTCGTTGTATGGATATGCTCCGGACAGAGATGGCACGGGTCAACGCTATGATCGATGTCAGCGATCCGGACTCAGCGATCAGCTCGATCAATGCAGCCGCGGCCGATGACGCCGTCAAAGTCAGCACCGAGCTGCACTCCCTCATCGACAAGGCCTTGCGTTTTGGTCCGGTCACACGAGGTGCATTCGATATCACCTTTGCCAGTGTCGGTTTCCTTTTCGACTATGAGCAACGACAGCGACCCGACATCGATGCGACCGGTCGTGCACTGGAAGTGGTCGATTACCGACTGGTAGAAACCAATCGTCGCGCCCGCACGATTCGCTTCAAGAAGCCCGGTATGAAAATCGATATCAGTGGTATTGCCAAGGGGCACGCTGTCGACCGCGCGGTCAAGATGCTAATAGCCTGCGGCGCGACCAATGCGTTGGTCAGTGCCGGTGGCGACACCCGTGCTCTCGGTGACAGGCGTGGCGAACCGTGGACGGTCGGGGTACGTAATCCAAAGACCGCCGGTAGCGATGTCGTTGCCTGGATTCCGGTGATTGATCAGGGCGTTTCCACCTCCGGCGACTACGAACGATTTTTCGAGCAGGATGGCGAGCGCTATCACCAGATCATTAATCCCCGCACCGGTGATTCACCCAGTGACGTCCGTAGCGTAACCGTGATCGGGCCAGACGGTATCTGGTGTGATGCACTTGCTACCGGAATATTTGTCCTGGGGATCATTGATGGCCTCGATGTCATCGAATCGCTTGACGGCTACGAGGCCTTCATTGTCGATCATCGCGGCGGCCGCCACCTGTCCTCCGGCATGACTACAACGACAAACCCGTAGGAGCGGCTTCAGCCGCAATCCCTCCCTCCCTCGTAGGAGCGGCTTCAGCCGCGATTCTTTCTTACGCAGGTGTGATTGATGCGATAAACAACGCGGGCGGGACTGAAGTCCCTCCTACGGATCGCTGCGCGATCCATCGCGGCTGAAGCCGCTCCTACGGAGAAATTGCGGCTCCTACGGGGAACACGAAGTCGAGACGCAACAATCTTGCGGGAGCTGGCTTTATTCGCCCAGGCCTTTCGAGGCGTCGTGCGCGACGAGTGAAGCAGGACGCCCGAACAAGACGCGCCCGATTCCGGCAGGCCATGGATGGCCTGACGGATTTAGCCGCGAAAGGCCTGGGCGGATAAAGACAGCTCTCCCCCGAAGCATTCCCTAATCACAGGGGGTCGGTGCTTTTGCGTTGGAAAGAGGTCGGGACTGAAGTCCCTCCTACGGATCGCTGCGCGATCCATCGCGGCTGAAGCCGCTCCTACGGGAGCGCGGTGGTGGTTGGCGGCGGGGAATGGCCGCATAATCGGGGTTTGCGGGCAGGGCACTATTTCAACGTATGAAGATAACGATTTTCACCACCGGCGGCACAATCGACAAAGTGTACTTCGACGAAAAAAGCCGCTACGAGATCGGCGCAACGACCGTAGGCGAAATTCTTCACGAAGCGCAGGCGTTAATCGACTACGAGCTGTGCCCGCTGATGCAAAAGGATAGTCTCGAACTCGACGATGACGACCGCGAGGCGATTCGTGTCGCCATCGCTGCCTGTGACAACGACCGCATTCTGGTGACACACGGCACCGATACGATGACCGACACGGCAGAAGTGTTGGATGACATCGCCGACAAGACTATCGTGCTGACCGGCGCGTTGAGTCCGGCGCGATTCCGTTCGACCGATGCATCATTCAATGTTGGTATGGCTATCGCCGCGCTGCAATTGCTGCCCGCCGGTGTGTATATAGCCATGAGTGGCGAAATATTTCCTGCCGGCACAGTACGCAAGAATCGCGAGCGCAATCGTTTTGAACGAATCTGATTTGCGTAATTAATAAACCTCGCGAGTTTCTCTACTCGAACACGCAGCAGCACTCAGGCATGTTGTTTCCTCGGAATAAACGCGGAGGGAACCGCCATGCTCAGGATCGTTGCTGCAATGACACTCATGTCACCGATACTCGATGCACCACAACCGGATCAACTAACGCTCGATCCGCTTGGCTGGGCTGCACACCAGAGTGCGCTATGTAAGTGCCCAGACCCGCTGGTCAATTACCTGACTTATCGCATGCCAATGCAACTCGACGGTCAGCCGCTGGCGCCGAGGCGCGAGGGTGG
>JABDKV010000154.1 GCA_013002045.1 Gammaproteobacteria bacterium
CAGCAACGAGATTTCGACGGCTTACGCGACAGTTTCGCTGTGCTATGGCGGGAGGCCGAGGTTAATGGTGAGGCCTGGCAATACATCGACCGTCTGCTCGCCGATCTCGACACTTTTATCGACAGGCAGGATGACATCCCCGCCGGGCTTCGCCGATGGCATGAGGAGCAACAGGTTAATGCAACCGAAACCGTGCGCTGGACGACTTTACCCGACGACTAGATTAGCCACGCTAGCCGCGATGCTGGTGTTGCAGGGCTGTGATGCACCACAGCCCGATCTGCCACTGGTTTCCATAGACGAAGTCAGCGCTGATAGCGTGATGATCTGGGCAACATCGCCGGAGCCAACCGAAATCGAGTTGGTATTTGATGCTGACGGTCAGCGACAGACTCATTCCCTGAGCGTCGACGGGCGGGCACAGTTGCGTGTAGACGGGCTGACATCGGGCACCCAATACAAGGTTAACTGGCGTATCGGTAAACGAGAGGGCGGGGGTTTTTCTTTCACTACCTGGCCGTTGCAACGTCGGCTAAGAATTGCGTTTGGTGGAGACCTGGGCGGACAAAACATCTGTCGTGATCTGGATCATGGTTACCCGATCTTCGATGCCCTGGTTAAGACCAATCCCGATCTGTTTATCGGCCTCGGAGACCTGGTCTATGCCGACGACGTTTGCCTCGGCGACGGCGCGCTGGGTAACCGCCAGGTGGCGGGTGAATACGATATTGCCAGCAGCGCGACCGACTTCATTGCAACCTGGGCATACCAGTATGAAGACGCGGCCCTGCGTCGCTTTCGTGCACAAGTCCCGTGGTTTGTGACCTGGGATGACCACGAAGTTCTAAACGACTTCTCGCCATCACGCGATTTCCGGGCATCGGAGCCTGACCGGCGTCTAGCCGCGCATGGCATGAATGCTATGCGGGCATTCCATCCATTGGGGCCCGGGCCTGGCTATCGAAGTTTCAGCCCGTCGCGCCATGCCGAGGTTTTTATCATTGATACTCGTAGTTTCCGGGACCCCAACAGCTGGCCAGATTCGGCAACAGAACCGAAGACCCTGCTCGGCGATGCTCAGCGTCGCTGGCTGGCAAACTCGGTCAACAACAGTCAGGCCACGTGGAAGCTGATTGCCACCAGTGTCCCACTGGCGATACCCGTCGGCACAGCCGAGGCAGGCGCACGCGATGGATGGGCCAACGGTGAGGACGTGTCAGGCTTCGAACAGGAGTTACTGGGACTGCTCCGCAACTGGGCTGATGCCAATGTCCGCAACATTATTTTCCTGTCGGCCGATGTGCATTTCGCCACCGGGTTTCGCTACCAGCCGTTCAGCGATGACTTTGTTTTTCACGAGTTCGTCGTGGGACCGCTCAATGCCGGTATCTATCCGACCCAAAATCTCGATCAGACGCTGCAGCCGCGCCGACTCTACTTTCATGGGCCCGACCCCGCTGCCGTCATCAGCTTCGACGACGCCATGCACTGGTTCAATGCCGGTCTTATCGATATCGATAACGACGGCTCGCTTGTCTTCCGGTTGCTCAACGCAAAGGACGAGTTCGTCGAGACGATCGAGCTGACGCCGCGCTAATCTTCCGGCTGGCAGTGTGGGCAAAAATAGGTCGAGCGCCGATGACGACCGTTGCGTCGGTACTCGATGGGCGTATCACATTCCAGGCACGGTTTGCCCGCACGACGATAGACCCATAGTCGTCCCGCTGAATCGCGTGGAAATCGCGTCGTCCGCCGGCCATCGCCGAGATTGCGGCGCAGCAGGTCAGCAGCGTCCTGATACAACGCAGTCAACTTGTTGTCATCGACAGTCGCAAGCGTGGTCAGTGGATGCAAGCGATGAATAAACAACAGTTCGCTCTTATAGACATTTCCAATGCCAGACGCGATCGACTGGTCTAGCAGCAGGTCCAGCAGCGGCACCTGCCCGGATCGCAATCGCGCACGCCGCAGGATCTCATCGTAATCGACCGGATCGGCCAGCAAATCCGGCCCCAGGCGCTGCCGCAACTCCTTGTAGCGGGTGCCACGAGCACGGGTGACCATGACCTCGCTGGCATTGAAACAAATGACTATATCCGTGTCGGTTTCGAGCACGACAGTGGCCTGTCGCGACGGACGACGCCAGCGTTCGCCAGGCGCATATCGGTGCCATGAGCCGGTCATCCCAAGATGACAGCGCAACACCTCACGCTCATCGAATTCGATAAACAGGTGTTTTCCGTGAACACCGATATCACTAACGGTCTTACCGGCAAACCGGGCTTCCGGGTATTCACGCAAACGACCGCGGGACAGCGTCTTTCCGTCGAGCAAAGGCCGCAACGCCATCGCCACTTTATGGATCGTGTCACCCTCAGGCATTAATTGAAGGCCTGCGTCGGCACCAATCCGCGATAGTCGCTGACGTAACCTGCCGCAACCAGTAAGTCGTGATGTGGTGATTCCCGTACCGCTACGTTATCCACTTTTTCAACCACAATACGACGCTTGCGCCCAGGTCGCGTCAGCGTATTGAGCGCTCGCGCCGCGACCACCAGTTCATCGCGACCTTCGTCGTACATTGACGGGAATGTCAGCAGGTGCCGTCCACCGGATGGCAGGTAGAGCACAGGCTTGCCATTGACCATGACTACAACGGCCCCGCTGACCCTTCGCGGTTTAGCGTCTTCACCGGCGCCGGTGGCGGGCCATGGGATCAGTGCCCCAAAGGGATTTGCCGGGTCGACTGCCGACAGTATGGTGACATCAGCGTCTTCGTACTCATTTGCAGAGTCCTCAGGTCGCACAGCCCGCAGCCGATCGACTGCGCCGACATAAGCAAACTGCGCACCCGACAAGCCCTCGACAAAATAACCGCGACGTACCTTGCCGCTCTCCTCCATTTGTCGCAGTACCTTGTAGATCGCCGAAAAGCCGCCCGGCAGGTCTTCGCTCAATGCGGCTTCGCGACTGACGATGCCATAGCGTTCCAACAGGACCCGGGTTTGCGCCAGGGTCCGCTCGGTATCGCTGATACCTGCGTCCACGAGATCATCGACACGCCACCAGCGACCACCGGCAATTTCGTAGCGTTTGCGTCGGCCGCGCCGGGACGAACCCAACGTCCGCAAAGGGGCAAATGTGTCGTTGGTGATTTGCCCTGCCCAGACCAGTTCCCATAGTGCATTTTTGAAGTCATCGGCCGTGGTGCCCGGGTGGTTGGTGTCGATCGCATCCTTGAGCTCGTTCAGGAAAGAAGCACCTCTCTGATCCAGGTGTGCGAGCAATGTAAGTTGCAGCGGATCGTCCGTTTCGAACTCTTCGTCCTGTTGGAGTAGCTGTCGTGCCTGTTCACGCAGGTAAAGCGCAACCCGACCATCACCGGCACTGGTGGCGCTGCGGCCGACCCAGACGATGCGGCCGCTGGCACAGGCCATGTCGAGCTGATCAAGGTGAAAGTCGCTGACTCGCGCCGGCAAAACCGACTGCACCAGTACAGACCACGGCAGTGCCAGGCCCTGCAGTTGCCCGATCACTTCGATTAGTCTTTCGAGACCGCGTCTTTCCTTACCAATGCCATGCCACTGCGGCAGGAACAGCGACAGCGTACGGCCATCCACCGGCGCGACTTCATTACGCAGTTTCGCCAGGGTGCGACGCTTGAGTCGTCGCAGGATTTCGTTGTCACACCAGTCGAGTTCGGCCCCGCCGGGACGAATCTCACCGTGTACAACCTGCTCATCCTGCTGCAATTGCTGCAGCACCGGCTCGAGCTGTGCATCGCGTAAGCCAAATCGTTCGCTGATCTCTCTCAACAAGAAGGGACCATGACTGCGCGCATAGCGACGCACGAGTCGTCGCAGCGGGTTTTCAGTTTGCGCCAGGTAATCGTCGGGCAAGCCCGACGGAGGCATGGCGCCGAGCGCGTCGCGATACAAACCCGCGTCTTCAGCGGCTATCCAGCGTGTTTCACCGGCGACTTTAATGGCAATCGCGCGGCGTTGTTGTTGCAACTGGTCGAGCCACTGAGCAACGTCACCCGTACTGCGCTCACCGGCCTCATCACTACTCAGGTCACCAACCCGCCGCAGCAGATCGTGTAGTTCATCGGCATCCCGGGCCTGCCGGCTCGCCGTAAGCGCCTGCAGTTCAGCCTCGAGTGTGGCGAGTACATCGGCATCAATCAGCTGTCGCAGGCTGTCCTGCCCGAGAAGATCCGCCAACAACTGCCGATCCAGCGTCAGCGCCTGCGCTTTGCGCTCGGCCAGTGGCTGGTCGCCTTCATAGAGATAGGCGGCGACATAAGCAAATACCAGCGAGCGCGCAAAAGGCGACGCACTACGCGTCTCGACCTCGTGCACGGTGACGTCGCGGGCGCGGATCGATGTCAGCAAATCCTTCAGCGCAGGCATATCGAAAATGTCGCGCAAACACTGCCGGTAGGTTTCCAGCATGATCGGGAAACTGGGGTAATGGCGCACTGCCGCCAACAGGTTTTGCGACTTGAGGCGTTGTGCCCACAGCGGATTGCGCTGTCGCCCGCGACGGGTCAGAAGCAGCGAACGCACCGCGTTCTCGCGAAAAATCCCGGCAAACAACGACGAGTTCCCGAGCTGATCAGTAACCAGCTCCTCTACTTCGTCCGGATCGGGAATCAGCGCGGCCACGTCAGGTGGCTCGTCCGTGTCGTCGAGTCGCAGCACAATTCCGTCGTCGGTGTACATCACCTGCAACTCATAGCCCAGTTGCGACGACAACATGCGTTGCAGCGCCATTGCCCACGGCGCATGCAGGCGCGCCCCGAACGGGGTCAGGATACAGACCCGCCAGTCACCGAGTTCATCACGAAAGCGCTCGACGGTAATGGTTTTAGCCGACGGAACCGAACCGGTCGCCTCACGCTGACCATCGATATAAGCGGCCAGGTTGGTAGCCGCAAATTCATCGAGTGGCAGTTCCTGCTGCAACGTCGCGATCATCTTTGCGCGCGGCAGGCTACCAAGCTTCGACAGCAATGCACCCAGCGCACGACCGAGTTCGTAGGGACGGCCAGGACCTTCGCCACGCCAGAAAGGCAGCCGCCCCGGTTCGCCCGGCGCCGGTGAAACAATGACGCGATCACGGGTAATCTGTTCGACCCGCCAGGTGGACGAACCCAGCAGGATGGTGTCGCCATCGCGGGTTTCAAACACCATTTCCTCGTCGAGCTCACCGATGCGCGGGCCATCTTCGCCGAGATGTACACCGTAGTTGCCGCGATCAGGAATTGTGCCCGAGTTCAGGCGTGTGATCATCGCCGCACCACGGCGCGCGGAAATTCGATCCTTGGCGCGATCCCAGCTCAGCCGCGGTCGCAGGTC
>JABDKV010000156.1 GCA_013002045.1 Gammaproteobacteria bacterium
CAGCACGCAGCAATGCGACACCACCACCCGGTACGATGCCTTCTTCGACAGCCGCACGCGTAGCGTGCAATGCGTCTTCGACACGGGCCTTCTTCTCTTTCATCTCGATCTCGGTAGCAGCGCCGACTTTGATCACGGCAACACCACCGGCCAGCTTGGCAACACGCTCCTGCAGCTTCTCACGATCGTAATCGGAAGAAGTTTCGGCAACCTGCGCGTTGATCTGCTCGACACGACCCTTGATCTCGTCGGGGCGACCAGCGCCATCGATGATGGTCGAATCGTCTTTGGTGATCTGAACTTTCTTGGCCTGGCCAAGATCTTCGATCGTCGCCTTCTCCAGGCTCAGACCGACTTCTTCAGAGATCACGGTGCCACCGGTCAGGATAGCGATGTCCTGCAACATGGCTTTGCGGCGATCGCCGAAGCCCGGTGCCTTGACAGCAGCAACCTTGACGATGCCACGGATGTTGTTGACCACCAGCGTAGCCAGCGCTTCGCCTTCGACATCTTCAGCGATGACCAGCAGCGGGCGGCTGGAACGGGCAACAGCCTCGAGCAGCGGCAGCAGATCGCGAATGTTCGAGATCTTCTTGTCGTGCAGCAGGATGTACGGATCGTCGAGCTCGACGTTCTGGCCCTGCTGGTTGTTGATGAAGTAAGGCGACAGGTAACCGCGGTCAAACTGCATACCTTCAACGACGTCCAGCTCGTTCTCCAGAGCCGAACCATCTTCGACGGTGATCACGCCTTCTTTACCTACCTTGTCCATTGCCTTGGCAATGATGTCGCCGATTTCGGTGTCCGAGTTAGCCGAGATCGTGCCGACCTGGGCAATCGACTTGTCGTCCTGGCAGGGCTTGGACAGGTCCTTCAGAGCACCGACGACCTTGCCGGCCGCTTTGTCGATGCCACGCTTGAGGTCCATCGGGTTCATACCCGCCGCCACCGACTTCAGGCCTTCACGCAGGATTGACTGCGCCAGCACTGTAGCCGTGGTGGTACCGTCACCGGCTTCGTCAGAGGTCTGGGAAGCGACTTCCTTAACCATCTGCGCGCCCATGTTCTCAAACTTGTCTTCGAGCTCGACTTCCTTGGCTACCGAGACACCGTCTTTGGTGACGGTCGGTGCGCCAAAGCTCTTGTCGAGCACGACGTTACGGCCTTTGGGGCCGAGGGTTACACGCACGGCGTTAGCCAGTGCATTGACGCCGGCAAACATGCGGTGCCGCGCGTCGTCTCCAAATCTTAAATCTTTTGCTGACATTTCAGTTGCTCCCGAGCCTTAGTCTTCCAATACCGCCATAACGTCGTCTTCACGCATGACGAGAACTTCCTCGCCTTCGATCTTGACTTCGGTTCCGCTGTACTTACCGAACAGCACCGTGTCGCCCTTCTTCAGGGCCAGCGGACGTATGTCGCCGTTGTCCAGCAGCTTGCCGTTGCCGACGGCAACAATCTCGCCACGGCTGGGTTTTTCGGCAGCGGTGTCCGGAATGACGATCCCGCCGGGGGATTTCGTCTCTTCATCGACGCGCTTGACGATGACGCGATCATGCAGTGGACGCAGGTTCATCGCATATCTCCTATAATTTCAACCACTTATAAATCCCAATGGAATGCGTGTTGTTAGCACTCCCCTGAAAGGAGTGCTAATAATAGTGGCGGAAAGTGCGAAGTCAAGGGGGGCCGTGACAGCGCGGCCGACGGCCGCTACAGTTCGCGCTCCCAATTTAGCGAACCGGCGGCGATGACGACCAGCGAAGTCCTTATAGTCCTGTGCACCTGCCCCGACGACGAGACGGCCGGCCGTATCGCGGCAGAACTGGTCGAATCGCGCCTGGCTGCCTGCGTCACGGCACTGCCCGGTATCACCTCCTACTACCGCTGGCAGGGCAAACTGAGCACCGAAACCGAGGTGCAACTCCTGATCAAGACAACAGAAAGCGCCTACGCCGGGCTCGAGCCGGCGCTGCGAAAGATGCACCCCTACGAACTTCCGGAGATACTGGCAGTCGGTGTCAACAACGGTCTCGCACCTTACCTCGACTGGATTGCGGAGAATACGACCCGGTGAACAAGCTAATCGGCCTCATTGCCCTGCTGTTGGCGACCACCGGTGCTGCAGCCGCGGCACCTGACCTGGTTCCACCGGAACAGGCGTTTCGCTACCAGGTGCAGGCCGGTCCCGAGCTGATCGAGGTCAGGTGGACCATTGAAGACGGTTACTACCTCTACCAGCACCGTTTTGGCTTCAGCTCGCTGACTGACGGCATCACGCTTGCCGAACCGCGCTACCAGCCCGGCAAGATGAAGACAGATGAGTTCTTCGGCGAATCCGAGATTTACCGCGACACGACAACGGTACAGATTCCCTACAAGCGCACAGACAACGCTCCCGCGGTACTGCAACTAGAGATTCGCTCCCAGGGCTGCGCTGACATCGGGCTCTGTTATCCGCCACAAAGGTGGCAGACCAGCGTAGAGCTACCTGCCAAAACGATCTCCGCCGGCCCCGGCACCGACCTCATGGCACTGGTCACCGGCAACGCGGCGGCGACCGCCGGTGACGAATTCCTGCCCCCCGAAGAGGCCTTCTTCTTTACCGCACAGATGGCCGACCCGTACCGCGTCCAGGTCGATTTCACAGTTGCCCCGGGCTATTACCTGTATCGCGACAAGTTTTCCTTTGCTACCGACAGCACGCTGCTGCAACTGGGCAACCCGCGCCTGCCACCCGGTGTGGAAAAGTTCGACGAACACTTTGGTGACGTCGAGGTCTACTATGACAGCGCGCGGATATACGTGCCGATCTCGCGTGCCGGTCCGGAGGCTGGCGATTTTGAGATTGATGTCGGTTTCCAGGGTTGCGCAGAAGACGGCATTTGTTACCCGCCTATGCAGCGCACGACAGCGGTCATCCTGCCGGTTGCCGATACAACACCACCGCCTGAACTGGCAGAGCCGGTTGCCGAACAGGATCGGCTGGCACTGCTGATCCGTGACGGCAGCCTGGGTTTGGTCGTGCTGAGCTTTTTCGGCCTGGGGTTGCTGCTGGCCTTTACCCCGTGTGTGTTCCCGATGGTACCGATACTGTCCGGCATTATTGTCGGCCAGGGACCCGACGTTACATCTCGTCGGGCCTTCCTGCTGTCGCTGATCTACGTTCTCGCGATGGCGCTCACTTACACCGTGGCTGGTGTCATTGCCGCCATGCTCGGTCACAACCTGCAGGCAACCTTCCAGCACCCAGGTGTCATCATCGTGTTCAGCCTGGTCTTCATCGCGCTGGCACTGGCGATGTTCGGCGTCTACGAGTTGCAGGTACCGGCAGCACTGCAAAACCGACTAACAGAGATGAGCAATCGCCAAAGCGGTGGACGCCTGTTCGGCGTCGGCATAATGGGTGTGCTGTCGGCACTGATCGTCGGCCCCTGTGTCGCCGCACCACTGGTCGGCGCCCTTATCTACATCGGCCAGAGTGGCGACCCCGTACGTGGCGGACTTGCCCTGTTCGCACTCAGTATGGGCATGGGCGCACCACTGCTGGTTTTTGGCGCTTCGGCCGGCCACCTGTTACCGCGTGCCGGTGCCTGGATGGGTGCGATTCGGGGTGCCTTCGGCGTCATGCTGCTCGGTGTCGCCATCTGGATGTTGTCACGTATCGTTCCGACCACTGTCACGATGCTGATGTGGGGTTCGCTGGCGCTGATGACGGGCGTATTCATGGGCGCCCTGCAACCGCTGGGTGAGCAACCGACCACCCGGCGTAAGCTGGCCAAGGGTGGCGGCCTGCTTGCCGTGCTCTACGGCATATTGTTGTTTGTCGGTGGTGCGATGGGTGGCGCCGACCCGCTGCGCCCACTGCATGGGACCACGCTCGGTGCCGCTGCCGAGAAGGGACCGGCACTGGTGTTCGAGCGCATCAAGACGGTCGACGATCTCGAGCGCCGGGTGCAACTTGCCAGCGCCGAGGGTCGCAGTGTCATGCTCGACTTCTACGCAGACTGGTGTGTCGAGTGCATTAAGCTGGAGAAGACGACATTCCACGACACCGCCGTGGTCGCGGCGCTCGCCGATACAGTCCTGTTACAGGCTGACGTAACAGCTAATGATGCTGACGATCGCGCGCTACTCAATTACTTTGAAGTCTATGGGCCACCAACGGTTGCTTTCTTCGGTGCCGATGGCAAAGAGCGGAAAAACTACCGCATAGTTGGCTATGTGAATGCGCGCGATTTCGAGAAAACCCTGTCTGCTGCCCTGGGAAAACGCGATGTCTCTGAATAACGGTATTTTCGCCGCCGCGCTTTTTGTCGCAGCCGCGGTCGCCGGTTTTGTCTACTACGATTTTAAGGCGGGTAGCAGCAAACCGCTGGTGCAAGGCAAAGCAGGTAGCGGCGAAGCCCTCGCGCACGGCGCGGCCCATGGCGTTGCCGATGGCAAGTTGCGACCGGTCTTTAGTCTGCCCGATCTGACCGGCACCGAGCGCGACATCCGCGAATGGGATGGCCAGCCAACCATCGTTAACTTCTGGGCCACCTGGTGCCCGCCCTGCCGACGCGAGATACCAATACTTATAGAGCTAAACGAAACGGCGCAATCCAAAGGCATCGCGATCATCGGTATTGCGATGGACCGATTCGATGCGGTTACGGATTACGCGGTGGAAGCCGGCTTCAATTACCCGGTACTGGTCGGTGAACAAGTTGCGCTCGATGCGGCAGAGGGTTACGGCGCCGAAGTGGTTGGACTGCCTTTGACGGTCATGACTAACGCCCGAGGCGAGGTGGTTGACGTGCATGCGGGTGAGCTGACCCGCGCTGACCTGGAAAAAGCGATCGCTGAGCTGAGCGCTGCCAACTGACGCATCGCTGCAACGCAGCACGGAACGGGTAGAGAAATTGCCCGTAAAAGCGCTAAACTTGCTGCCAAATCCTGCGAAAGGCGCCCAAGTGGCTCGTATTCTGCTCCTCAACGGCCCCAACCTGAACCTGCTCGGGCAACGCGAGCCGTCGATCTATGGCAACACCACGCTCGACGACATTGAGAAGCAGTTGATGTCGATCGCCGCCCGCGCCGGTCACACTTTGCATGCGGTGCAAAGCAATGCAGAACACGAACTGATCGACGCCGTCCACGCAGCAGCACGAGACGACACGGTTTTTATATTGATTAACCCGGCTGGTTACACCCACACCAGTGTCGCGCTACGCGACGCGTTACTGGCTGTAGACCTGCCGTTCATCGAGATACACCTGAGTAACATTCATACGCGCGAGCCATTCCGTCGACGTTCGTTTTTTTCGGATATCGCGGTCGGCACCATTGCCGGTCTCGGTGCAACTGGTTACGAACTTGCTCTACGCGCCGCCATAGAATTCATATCGGAGTGACAAGTGGACATCCGTAAAGTTAAGAAACTGATAGAGCTGCTCGAAGAATCGGGTATAGCAGAAATCGAAATTACCGAAGGTGAGGAAGCGGTTCGTATCAGCCGCTATCCCCAGGGTAACGCCGCTGCTCCACAGATGCTGCCATTCAGCATGCCAGCACCAGCAGCGCCGATGGCCACCGACGCACAACCCGCACCTGCGGCCGCCACGAACGATTCCGACATCGCCGCCTCGGCCGAGGTCAACGAGGAACAACACAACGTCAAGGCACCGATGGTCGGGACCTTCTACGCCTCGCCGACACCGGGCGCTGACCCGTTTGTCGAGATCGGCTCGAATGTCAGCATCGGCCAGACACTGTGCATTATTGAAGCGATGAAGATGATGAACCAGATCGAAGCAGACAAGTCCGGGCGTATCACCGCAATCCTGGCGCGTAACGGCGAACCGGTCGAGTACGCTCAGCCGCTGTTCGTAATCGAGTAACTGACAATGTTGCGTAAAGTTGTCATCGCCAATCGTGGTGAAATCGCGCTACGTATACTGCGTGCCTGTCGCGAACTCGGAATAGGAACCGTTGCGGTTCATTCCACCGCCGACCGCCAGCAAACGCATGTGTTGCTGGCAGACGAATCGGTTTGCATAGGACCGCCGCCGTCCAACGCCAGCTACCTGAACATGCCTGCCATCATCAGCGCTGCGGAAGTCACTGATGCAGTCGCGATTCATCCCGGCTACGGTTTTCTTGCCGAGAACGCCGACTTTGCCGAAAGCGTCGAGCAAAGTGGTTTTACCTTTATCGGGCCACGCCCGGAAACGATTCGCCTGATGGGTGACAAGATCTCGGCGAAGAACGCGATGCTCGAAGCAGGCGTACCGTGCGTCCCGGGTTCCGATGGGGCAATCGGTCGCGACACCGACGACAATATGGCGCTGGCGCGTGACATCGGTTTCCCGGTAATGATCAAGGCTGCGGGTGGTGGCGGTGGTCGTGGCATGCGAGTCATCCACGATGAGGAGTCACTCGAGGAATCAATCGCGTTAACCCGCCAGGAAGCGGATGCGGCGTTTGGCGACGCGACCCTGTACATGGAGAAGTACCTGGCCGGCCCACGCCACATCGAATTCCAGGTGCTGGCCGACGAGCACGGCAATTGTATTCATCTGGGCGAGCGCGACTGCTCTATGCAGCGTCGTCACCAGAAAGTCATCGAAGAAAGCCCTGCCCCGGGCATCACAGCGGAACAACGCGCCGAGATGGGCGCGGTCTGCGTCCGCGCCTGCCAGGAAATCGGCTACCGCGGCGCTGGCACGATGGAGTTCCTGTACGAGAATGGTGAGTTCTTTTTCATTGAGATGAACACCCGCATACAGGTGGAACACCCGGTTACCGAAGCAGTTACCGGGATTGATCTCGTGCGTGCCCAGATGCAGGTCGCTGCTGGCGAAAAGCTGCCATGGACCCAGGATGACATCGAGATCCGTGGTCATTCAATCGAGTGTCGGGTCAACGCGGAAGACCCGGAGAAGTTCATCCCGTCGCCGGGCACGGTGACCCAGTGGCACCAGCCAGGCGGTCCCGGCGTGCGTGTGGATTCGCACCTGTACTCCGGTTACACGGTGCCACCGTATTACGATTCGTTGATCGCCAAACTGATTACGCATGCAGAAACCCGCAAGATGGCTCTGGCGCGAATGCGCAACACGCTGAGCGAAGTCGTTATCGAGGGAATCCGTACGAACGTGCCGCTGTTGCAGGATCTGTGCAACGACACGAAGTTCAGTGAGGGAGCTGTCGAGATCCACTATCTCGAGAAACGACTCGGCCTGTAGTCCGGGCGCATGGCCTGGCAACAACTGACACTGGAGATACACGCCAGCGATGCCGAGCGTGTCGAGGCATTACTCACGTCACTGGGAGCTGTCTCGATTTGCCTTCAGGATGCAGCAGATCAGCCTTTGCTCGAACCGGCGCCCGGTGAAACACCGCTATGGACTCACCCGCGGCTTAGCGCGTTGTTCGACGAGGCTGTCGACCGCGACGCAGTCTCACGCATGCTGGCAAGCGAAGGACTCGGTGAAGCGTCGTGGGCAGAGCTGGTCGAGCGTGAATGGGAACGGGTATGGCTGGACGATTTCGAGCCGATGCGATTTGGCAAATCTCTGTGGGTATGCCCCGGCGACACTCAGCCGCCGGTTCCGGCCAAAACCATTATCGCGCTGGACCCGGGCCTCGCCTTCGGCACGGGTCGGCATGCGACAACCGCGCTGTGTCTCGAGTGGCTGGAACAGGCCAATCTCGATGATTGCGCGGTCATCGACTACGGCTGTGGGTCGGGCATACTGGCGATTGCCGCAGCTTTGCTCGGCGCCCGCGATGTGGCCGCCATAGATATCGATGAGCAGGCGCTGATCGCGACCGCCGACAACGCGGGTCGCAATGCCGTTGACAAAGTCATCACCGTAGCAACACCTTCCGCCCCGTTGCCACAGCCGGCCGACGTTTTAATTGCTAATATCCTCGCTCAGCCGTTGGTCGAGTTGGCACCTTTATTCGCGCGACTCGTACGGCCAGGGGGTTGGCTGGTGCTGTCGGGACTGCTCGATGACCAGCCATCATGGGTAAGCCCGGCATACACCGGCGACTTCACGATGGATCCGCCAACCTGTCGTGCCGGTTGGGCGCGACTGACCGGGATCAGGAAACGTGTTCACTCAGTGTCCGCAGTGTAAAACGGTTTTCGAAGTTGCGCCGTCGTCGCTTGCGGTCGCGGCCGGCACGGTTCGCTGTGGCGAATGCAGCAAAACCTTCAATGCATTGCGCTTTCTCGCCAGCAGCCCACTCGAATTCATCGACGACGCCCTGCTGGACCCGCCCCGGGATCAAGACCCCGAAGCCCGACCCGGACCCGGTCCAGCTCCCGACGACGATGGTGCGGCCTCAGAAGTCGAACCCGATACTGAGCACGAGACCGACTCGGCGGACGAGACGCACACCGACGACGACACCGAGGATGAGCCCGGCACAGCAGACGCAAGCGACGCCGAGAACGACGAACGCGACGCCGACGACGACGAGCGCGATGTCGAGGACGACGAACACGACGCTGACGACGACGAACGCGATGCCG